>NZ_DCRG01000032.1:0-518007 GCF_002325125.1 Sphingobacterium sp. UBA1498
GACTTTTCGGACACCCTCTTTTTATGTGCTGTGCAACAAGTCTTTATTTATCCGTTATCTTGTAAGATCGCGAACGAGCTGTTTATTGAAATCGCGTTCTTTCGAAAGCCAGTCCATTACTTCAAAAAGTCTGGCGATTGATAGGCTGGATTGGGATAGGTATAGAACCCTTCCCCGGTAGCGACGCCTAATTTGTTCTTGTCTATGAAATGTTCTTTAAGATAGGCTACAGTTTTGATCTTTATGGGATCATTGGCTGCCTCGGCACTCATTTTGTTGATATTATAGGCAGTTGTGATGCCAACGATATCGAGTATGCCAAAGGGGCCCGTTGGCGCTCCCGTGGCAACCATCCAAGTCTTGTCGATTGTTTGGGCATCGGCTACTTCGTTGACCAAAAGATCCGTTGCTGCCGATAGTAGCGGAACAAGTAAGGAGTTTACAATATAGCCAGGCTGCTCCTTATGCAGTGGCAGTGCAACCATCCCAATGGATTTTGAAAAGTTGACCACCTGCTCAAATACTGTTTTGTCTGTGCCTGGATGGCCCATAATTTCTGCTGTATTGTGCTTCCAGATCTCATTGGCAAAATGTAGGGCCAGGAACTTCTCCGGACGGCCAGTTTCTTGGGCAAACTGACTTGGTAGTAGGGTGGAAGAGTTTGTCGCAAAAATGGTTTTCTCCGGAGCGACTTTCGCTAACTCCTGATAGAAACCTATTTTAATGGCAGGGTTTTCGGGAACGGCTTCGATCAGAAAATCTGCGTTCGCTACTGCCGAAGCAAGGTTTGAATCGTAACTGAGCCTGTCAAAGGTTGAAGCCAGTTGTTCCTTACTCGCATGAAGATCTTTCTCGAATGCCTGCGCCATAAGATCAAATTTAGCTTTTGCTTTTTCAAGTACCTCATCGTTGATGTCATATACGGTAACTTCATAGCCATGAAAAGCAGCTTGGAAAGCAATTTGATAACCTAAAACTCCGCTGCCTGCTATCGTAATATTTTTAAAGTCCATGATGTTATTATTTTTTCAATTCGTAAAAACATACGCCGCGAAACCATGGCGCATGCTGTGATCCTTATCCTTTAATTCCTTTTAACCAATCTTTGAATTTGCTGATCTGTTCTGTGAGAAAGGATTCATGCTCTTCTTCGTCAGCGGAACCAAGCGGTAGGATATGTTCAAAATAAGTGCCTTTCAATAGTTTACGCAGTAAACCTTCTCCTATAAACGGTTTGTCGTCATTTAACGTTTTGGCCGCTTTTAAGAGATGACGGATGTCGTATTGAAGGGGATTGATATCTGGAACCTGTTTATTTAAGTTTAAAAGTTCATATACGGCAATCCGTGCTGTACGTACTGAGCTTTCCATGGTAAAAACCACATCGTTATTAGTTTCGACAAACTGACCGACCAAGCCAAGATTTTTGCAGCCTTCAGGGACAACTCTTGGACGGTCACCCTTTGCTCTAGGCATAAACATAGACGTAATGTAGGGCATAAACGCCGTACGCACAATGGTATTTGTGATAACATCGTCCAGTTGCTCAATAATGCCCAGATGGTAACATAACTCGGCTAGAATTTCATCTCCCGTACATTGGGGCATTGGCTTTTTAATGTAATTTCCTTCTTTATCCATAAATAAGGCATATACCCACAAGACAAGGACATCGTCTGGCTGAGCCGGAAAGTGAGGCTGCCTATTACAAGTGAAACTCACCAACCAGTTGGAATCAGTAATGGTGATAATACCGCCAGTAACTGTTTTGCCGGAATAAGGGTCGTTGACGGAATATTCTTTTAGTTTTTCGACTAAAGCCGAAGGCTTACAAGTCAGCGTTGCAGACTCCCAGGCTGATTTTTCGATGTTACTGCAAAATTTTTCGGGCCTACCAAATATAGCTGATTTGGCGGCAAGGTTTTTCCAGAGCTTCCAGCCTGCGCTTTGACCGCTGCTGCTATTGTCTATACCAATGATCGGTGCGTTTTTGTTATCTCCATAAAAGGTGTCTTCGGTCATTGATCCGGTGGTAACAATGACGAAATCGTCTTTTCCAATTGGAATTTTCACCGCTTTACCATCTTGTTCTGTGATAAGCGCCTCCACGACTTTTCCTTCGGTATTGCTTTGGATATCGAGGTCTTTGACCAGCACATTAAACTGAATGTTTACCCCTTTGCTTTGGAGTACTTTGCGCAATGGGGTTACAAAAGTATCGTATTGATTGTATTTAGGGAATACCAATGACGAAAGGTCGTTCAGTCCATCGATCGCATGTAAAAAACGATGCATGTACAATTTCAGCTCAAGTAAACTATGCCAGTTTTCGAAAGCGAACATGGTACGCCAGAAGGTCCAGAAATTGCTGGATAAAAATGATTCGCTGAAGTAGTCTTCGATGGTTAAGTCATCTAAGTCTTCTTTATTTTTGAGCAGCAGGCGAATGATGGCCAGCTGATCCATTTTGCTCAATTCAAATTTACTGAAATCTTTTATTTCACCCAATTTATGAATGAGCCTTGCTTTCGAGTAATTGGGATCATTATCATTGATCAAACGGTACTCGTCCAAAACACTATACGGGGCAGGCATCTCCAATGCAGGGATATCCTGAAACATGTCCCAAAGATTTTCATAGGTCATATCCATTTCCCTGCCACCGCGGATGATATAACCATCGGCTGCGTTGCCAGCACCATCTAACGAGCCACCTTCCACATGGAGCTGTTCAAGAAAGGTGATGTTCTCCGCAGGAACATGTCCGTCACGGATAAAATAATAAGCCGCGGACATCCCTGCGATACCACTTCCGACGATGTAGATTTTACTGTCTTTATATGATTTTGGGGGAATGCCTTTATTGCGCTGATAATTACCGATCTGATCAGAAAAGGGCATCGATTTTTTTGGTGTATTACGTTGAACCTCTTTGCTCGAATCAGGTTCATGATTAACGTTTTTACATTCGGCAGATGCATTCAATACGTTGTCGAATTTGGAGGTGATTTCTTTCATGATACGTATGGTTTTTAATCCTTGACTAAAGTTACCGATACCATCTGAAACATTTGTGCCCTCAAATTCGCTATTGTTCTACCGAATTTCCGATTCCTACATATTTTGTTGCTTTCGGTATTCAGACGGCGATAAGGTGGAGTATTTTTTGAAAAAACGACCGAATGCCGAAATGGAATGGAAGCCGATTTCATACGAAATTTGTGAAATTGTTTTTTCGGGGTTCCCCAGCAGCACATAGGCTTCTTTAAGTACATACTCGTCAATAATTTCATGCGGCGTTTTACCAGAGGCTCTCTTTACAACATGAATAAGGTATTTGTTTGAAATAAACAACTTATCGGCATAATACTGTACTTCTTTGTATCGACTTCCATAGCGTTGAACTAAGTTCGTAAACTTATAGAACAGATGATTTGTTTCTTGGGTACTGTCTGCAGGAATTTGGTGTTCGGTAGCCAATTCGTCGGCGATTTCCAATAATAAATTAAAGATGATTGTCCGAATGATGTCTGCTGTAAAACGTGTCGTCCGTAAAGTAACATCCTTAAGGTAATCTATTAATTTTATTAATTTGTCGACAAGATTATCTTTAGCATTAACGATGGTAAAGGTCGAATTTTTGAAAAGTCCCAGTTGTTCGATAAAGAATGGATTGACAATATGTTTAAGAAGAAATGCTTTGTCAAAGAAAATAAGCTTCATTCTAAAGTTAGGACTGACCTGTGAAAATCGGATAATTGTTGTCGGTGCGGATACGAGAATCTTATGCTTTGAGAAATGGTATTCCTGATTATCGATTTCAATATTGATATCCCCTTCGGTACAGATACAGATCGCATAAAAGTCGATACGAAAAGCATTACTGGGGTATTCAAAAATCGGATTGCCAGAAGAAATGTAATAGGGGCGATGACAATTTACGCCAAAGAATGATAAGGTATCCTGAAGGCTTTCGTGTGCTTTACAGTTTGTTTTTACCTTAAGCTTCATGGATTTTTTGTTTGACTCGGGCATGGGCTGAAAAGATTGTTTCTAATAAACGAATGGGCTTTGTTTATTTGATTGCGGTTCGTTTGAGGATCAGTTTTTCGGTCGCAATAGCGTCTTCGATCCCGACGAAAAAACTCTTGAATCCGAATTTGCTTAACAGGCGTTTCGAAGCGGTGTTATCGGGATCAATAATGCCGATGACATCCTTATTTGGATCCAATGCTGTCGCTAGTGCGAGCATTGACTTACAAATCTGCGTCCCTAAACCTTTGCCCCAGTGTTCCTTGCGGAGCAAATAGCCTATTTCAAATACGGTTGCATCTTTTTTGTAGTTAACGAGCTTACAGTCCCCTAAAAGTTTTTGCGTATCTGCTTCAATTACTTTGAAATAACCTAAATCCGGATCTTGGTTGAGTTCGAGAATCGACTCGAATTTTTTTCGCGCCTGTGCGTTGGACAAGCCTTTGCCAGTAATATATTTCATGACATCATCCTCCTTCACCAAGTCTTGGAAGTCGGTGAAATCACCAGACACATATTTTTGAAAGAGAAGGGTATCAGGCATAGCTTAATGTGTTTAGTTACAAGATAAGGTTGTTTTCCCTTAAATCAAATTGTGAGATCATAAATCATCATCTTTCTGTCTTATTTAGCTTTTTTACTGGTTTTAGTTTTGCAATTGAGTTAAATTGCGGTTACGAAAGGCGAAAGTTACGGCCAATATAAGTACACGGCATGCTTCATACCCATCCGATCTTATATTGACATCGCGAGACAACTACACATGAATGCGAATAATTTAAAACGATATAATTTATGATACAAGGCTTATACGAAACACATATCCAGGTTAGGGATTTAACCAAATCTGTCGCATTTTATACAGAAGTATTGGGATTACGTGTGGCACATCGCGATCCGACGCGTCCCATTGTTTTCCTATGGATTGGCCCCGGAAAAGACAATATGTTAGGCTTATGGCAGGAAGAAACAAATTTTCAGCCGAGACATTTTGCTTTTAGAGCGGATAAAGAAGATATACTGAATTACGCCGTGGACTATCTGAAAACTCGTGACCTGACCCCTTATAATTTTTTAAAAGATGGGATCGAAGCACCGATGGTCTTTGCATGGATGCCGGCATTGGCCATTTACTTTAATGATCCGGATGGCAATCAATTGGAGTTTATTGCAGTTTTGGAAGGAGAGGGTAGACCCGAATTAGGGGTGCTTTCCTATGAAGATTGGTTAGAGCATACAGGAAAGTAAGTCGTCATTTTAGCGACTTACTTTGCTGTTTATATTTTTCGGATCACCGCGAACACAACGTCTACTTCTCAGGTGGCGTTAATACGCTCACAGATAAGAATTGCTAGCCCTCACATCGTTCATTTTGAGTGTCATGCTTGTCGCTTCTGTTTCTATCCATCTTGTATATTCCTCAATAGCCTGCAAGCGAAGTTCGTCAGTAATATAACCTTCGATGACCATTTGTCGCGACTGGGCCACTTTGTTCCAGATGGCTAAGTTTACTCCAAAATTGTCTTCTCCTCTTTTATAAACTTGATCAGCATTGATCACGTGAATTGCATTGAACCCTGCTTCCTGTAGAAGTGCGGCTACTGTATCGGCAACCCGATTATTCATGCCTGCATCTTCTCGCCATCTAAGGAAAGTACGATAAAATTCAAGCATGCTCTCTGGTGGAGCGGGATTCCACTCGATCGTGGTATGGTTGTAATCTAAAATAGAAATTTGCCCAGCAGGCTTTAGCCAGGATTTGAAAAGATCCAGTGCTTTAGGAATATCGCTTAACCACTGCATGGTGCGCGCTGTAATAATCAAGTCAAACTCATGTGGCGGCTTGTAGTCGAAAATATTACAGCAGACAAGACTTAAATTTCTAGTGCTAGCATACAGCTCCTTTCCACTGTCTATAAAAGCAGCAGTGTTATCCAGACCGATTATTGTCCCGTCACCGATATGTGCCGCAACCTCATTGGTCAGTGTACCTGTGCCGCAGCCTACATCCAATATTTTCATTCCTGGAGACAGTAAGGGAATAATCGTTCTATAATCGGAAGATAATGTCCTTCTTTCAAATATCTTATTGGCCTGTTGATCCTTTCTGTCGATAAATTTCTCTTTCATGAACATGGGTTTAGGTTTTTGTAAATATAGCTTTTGCATTCGTTTTAAAAAAGTCGCTATGCATCACTAAAATTCCATGCTTTCTAAGCAATAGTAAAAGCACCCTATTATTTACTTGATACCAAAGCTATACCAATACCTACATTAACCGTGATATAACAGGAAGACTACGCGGAGATAGCAGGGTGTTAACAGGGATATACCCCTGTTAACACCCTGCTATCCCCCTATAAATACCTATAAATACCTTGTTAGTTTACCAGTTGGTATTGTTTTAGTGTCAATTGGTGCACAACACAATAGCATCCCTATTAATACAGAAAAATGTCCTTTTAAGAGAGAAATAATCAGATTTTTTTTATATTATTTCACTGTATTCTTTAGAATAATTTTTATATTGTTGGACAACGATTCTATAACCGTTATAGTTGCACTAAAATATCCTGATGTTATGCGAAAAGTATTTAAAATGCTCATGCCAATTTATTGTGCTGTTTTTCTTTCAGCCTGTTCTTCTAACTACCTCATGACATTCAACGGCGAGAATGTAAAGAAAGATGAAGACAAAGGAACATTTTCTTTTGATAATGATACGCTACAAATCGATTATTCCTTTGCCGACCGAGATGGTCGAATTTATCTGCGGATAGAAAACAAAATTGATAAGCCGATCTTATGGGATCTTAAAAGTTCGGCCTTGGTTATTAACGGTAAAGCGGTAGGCTATTCAGCCGAAAAAGCCGATTTTAACGGAAAGGTGAACGCCTCTGTTTCCAATATAGATACTCGAAATGCAACGTTATTCAACGACGCATGGGTTAATGGTTATATTACGGGATCGGTAAGTTTACCTAAAGATGTGGTACTTATCCCACCACATGCCTATGTGGATGGGCATTATTTTGATTTTAAAAATGATGTTAAAGCCATTGTACGATCATCTCGAAAAGAGAAAGTGTATATGTATGATATGAATGGGGAGAGTTATGCAGTGAAACTTGCGCAATTTGAAGGTGCTGAATCACCATACAGTTTAAGGAGCTATCTAAGTTATTCTATTTTGGAAGATGGTAAAGTGGTCGCTAAAACTACGGAGCAAAGATTTTATGCTGCCCAGCTTTGGCAGACGGGTGCTGTAGCGCTTAACAATATAATTGAATTATATAATAGGCGTGGGGATGTGGTGGCTGTTAAAGAGAAAAAAGGACAAGGAGCGATGATTGTTGGGGGAGCCTTGGCGCTCACTGCAGTGGCTGCCGCAATTGACCCGAAAGAAGGGCAATAGCATCCAGACTTAACCATGAAAGCTAGATTGACCAATAATAAAGGCACTCCGATTTGTTGAATTCGTATAGCCATTTCAATGTATGGAAATTTAGGAAATTTTAAGAACCGAACCCGTCTAAATCGGGTTCGGTTTTTGTTAGTTATGAGAACTTCAAATTCATGAGCGTCTTAGTTGACCGACGTACCATCTATAATCTCTTCATCTGCTTTGCTGACCAGCGTAACGCCCCCCTTTAAGTCACCAAAAATTTCGGTCTGACCATTTATGCTGCGCCCTTTCTGAACCGGGAGACGTTGTGTTTTGCCAGCAACGACAGCAATTACAAAATTCCCTTCACCGGATGTAAATACCGCTGATTTTGGCACAACGAAAGTGCTGTCTTGGGAAGTCAAAGGCAATTCGACCTCGGCGACCATACCGGGCAATAGCTTGTTGTCGGTATTGATAATATCAATTTCTACCCGTTCAGCTCTTAACCGGCTGTCCAATGCCCCCGATTTACGTGCGATCTTACCGGAGAATGTTTGTCCAGGCAATGATTTGACCGTAAATTGTAAGGGCTGGTTTTCCGCTAAAAAACCCGAATATTGTTCTGGAACAGCAACGGCTAACCGGAGTTTACGTTGTTGTTGAATGGTCATGATGGGCATTTCCGAACCACGGCCAGCAGGTCCGACATAAGCGCCCTGATTGACATTTCTTGTAGCGATGACACCATCAAAGGGCGCCCTGATTTCTAAATAATTCAATAGATTTTGAACTTCGGCGTAGGCGGATTTAGCGGCTTGATATTGTGCAAAATCGGCATTCTTTTTTGCTTCGGCCACCTCTAGATCCAGTCTCGCCACCGTTCCCTCGACTTTACTGGTTTCAAAGAGTCTGTCGTAAGTGCTTTTGGTCGCCATATAGATGGCCTCCTGGGATTTGAAACGTGATTTTGCGGCTGATAGTTGTGAACTTAATTCGGGAGCCTCCAATACAGCTAATAGCTGACCGGCATGCACTTGACTTCCGATGTCCACATTGAGGCTCTTGACATAACTGCTTACCTTGGCGTATATCTCGACCTGTTGGAATCCCGTGATTTCCCCAGGAATCTGCATTTTATTTGTTAATTTCTGTTTGGTGGGTACAAAGGTCTCCATTGCCGGAGCTGCAGCTTCGGGACTTTCTTTTTTTGCATTTTCCTCAGCAGCCGAATGGCATCCGGCTAAGGATGCGATCAGACCGGCGATAGCTACTATTTTGAACAAATTATTTTTCATATTTTATAGATGATACTGCTTTTACGATAAAGGTTTTAATGCGGCAATATAGTGCTTGCTGTCTTTGTCTTCAGGATCTAATGAGATCGATTGTGTACTGCTTTTTTCCTGCGCCCAGGCAAATATGAGAGGTAAGATGACGAGTACGGCAAAAGTCGAAAATAGTAATCCGCCAATGACGGCCCTACCGAGTGGTGAAACTTGTTCGCCACCTTCGCCATGGCCAATGGCCATAGGGAGCATGCCTACAATCATGGCCAAACTGGTCATGATAATAGGCCGGAGCCGTAAGGATGCTGCCTCACGGGCTGCAGCCAGCGCATCGCCATGATGCCGACGGATATGTTCAGCATTGGTGATGAGCAAAACAGCATTCGCAATGGATACACCCACCGACATGATAATTCCCATATAGGATTGTAAGTTGAGGGTAGATCCTGTCAACAACAGCAGAAGCAATGAGCCCAGCACAACCGCAGGCACTGTCGTGAGCACAACCATAGAAACTTTGAACGATTGAAAGTTAGCCGATAGCATCAGGAATATAACGATAATGGCCACAGCTAGACCCGATTCGAGGCTGCTCATGGTCTCTAACAATACTTTTCCAAGTCCTATTTGCTCCATGGATAGCCCACGAGGGAGTTCACCAAGGGCTTTGATACTGCGCTGTACATCCTTGGAGGCTGTTTTTAAATCGGTATGATCAATATTTGCTGTAACTGATACATAGGGCATTGCCCCTAGATTGTCGTTTTCGCCATAAGTAAAGGACGGTGTGATCGTCGCAACGTCGCTCAGAATAGGACGCGCTGAATTTTTCAACAAAGGAATTTCACCGATTTCTTTCTCATCTTTCATTTTATCGATAGGAACCTGAACCTGGACGTTGTAGGAAAGCCCGGCTTTTTCATCGATCCAGGTGTTCTTTTCCGTATAGCGTGAAGAAGAAGTAGAAGCGATGAGTGATCGTGTGACTTCGCTGAGGTCAACGCCCAATTGTGCAGCCCTAATGCGATCTATCTTAATGTCGTACGAAGGATATTTGATGGATTGTGCTAGTTGCACATCTCTAAAGTAAGGGATTGTTTTTAATTCTGCAATCAATTTACCGGCGTACTTCTCGTTGTTCTTTTTGTTTTTTCCTGCAATCCGAACTTCAATAGGTGTGGGCGATCCTTGACTTAACACTTTATCGGTAAGTTCGATCGGTTCAAAAGATACTTGCACATCTGGCAATGCAGCTTTAAGCCGCTTGCGGTACTCATCACGGAAACTGTCCATATCGTGATGGTAGTCTTTCAGTGCAATCTGGAAAACAGCTTCATGTGGACCAGCCATGAAAAGATAGATCGGCGAAACGGAAAATTGCCCCGGATGTTGCCCGATATAGACAGATGATATGCTGATATGTTCTTTCCCAACCAGTTTTTCCAATTCGGCCAGCGCTAGTTTTGCTTTTTCTTCGGTGCGCTCGATCCGTGTGCCTTCCGCTGCACGAAGACGCATTTGGAACTGTCCCGAGTTGACCCTCGGAAATACATCCTGGCCGATTGTGGAAAGTAAAATGACAACAAGACTTATTGCTCCCAGCAGATAAACTACAGTAATGGTTTTCTTCCTTTTGAACAAACGGTCGATCATTTTCATGAACCTGTTTCTGAACCGTTCAAAAATACTGATCTTTCCATCGTTGTTAAAGTCTTCCCGTTCCACCAATAGTTTCTTCTGATCCAGGGTATCCTGCTCGGATGCTACGGTCAGTCCAGTTGCAGCAAATTGCGCTTCATCTGCATTTAAACCCTCGGATTTGGTCGCATGTGGAGCCTTATGCGCATGATCTTTCATCAGCCAGTTGGCCATGATGGGAACAAATGTCTGCGAAAGGAGAAAGGATATGATCATGGAGAAGCCAATGGACAGGGCCAAGGGAAGAAATAACGAACCCGGGATGCCTGTCATGGTAAATGCTGGCGCAAATACGGCTAGTATACAGAGCAGGATCAATAATTTGGGTAAGGCGATCTCTTTACAGGCATCCCAGATCGCCAGGGCTTTGGGTTTACCCATATCCAGATGCTGGTGTATATTCTCGATCGTTACCGTACTTTCGTCGACCAGGATACCAATAGCCAAAGCCAGTCCACTGAGGGACATGAGGTTGATGGTCTGCCCGAAAAGTTTCAGAAAGAGCACGCCGGATATCACGGATATCGGTATGGTTAGGATAACAATCAGCGCAGCTCTCCGATCACCTAAAAATAGGAGCACCATAAGTCCGGTCAGGATAGCGCCGATGGCACCTTCGGTAATCAGACTCTTTACGGAATTGATGACATAGACGGATTGATCAAATTCATAGGATAATTTGACGTCGTCGGGTAAATTCTCCTGAATCTTTGGTAAGGCTGATTTTAAATTCTGCACGACCTCCCAGGTTGAGGCGTCGCCGGCTTTGGCAATACTAACGTACACAGAACGTTTGCCGTTGACCAAAGCATAGCCTGCGGTAACGTCGGCACCATCTTTTACGGTAGCAATATCGCCAAGGTAAAGATTTTGTACTCCACCTTTAAATAGCGGGATTTTTTCAAAATCTTTGACCTCTTTGATCGTATTGTTCGTTGGTGTAATGTAGTTTTTGTCCTGAATACGTACGTTTCCTGCCGGAGCGGTTTGATTGTTTAGTCTTAGCGCTTCTACGACCTGATCGGGCGTCATATGGTGGCTACGCATTAAATCGGGATCAACGTTGACCTCAATGGTACGTGGACTTCCCCCAAAAGGAGGTGGCGACAATAGACCGGGGATTGACGTAAACGATGCCCGGACATAGACGTTGGCCAGATCTTGCAGTTCATTATTGGATCGTTTGCTACTGCTCAAAACCAGTTGACCTACAGGAAGGGACGAGGCATCAAAGCGAATGATGAACGGCGGTTGCGAGCCTGGAGGAAAGGAGGCCTGGATCCGATTGGCCAGGGCGCTTAGCTCGGCTGCAGCCTGTGCCATGTTGGTGTCTTCGTAATACGATACTTTCATTAAGGTCAGACCTTGAATATTCTTGGTCTCAATAGACTTGACCCCATTGGCAAAAAGAAGGATATTGACGTAGTTTTTAGCAAAATAAGATTCCATCTGATCCGGCGAATAGCCACCAAATGGATGAGCAATATAAATAACCGGAAGGTTCATTTTTGGCAGGATATCCACCTTGATCGATCGAACGGCACCTATGCCAAAGACAATAAGTCCCAATACGAGTACGAGGATGGATATTGGCTTGCGTAAGGCAAAACGTATTAAATTCATGTAATGTTATTTATAGTTCGTTGTTGAAAATATCAAAATCTCCCGCGGCTGCGGCTTTGAGTAACAGCGACTGCCAAAGGTTAATGTGGACGATCTCTCGGTCAGTTTCGGCTCTATTGAGTGTGTAAAGGGTTTGTGTAACGTCTACAAGTGTCGCTAGACCGTTTTTATACATCGTCATTTTTTGGTGGTAAGCTTGCTGAGCTGCCGACACTTGTCGGGGAGCTTCTAAATCACTTTTTAGGGCCAGTTGGATTTTCACATCAGCAGCATCCAGCTGTGCGGTCAATTGGGCTTCGGCAGTTTGGTATTCTTCTCTTAGGGCATCATTGGTAAAGCGTTGTGCACTGATTTTTTTATTAATGCGTGCAATCGAAGTCAGATTCCAGTTTATGCCCAATCCCAAGAGATAATTTTGCCTACTGGGACGAACCCCTTGCCAATAATTTGTGCTGTAGGCTTGTAAATCCGTGATGTAGTCGCTCTTAAAACCAGAACCCCTGGTCTGGAAGACACCGAATGCGCTTACCGTAGGAAGATACTCTTTGGTGGATAGTTTTATTTGTTGGTCGCCTAGGTCAATGTTGCTTTGATAAAATTGCAGCAAAGGGTTGTTTTCAATCAAATTGTTGGAAAGAGGTGTGCGCTGGACAGGTGTTTTCTCCACCAGGGCAGTATCTATTTGAAGTTCCTTGGTTGGAATCCCCATTAATACCGTCAACTTATTGTTTTGCTCCTTCACATTTTCGCTGGCCTGGTTGAGGCTGATTTTTGCACGCGATACTTCCGCTGAAGCGAGTGTAGAATCTACCCCGGGCAATAGTCCATTTTTTACTTTGGTGGCAGCAATATTTAAAAATACGAGTGCACGATTGAGATTCATCTGTTGATTTTTTTCCAATCGTTGACTGGCCAATAAATTGAGGTAAGCTGCGGCAATCTTGACTTTATGCTGGAACCTTTCCTGAGCGAGATCCGCCTGTCGTCTTTTAACGTCAGATTTAGCCAATTCGATGCGTTCTTTTTTTCGTCCAAAGGTGTAAATGTCCCAATTGACATTGGCTAAGTAAAGTGCACCAAATGCAGCATTCCAATTTTGTTCCGGAAGGGCTACTCCCGACGAAGCCACACCAAGTCCACCAAATCCATACAGCGGGCCATTTTGTCCGTTAATGGTCCCAAAATCCTGTTGAGCGACGATGTTCAGGTTGGGCCAAAAGTCGCGTTTGACTTGTTCATTGGTCTGCCGGGAAGACTGGAGATAATATTCCTTTGCCTTGATCATTCCATAATTTGCAATGCCTTGTTCTACCGCGTCTCGGAGCGTAAGTTGCTGAGCGAAGGAAGAGGATGTCGCAAGTGATACAGCCAGTGATAGCACTAAATTTAATTTCAGCATAGGTTATCTATCATTTATGGACACGAAGATAGTAAGGACAGCAACCCCGATGTCCCTTTAAAATGATCTATGGCATTTAAAAGTGACCAATTTAATTCGTCATTTATTTTTCTCCTGTTTTAAACTTAAAGCTTTTACTTTGTAACAGAATTTTAACAAAATAAGGATGATGAGAAAGGTTTTAGAGAACAAGATAATACAAGAGATCGTTCTATTGATCTTTTCATTTATCCTTTTTACGTTGAACGACTGGATTTTGATCTTGAGCTGGAAGGGCTTTCTGATGGGCGTGTTCTATTTTATGATCCTGTATGCGCACGCTCAGTTAAATCGTTTCTTTCTATTACCGCTGCTACTTAAGAAGAATAAACCCTTGTTGTATGTGTTCGCGTCGGTGGCAACCCTGCTCATTTTTGCAATCCTATTAAAAGAGCTAACGGACAACGTGATTTACAAGAATTGTTTTCTCTATAAGAATCTTGTACAGAAAACATTCCATTATCAATTTGGTGTACTATTGGGCTCGTTGATCTGTATATTGGGCAGTATACAATTTATCGAATTTTATCGCTTTCAACGGGTGAAGACCAGACGCGAACTGCTTTCCAATCAAACGCAACTGTCGCATTTAAAAAAGCAGCTCAACCCACATTTTCTATTCAACACGTTAAATACCATTTATGGTATTAATCTAAAGTATCCGGAACGTACTTCTGAATTGATCATCAAAGTGTCTCAGCTGCTTCGTTATCAAATGGAGAGCAGTGAACGGGAGTATGTGCCTATGGATGATGAAATTGATTTTATTTCAAGTTATATTGAACTGGAGCGCGAACGGTTAGGTTACCGAACAAAAATTGAATTTGATTATCAAAAAGAGGAAGATATCAATTATCAGATAGCGCCGATGCTATTGATTACTTTTGTAGAAAATGCTTTTAAACACGGAACCTGCAGTATTGAAGATTGTTTTGTACATATTTCGATCAAGATTGAAAAAGGGAACTTATATTTGCATGTACTGAATTCTGTTCCCATTAAGAAAAGGAATGTTTTTTCGGCGAAAATAGGTTTGGAAAATACAGTAGCGCGATTAAAGCTTTTGTATCCTAATCGGTATACATTAACGACGAATTCCAAGAAAGAGGAGTATGAGGTATCATTGGTTATCAATCTTTAAACAATGAATAAAAATAGCTGTATCGTGGTTGATGACGAACCTGCCGCGCATTATGTACTCGTAAATTATATTGAAAGAAGTACTGATCTGGAGTTGGTCGCTCAATGTTATAATGCTTTTGAGGCATTGGAGTTTCTTCGGGAGAACAAAGTAGATTTAATCTTCCTGGATATTGAAATGCCCGAAATTAATGGGATGGAGTTTCTGAAGATGCTGGATAACCCACCCAAGACGATTTTGACAACAGCCTATTCCGAATACGCACTGGAAAGCTATGATTATGGCGTTGTCGATTATTTATTAAAACCCATCTCGTTCCCCCGTTTTTTTAAGGCTGTTCAACGTTTTCTATCCTATAGCACGGTCCTACCACCCCAGGAAGAAGAACCCAAATCAATTAGTATACGCATGGATGGCCGTGTCATTGAGGTTAAATTAGCGCAGATTGATTTTATCCAGAGCTTTGGCAATTACGTGAAAATTGTCACTCCGGGACAAACTTATTTAACGGCAAGCACCACACAGCAAATTCTCACACAGGTGCCGGCATCAAAGTTTGTCCGTATCCACAAATCCTACATTGCTTCGATCAATAAGGTGATCAAATATGAGCATGGCATGGTACAGATCAATAATACTTCTTTACCTGTCGGTATTACTTTCCGTCGGGAATTGCAGGAGCGGCTAGCGAATAAATAGCGCCAAGCTAATGGTGATCTTATCGCTATGAACGAGTCAGTTGACTACCATTTCTCCTTTAATAGCGTTTCCAATTGACCGATTTCTTCCTGGTACATGGTTTTCTTTCTCGTTCCGAAGTAAAGGATATTTTCGACAGGCGATGTCCCTTCCCAGATTAGTTTTATTTTCCCGGAAGCAAGTGCTTCAGCACATAGGAAATCGGGAACGATGGAAAAGCCAGTATTGTTGCTTAAGCAGCGTATGATGGAGCTAATATTAGGAACGATATAATTGGGGCTAAAGTCTGGATGCTCGCCAAAGTGTGTTGACCAGTAGTTTTTTAAATGATCCATATCGGCAGCCGTGCTATACCATAATTGTTTTTTAAGGAGTTGAGCTGCTTCTTTAATTTTATTGTCGCTCAGCAGTGCTTCCAGTGTGGATGTATCCGTCTGACACCCCGCAATCAAGACAATGCGTTCTTTTGAGAACGCTTCGTATTGCAGGTTCTGCTGGTTTCCTTTTTGAGGCGTAATAATAAGGTCCAATAGGCCATTATCAAGATCCTGCTGCATCTGCGGGTATTCTCCAAATTTGATAATTAAATTGAAGGGGAACTGGGCAATATGTTCTTCCAGGGTGTACTGAAAAGTCTCAAAACACATTCCGATACTGATCGTTATACGTTCGTCCAATGCACGTTTGTGAAAATGCTGTTCACCAGTTTCTAGTTTTTTAAGCGGATCAATCACATAGTTGTACAAGATTTTTCCCTTTTCGGTCGGCACCATTCTTCGCGCAGAGCGATCAAAAAGTTTGTACCCTGTAAACGCTTCCAGGGAATTCAGATGTAGGCTGACACCAGGTTGGGAAATAAACAATTCCTGTGCAGCTGCAGATAATGTTCCGGTTTCATAGATTGCCTTAAATGTACGAAGCCATTCTAAGTTCCATTTCATAGTTATTATTTTTATGATACAAATATATAATTTAAATTATTTTTATGATTTATAAAAATGATAGAAATTTGTATTATCAATAAGAAAAATTATAGAAATGAACATATTTATTATTAATGGCGGACAGAAATTCGCACACTCGGGAGGCTCTTTTAATACGACGATAACAAATTGGACCCTTGAAACATTGGGTGATAATGGATTTGAAACAAGGGTTACCAATATCAACGATGATTTTGATCCAATGGTTGAAGTTGAAAATTTTAAATGGGCAGAAATTATCATTTACCATTTTCCTGTATGGTGGTTTCAGGTTCCGAATCGTCTGAAGCTTTATATCGATGAGGTTTTTACGGCGGGTCACAACAACGGTATCTATAAACATGATGGTCGTTCACGTAACAATCCGGCCATTAACTATGGTACCGGTGGTTTGATGCAGGGTAAAAAATACCTAGTGACTTCGAGCTGGAATGCTCCTGAGACAGCCTTTACAATGGAAAATGAATTTTTTGATCAGCATTCCGTTGATGCCGGTGTTTTATTCGGTTTTCACAAGATGAATCAGTTTGCCGGATTGGAACATCTGGGAAGTTTCCATTTTCATGATATGGAGAAAGGTGCGTCTCAAGAACGTATTGACAATTACGAAAAGGAATATAAACAATATTTGGAAGAGGTGTTCCATTTGGAAACCACGATGAACTAAAATTTATTGATCGATAAATCGCTTTATCCGTGGCAGTATTGTGATGAGAAAAGATGGTAAAAAATATCATGTATTGTAGGCCGTGCGCAGGAGGAAGGTATTAACTAGAATTGAGGTATTGCGGTGGGTACCAAAATCATTTGTGTTGCCTTGAATAAGCTTGTTTTATTCTGATTTAGTGACACGAATGATTTTGTTGGTACCTTGCTGAACAGCGACATCAACTTTATTTCGTTGCGTGTAGCTCTGTTGCAGGAGTTTTAATTTTTTGGTCAGTTGACCATCCTGATTATCTAACCAGAAGGTAGCTGCCATAATACCAATTTGAACTCTATAACTGGAGTCCGTTTCTAGAACAAGCTGCTCGATAACCTGATGTTGATACCAAGTGAGGTTTTTGTTTTCTTTTTGGGAAACACAGGCGTGTAGAATAAATGCCAGAAGGGCTAGATAGCCGATTTTTAAAAGTTGACTGTGTATTAGGTTCATCACTAGTTTTTTTGTGTTGCACCAAATCTACTATTTTTGTCCAAATAATGAATTAACGTTGTGAGTTTTTACGCTCCCATTTAGACAGATACGCTTCATGTATTGACTAGGCTTTTCGCGTATGCGCCTTCAAGTAAATCTAAAAATGTATGAAGTTTGCTGTTCATTTCGCTGTAATCATAAGCCTGAATTTCGTCAGGTGATTGCACAAACTGGAGCGATTGGCTTTGAAGAAAGAGATCTTCTTCTGCAGCGATCAAAAGCCGGACGACTTCAGGTGTGAGTTCCATATGGCATTGAAATCCGTAGACGAGATTTGTATAGCGAACAATTTGCCGAGGGCAGCCGACGCTGCTTGCTAAGATTTTACTTTCTGGGCTAAGTCCAGGCATATCGCTGTGCCAATGTCCGACTGGTATCGGGCTGCCAAAATGAGCTATTTTGCTGTCTTGAATTCCTTCTGCTGTGAGCATGATCGGGAAAACTCCAATTTCTTTTTGCGGACTGTGTTCGTATGTTGCCGACAGCGCTTCGCCAATCAATTGTGCGCCCAGGCATATACCGACAACAGCCTTGCCTGCATTGATACATCGGCGGATAAAAGCGATTTCGGCTTTAGCGTCGAAATAAGGATATTCGATTTGGGATGAATCTGGACTTTGCGGTCCGCCCATAATGATCAACACATCGATGGAATCGATTTGTTCTGGCAAATGGTCCTGTCTATAGACGTGGGAAAAGGTGACCTCATGCTGTTGTTTTTCTGCCCAGGCTAAATAAGCTCCGGGTGCTTCGAAAACTTCGTGTTGTATAAAATGTATCCGCATTGCTTTTTATCTTATAGATTCTCATTCCAGTAATAACTATCTGGAGTAGGGCGCTGTCCAAAAATTGCCGTTCCTACCCTGACAATCGTCGCGCCTTCCGCTATCGCTATTTCTAAATCCCCGCTCATGCCCATCGACAGTTCTTTCATCGATACATCAGGAATAGCTAGGGCTATAATTTGTTGTTGAATATGTTTAAGCAATTTGAAACAGGCTCTTACCTGTTCGGCCTCGGCACTCAATAGACCTATCGTCATCAGTCCTTTAATTTTTAGTGTGCTAAATGTGGCTATTTGCTGAACCAGATCGATGACTTTCTCTGGAGCAGCGCCATATTTGCTCTCTTCGAAGGAAGTGTTTACCTGGATGAGCACTTCCATGGTTTTATTTTCTTTTAAAAGGCGCTGATGCAATTTTTCGGCAAAATCTACACGATCTATTGAATGGATGCAGGATACATTATATTTGAGAATATCCTTGATTTTATTGGTTTGCAGGTGGCCAATAAAATGATTAACATGGGGAATAGCTTTTAAATACTCAAATTTGTCTTTCAGTTCCTGCACTTTATTCTCCGCTATCAACGTTTGTCCTGTACGTAGTGCAATTTCAATACGTTCGGCAGGTACAGTTTTAGTCGCTAGCAATAATTTTACTTCTCCGGGATTGCGCTGGTTTGCTTTGCACGCTTTGTCGATACGCTCTTGTATGATGCGTATATTTTCTGTAATAAACTCATCCATGTTGCGGTTGTATTGTTTGTTATTGAAGTCAAAATTACAGCCAATTATTAAGAAAAAGCTAGTCCAATTTAGCTAATACAAGCTGGTCCAGTACGAGCGTCTCTACACGAGTGTTTTAGGTAGACTGCTCGATCGGGAGCGGCTATTACTGAAATTAGTTTTCTTGCGTCTTGCCGGGCATATTTGGATTATATTGCTGTACATGTTCTGCCTTAGCATAGATATGAGGTCCATTCATATCAATTCCTGCGGTTAAAAAGTCGTCAAGAATTAACTGAAAAATTTCAGATCTTGCAAATTCAATTTCCGCAGATCTTTCAATAAAGACATTCAGCTCATAGAGTACATAAAAATCATCTAACTGTTTTTGTAGCACAAATGGTGCGGGATTAAGTTTAACTCTTTTTACGCGCGGTGGTATGTTTAAAAGCAACTCATGGATCCGTTGCCAAGGCTCTTCATAACCGACCGTTAATTCCACCTGAAAGCAGATTCCATCCTCTGAAAAGGTCGAGTAATTCACTGTATTTCCGGAAAGAACAGAGGAATTGGGAATCGTAATCTCCTCATTCTTTATGGTTCGAAGCCTGGTTACCAAGGGCGATTTTTCGATAACAACACCTGTTTTGTCGGCAATGGTGATGCGGTCTCCGATCCGGAAAGGACGCATATACGTGATTACAAGACCTGCAATGATATTGGAAATCGCAGAAGATGACCCTAAAGAGAACAGGATACCAATAAATACGGATATTCCTTTAAAGATATCTGAATTTGCTCCGGGTAAGTACGGGAATATGAGCACCAGCGTAAATGCGTGAAGCAGGAAACGAACGATGGTAAAGGTTGGCATGGCAAAATCACGGTGAAAACCGTTAATTTCTAATTTGCCCTTGTCAATCTCGCTAAAAATATATTTTATAAATCGAACAGCATAGCGCATGACGGCAAGTATCACTAAAATTGTGATCAGATTTGGAATATAATGCCATATGGCCAAGACTGCGGTTTTGAGCGGTTTTGTGAAAAGTCCGATCAGATTGGAAGCCCAGCTCTGTGTAAATGGGAAAACACTGAAAACAATAGGCAGCACGATAAAGGCGATTAGGATGATCAATCCCCAACGTAAGATATTAATCGCATGAATAAACATCCGTGTTTTTTGTACCGAAGTAACGAGTACGTAATTTTTGATCTTAATGTCTTTAATCCGCTGCGTTCGTTCCGTTAGTATGCGTCGTGTCCCGTATGCTTTTAACCTATTTATTAGTAAGATCAGAATAGAAAAAACAATGAGAATAAGGAGTACGAGCCCAATTCGGGTAAGAAGTTTTGTGATGCTGTTCGCGGCACGTTCAGCTGTGATGCTATCTTGAATCTTTTTTAGATAGTTTGCCGCAATTTCTTCTTTGCTTTTTCCTTCAAGAAGTGCATCAAGTTCGGTGACGGAAGTTATGATGAGATCTTTATAAACGATGTCGGCGCTGATTTCGCTGTTTTCGATTTTAAATGAATCTACTTTCACAAAATCATCTTCATAGAGATTGTGGATTCTGCTAACCACGTTGGAAGCGCGATCTTTGGCTAATGACGATCCAAGCTTATTGTAGATATAGAATAACGTGTCTTGAAACGGCGCGACTGCGTATCTTTTTGTGTTTTTTTTGATCGAGTCTACTTTGACTTTCAGTTGCTGCTGCCGAATCGTATTTTCTTCGTCAAACTCATTGAGCTGCTGTTTTAAGTTCTCCTTTTTGGGACTATTTTGACTTTTAAGGTCGGCAATTTCGTGCTGAAGCTTTACCCGTTCGAGCGAATCATTGATTTGCTGTTGCCTGATTCCATTCAGTAGGGAACTCAGATCCAGCTCTTTTTTATTGACCGAATCTATTTCTTGTGCATAGAGCTGTAAGCTTGTTGACAAAAGATAAGATAGGGTCACGAAGAAATAAATAGAAATACTTCTCATTGTGTTGTTGGTAAAATTGAATGCCGATTTTTATTAGGTCATTGAGCACATAACGATCGGACGGGTTCTCAAAGATAATAATTATCTTGATTAGATGGCAGCATGTCAAATATGATATAAATTGAAGGTAAAATGATACGATGCGACAGCTGAATTCCAATTATTCCAACTTTCTTTGTTAAAAGGATTGGGCAAATGCTCAATAGGGAAAACTGTATAGCTAATTTTATCCAAAAAATATGATTAAACCTTTTCAAAAATCTATTTATGCAATGAACAAACTTGGGAAGATGGGTCTCTGTATTGTTGTGGCCTGTGTTTCCGCTGTTTTAGATGGACAAGCCCAAGAACGCAAAGCTCCAGCTTATCCATTGATTACACATAACCCCAATTTCAGTATATGGTCCATGACGGACCAGCTTCATGCGTCGACAACGAAACACTGGACAGACGCTGATCATTCACTGTTGGGTTTAATTGATGTTGATGGCAATACTTATCGTTTTCTTGGCAAAGAAGAGCCTAGTTATGCGGTCATTCTACCGACTTCGGAAGATAAATCTTATACGGTACAGTATACTGAATCGAAGCCTCAAGGCGGCTGGGAGTCTTCCGCTTATAATACGAATACGTGGAAATCGGGACTTGCACCCATCGGTGATGATGCGCAGCAGGTAAAGACACTTTGGAAATCAGACGATATCTGGGTGAGACGTGAGTTTTCCGTTGCGGATCTGAAGGGTATCAATGAGCTGTTTCTAAAACTCAATCATGATGATAATATCGAAGTATTTTTGAATGGGAAGAAGGTTTACGAAAAGGTAGGTTGGACCAACAGCTTTCAATATTTGCCGATTGACAAGGCTAATTTAAAGGCCGGGCAAAATCATATTGCCATCCATTTGAAGAATAGTGCTGGCGGTCGTTACCTCGATTTTGGATTGGTTGACAGGCTTAAAGAGCGTGGGCCACGGATTCAGGAAGCGGTGCAAAAAGATGTGGAAATAACAGCGACGCGTACGGTCTATAATTTTCAGGCCGGTAAGGTGGATCTAAAATTGACCTTTACGTCGCCTTTGCTGATGGATGATCTGAATGTATTGGCTCGCCCCGTAAGCTATATCACATACAACGTAAAAGCAAATGATGGCAAGCAGCATGCGGTGAAAGTTTTTCTAAGTGCATCCTCAAATATTGCGGTGTATAAACCTTCACAAGAAGTAACCGCCGAAAAATATGAGACAGAAAAATTGTCTGTCCTAAAAACGGGAACGGTCGAACAACCCATTTTGCAGAAAGGGGCCGATGATATGCGGATAGACTGGGGGTATTTTTACGTTGCTTCGCCGAAGCGGGATAAAACGCAACAGTTTATTAGTCCGAGGGCCGGAGCTGTAGATGCCTTTAGAAAGGGAACGACGACCGCTGCAAAAACCGTTAAGGGTACATCACTTGCGCTGAACACGGTCATTCCATTTGGAACTGTGGGGGCGAAAGCGGAGGAGCGTTTTGTTGAGGTTGGCTACGATGAGATTTATGCGATTCAGTATTTCAACAATAACCTGAAACCATGGTGGAACAATTCTGGCAAAGAAACGATGGAAAATCAGTTGTCTTTGGCTGCAGATGAGTATCGTAATGTGCTCGATAAGTGCGTGGCATTCGACAAGGCGGTTTATGCGGATGCGCTCAAATCGGGTGGAAAAGAGTACGCACATCTTAGTATTCTAGCTTATCGCCAAAGCATAGCAGCACATACCTTGGTAAAAAGTCCGCAAAATGAACTATTATGGTTGTCGAAAGAAAATAATAGTGGTGGTTTTATCAATACGGTGGATGTCACTTATCCTTCAGCGCCCTTGTATCTGATCTATAATCCGGAGTTGTTGAAAGGGATGTTAAGTGGAATATTTTATTTCAGTGAGAGCGGTAAATATCCCTATCCTTGGGCCGCGCACGATTTGGGTACGTATCCATTGGCCAATGGTCAAACCTATGGTGAACCTATGCCTGTGGAGGAATCGGGCAATATGATTATTTTAACTGCGGCAATCGCGAAAGTGCAAGGAAATGCTGACTATGCCAGGAAGCATTGGAAAACCCTTACTACTTGGGTAGATTATCTTGTTAAAGACGGTTTTGATCCTAAGACACAGCTTTGTACAGACGATTTTGCCGGTCACCTTGCTCGAAATACGAACTTATCTGTCAAAGCAATTGTTGGTATCGCTTGTTATGCGCAGCTGGCTGAAGCAATTGGTGAAACAGCCATTGCAAAAAAATACCGTGCAATTGCGGAGGAAATGGTTCCAAGATGGATGGAAATGGCAGATGCTGGCGACCATTATGCGCTGACATTTGATGATAAAAATACTTGGAGTCAGAAATATAATTTGATCTGGGACAAAGTATTGGGATTAAATCTATTTCCTCAAAAGGTCTATGATACGGAAATTAAATATTACCTAACCAAGCAAAATAGATTCGGCATACCATTGGACAGCCGCAAAGCCTACACCAAAAACGACTGGATTCTTTGGACAGCATCATTTGCTCCATCAAGGGAAGCGTTTGAAGCTTTGGTAAAACCAGTGTATAACCATGCAATTCAAACGGAATCCCGCGTCCCTTTGAATGATTTTTATGATTCCAATACTGGAATTCGTGAAAATTTTAAGGCGCGTAGTGTCGTTGGAGGGTTTTATATGAAAATTTTAGCGGATAAGCTGCAACAACAATAAACCAATGACCCAGGAGTAGCTGTCTGAATGAACGAAGAATACAGATCATCAATAGGTCACCGGTATGTGAAGGATCACTGTGGTGCCAGCATTCGGGTTTTTGTTGATCTGTATACTTGCTTTTTTTCCGAGCAATTGCATGCGTTCTCGGCAGATGGCTCCTGAAAGCGACCGATGTGACAATTCAGGAATGTCGCTATTGATTTTACCACTATCTTGAATCTTCACGCGCAGGATATCTCCTGATAGTGCAAATTGGATGTCAATGCTGCCATTGCCTATATGGAGGTCTATACCATGAAGAATAGCATTTTCAACATAGGGTTGTATCAGCATGGGAGGTAGCATCACCGCACTGAGGTCTTGATCTTGCGGAGGTGTAATATGGTAATGAAAAGTGTCATCAAAACGCATTTGCTGTAGAATGAGATAGTTTTCTAAGGCCTCAAGTTCCTCACTTAGTGGGACAACGTTCTCACGGCTTAATTCGAGATTGCTACGTAATAAGCGACTGAAAAGATTTAAATATTTAATGGCATCTTCTTTTTTATCAAGGCGCATAAAGCTTTGAACAGCCGAAAGAGTATTGAAAATAAAGTGTGGTTCCATCTGTGTGCGTAGTAATTGCTGCTGCAATAAGACCTTTTCTTTTTCTTGCCTGGAACGTCGCTGGCGAAAACTGGAATATAGAAAGAAAAGGATGATGATCAATAAAATGATGGCCAAAGAGGTTGTCATGAGCCAGAGACGATTTTGCTGCAGTTGAAGTTTATTGATTTCAATATTTTCATTCAGCATACGAATAGATTGATCTTTCGCCTGAAGCTGATAAAGAGCATTCATTTCTGCAATCGCCTGTGTATTCTCTGACTGGTAAATACTCCTTTGTAACTGAACAAGGTGATTCAATACATCTATTGAGGCTTTATTTTTCCCTTGCAAGCTGTATAGCGCGGCGAGGTTGTTTTGAAAGGTAATTTCGTTGGCGGGAAAAATTAATTTTGGAAACTGTGCTTTCAGCCTATTGGCCTTTTGGATGAATTTTTCTCCCAAAGCGGGCTTATTTAATGTCACATAAATTGCAGCTACATTGCTGTAATCAACAAATAGATTATTCATCAATGTTGGAGATGATGTCTGTTGATGCAAATATTCGTCTATTGCAATTTTTCGCAGTTCATAATGTAAAATGGAATCAGTTTTTTTCGCAGTTTCGTAGTATTGGATCTTCGAATCGTACAAAAAACTGATGTTGTATTTGTCTGGGTGCTTAGCGTGTAATTCTTCGAGTTTATGGAGGTAGGGGGCAATTTCAGCTGCGGGTCTCTGCAAGGTATTCAGTGTCTGGATAATTTGTACCAAAACGCGTTGTCGATTGATATGTCCTTCAGGCAATGCATCTACTAGGGGTAATGCCGCTCGATTCATCTTTTCAGCAAGATTATACTGAAAGGAAGTGAGGTTGTTTTGCGCTGCAGACAGTAATATTGCTGATTTTGCTTCGTTTGACAGTCCTGATGCGGTGTCCGACAAAACAATTGTAGCAGCTTTATTATAATAATAGCCAGCTTCTCGTTCCTTTGCTTCGAGACTGCGGATGTTTCCTATGCCGTTATAAATAAGCGCCTTGTATTTTGCATTCCCCGTGGTTGGTTCAATCAGCTCAAGAGCCTTTTCAACAAAGAAAAGCGCTGAATCTTGCCTGCTCCTGGCATATTGTCGAGCCAAGTAATATTTTACGCGGGCAGCCAGCACGGTATCTTTTTTCACATTCAAATTCTGGTCTAATTCTAACCAGACCTGTTTTAAAGAATCCCCGTTTGCGCCATTCATTTTTTGGTCCTCGAGCGATTGAATCTGTGCGGCAAGAGCTTTACGTTCAGGTGAGTATGTGCCTTTTTTTTTCGTACAGGCTATGAACAATAGGCAGATTGATAGCCAAGGTAAAATGCGGTTCAGTGCGCTCATTTTTCTGGAAACAGCTGATTTAAAATCGAGTTTTTTCTGCGCGAGGAGATGGGAATTTCCTCTTTGTTTTTTAAGACAATATATTCGGAGCGATTGACGCCTGAAATATGCGACCTATTAACAAGATAGGACTGATGGGTGCGCAAAAAATAGGGCTGGGGCAATAATTCTTCATAATATTTGAGCGGTTTGGATATTAACTCTTTTGTGCCATCATTTAAAAAGAAAAATGTATAAGGGCCATCTCCTTTGCAATATACGATGTTATGAACAGGAACGATGCGTACTTGCTGTAGGGATGATAACGCGATACTTTCGGGTAATTCCCGGGCATACAACGCCTCTTGTGCCATGGATAGACGCTGCATCCATTGTGGATTGTTTTCTCTTTTGCGTCGAAAGCGTTCTAAAGCTTCGTTTAATTCGGTTTGATCTACAGGTTTTAAGAGGTAATCTAGCGCACCATATTTAATGGCTTTGATTGCAAAATGATTGTAAGCAGTAATGAAAATAATATTCTGTGGAATTACAGTCAACTTCTTTAAGATATCAAATGCTGTTCCGTCGCGGAGCTGAATATCCATAAGAAGAACATCGGGCTGTTTGTCTTCAATCAGTTTTACAGCATTTGTCACAGTATCACTCCAGCCAACAAGTTCAACGTCAGTCTCCTGTTGCAACAAATAGCTGATTTCTTTGCGTATGGCGGGCTCATCTTCAATAATGGCTATTCTTATCATCTATTCATAATGCTTTATATCGGATAAAAATAATAATAGTAAGTCAGTAATCTCACTCCATTTACAAATCTTTGCTATTATTTATTATGCAGATTCAAATTCAAACGCCGGAAAGCTGAATTTATCATTTAATTTCAAATAGTGTTTAAAATCTTTATATTTAGTAGGGCTAAGGCTAATTGGGATATGGAGATTCATAAGTCATTAAAATCGGTTTTTGCTGGAAGCATTGGTTTAGTCACCCTATTGGCCCTTGTTGGGCAATTTACATTAAGTGCTCTTGTCTCGAAGCTTGGTACAACCGATTATGTAATACAGTTTTTTAGTTATTTTACGATTTTAAGTAATGTCTGGGTGCTGTTATGTTGTTTTTTTACTGTTTTCTTGGCAAAAAGCCGATTGGGCATATTCTTCACTAACGCCCAAACAATTACTGCCGTCACACTCTACATACTTATTGTCGCACTTATCTATAATAGCTTACTTCGTTTTTTGTTAAACACAAAAGGGATGCTGAGTTTGGTAGACGAGTTACTGCATGTTGTAACGCCTTTGAGTTTTTTCCTCTTCTGGTGGCTATTTTGTAACAAAAAAGTACTCCGTTGGCACCAGATTTTCTATTGGTTGATTTTCCCGTTAGGCTATCTGTTGTACACATTGTGGCATGGTTCGGTTTCTGGATTTTATCCTTATCCTTTTATCAATGTTTCTGAGTTGGGCATAGAAAGCGTTATTTTGAACAGTTTGGCAATGACTTTGGTTTTCGTCCTTATCGCGGTGGTATTGATTGGATTGGGAAAGTGGCAAAATAAATAGCGTACTTAACGTATTGAAAAATAACAAAACTCAAAGCTGTTCGATATTGTTATATGACAGAACAGTTTCTATTTTATACTTTAATTGAATTGAAAATGGTTATACGATTTTTTGTCTGTGTCTCTTTGGTATTATGTACGATATGTTGTTTTGGTCAAGTTGATGTTGATAAAATGAGGGCCGAGTACGCTACCGCCGTTCAAAATAAGAAGCTCTGCGAAACGAATCTGAAACTATTGGAAAAATCCGCCAATTCCGCAACGGAGAAGGGTTACCTCGCTGCTTATGAAATTTTATGGGCCAAACATATGGGCAACCCATTTTCGAAATTGGGTCAATTCAAAAAAGGAAAGAAGCTTTTAGAAGAAATGATCATGAAATATCCGGACAATATCGATTTACGTTTTATAAGATGGAGTGTCCAGACACACGCACCCTCTTTTCTAAGCTATGGTAAAGATCGATTGCGCGATAAGGAATATTTAGTAAACAATTTGCATAAATTGCCCAACCCAAAAGGCAGGGAGGTGATCTACAAATATTTAAAAGAAGCCAATAGTTATCTTAAAGGTGACCATGCATTCTCGCAGGCCGAACTCAATCAGCTTGCAAAATAGAACGTATACTGTCTATCGTTAAGGAATGTATTGTACGTATAGGTTCTAAATAGCATATTATACCATATACTGTATCACAATATATACTAGCGCAAAATGTTCAACAAAATGATTGAACACAAAATTAGAAAGACCCCGTCATTTTCCTCATGTCGGGGTTCTGTTTTAAGAGGCCGCTGTGGATAGCCCCTTTTCCTTTATTATGATTGTTTTAAATCAGCATGCTTAGTCTCAATATAGTCGATTTGAATGGCCGATCGCGCGAATATTAAACGATGCGATGCGAATAATAACTAGCGGTTGTCAAAAGCTGGAGTACACTTATTTTTGTCTACATATCCCTTTGTAGTTTAATACAGGAATGATTACTAAATCATAAATATTGACAGATGTTTAAAAATAGGAGACTCAGCAAAAATCCGCTTCATTATGTATATGCGGTATTATGGATTGTTTTATTTGGTTCAATCGCTTACTATATTTATTCGGGAGCAGCATTTAAACCCGACAATGGAAAAATTCATTTGGTAGCTATTCTTATCGCTTGGGTGGTAGAGTATCTAGGACTTACAATGACAAGTCTACTATTCTTAATTTATGGAATCTATCGAGCTATGACTACCGTGTTTGACAAAACAGATGTGAGCACTGACAATTAACACGTTGCTGCAAAACCGCGTTTACATTCAATAATATACTAGATTTTAACTCGCTATACGTGTTTTGACGGCGATGAAGGTTTTTCAAGATATTAGCTGAAGGTTTTTAAAACATTACATGCGCGATGTGCTGGAGGCTTTAGCAAAGCGGTTTTTTAAATGCTGCCTCCTTGAACGGCGCAGGCGTGATTTTTTTACAGGGTAATGTCTGTTATTGGTAATATTGTTAAAAATTAAGGCTACGAGCAATAGAATGGTGCAGCCTGATAGAACCGGGCTTAATACATACCAGTATCCCATTGATGCAATTTTCGTTCCGCTGCTGACTGCAATCAGCGCTGTTGCTCCACCCGGAGGATGCAAGGTACGGGTATACTGCATACACACAATTGACAAGGCAACAGCAGAAGGGGCTGTAAGCCAAATAATATCAGGAAGGAGCTGTGCCACTGTGACGCCAGCGATGGCAGAGACAACATGCCCACCGATTAGGTTGCGAGGCTGTGCTAGTGGGCTTTGTATCGCTCCGTAAACCAAAACTGAAGAAGCTCCAAAAGAGCCAATCAAAAAGACATTTTCTATTGAGGGTAAGTGAAGTGATTGGATATAAGCGATAATGAATATCCCGACAAAGGCACCAATGAAGGACCAAAAATGTTCCCAAGGATCGACTAATGTCTCCCTATAGACCACGTATCGGTATATCCGTAATTTTCTTTGAAGATGCTGTTTCATTTTATGTGCAAATATAGATAGAACTAGCGTTCAAATTTTGTGCATTCTATCTCGATTTTTGAAGATTTTATACCATGCAATAGCTATTAATAAGCTTTGCAGGTATACGCTATTTGTCGGTATACGCTATTTGTCCCCCAAAGCTGTCCACCTGCTTTTTTTGAAGCAGTTGGCGGAATGTGGGTACCAATAGGTTATACGTTTAACAAGAGTTCTATTTAAGTAAGCTGCATATACATATGATAATATGCGCTACCTGCAACGTACGTTTTCTTCCCAACGTGAAAACCAATCCTTTCATAGAGCTTTCGCGCATTTGGATTCGCGAGGTCAACAAGCAGGCCAACCTGATTAAAGTGGTTTTCTTGGGCATGTGTAATGGCATGGTGTAAAAGTTTGGTTCCGATACCTTTACCTCTTGCAATGGGGGCAACGGCGATGGAATCGATATAAAATTCGCCACCTGCTGTTTCAGTTTCTGGAATCAAATTATTTGCGTAGTGATCCGCTATAAGATCGAGAATAGGCTGTCTTAATTCAATAAACCGGTCACCATCGTAACCTGTCAACGAGCCTATAATCCGGTCATTCATGTCAACGGCCACAAAAGTGTTTTCATAACTGTAAAGATTTCCTTTTTGTTGGAAAAGCTGCGTTAAAAACTGTACGGCTGCCTGTTGATCTTCCTGTCGGATCAAGCGGAATATCATCTCTTCCATTGCCTGAAGCATAATTTCAGGAACACGGTGCGAATCGCTTGCTGTGGCTTTTCTAATTTTATAGTGGGTATCCATGATGGTAACAATAAAAACGAAGTTAGTAAACTTGATCGACTTTACTTAGACGATTTGATTTCCCTGCTTTGGGTCGAATATTTGATCAGGACAGTTGAATATCGATCTGCTTATATTCCTAAAATATTTCTTACTATTTTTAAAACGTGTTGTTGTATCTTAATAGAGGATGACAGCTTTTTGGATTAAAACAAAATATAATGATTGTAAGAGTTACAGTTTCTGCTTTTTTGGTTGCTATTTTTAGTCTCATCGCGACCCTACTTGTACATGAAGCAGATTTAAATATGATTTATGCGGCTTTCTGCTGTTCGCCGTATTTTATTATTCTCGCGTTGGTTTATTTTCATTTCGATGTTTTTAGGAAGAAATTTAGTAGGGTAGTGAAGCAAAAAATCGCTTTTGAATTTGGTTACGGATTTCTATTTTATTGCTTTTTTTCTTTCTTGCTTCCAGTATTACTTTATTTATTTACGTTAGATAATGCGTACGAACATCGTTATTATGCGGATTTAGTTGGGGTAATTAAGGAAATGCTGCCTTGGATGTTAACAATCAGTGCATTCCTCTCCTTATCGAGCGGCGTGATGATAATCTGGGCATTAACATCCTGGAAATATGTGGTGTTCACGCTATTCGGACTTCTGGTTTCACTCCCGGTTATATTTGCATTATCAACGACTATAAGCACATTTAATGAACTACGGGAGGAACGTCTCACGCAGGAAGATAATGTTAAGAACGGACGCTATACATGGTCCTGCTCGATGAGTAACCCAACAGCTTATCCGGTTCAGTTATATAATGGACGTTTTATCTTTCCAAAAGATGAGGATTACGAATTTACGTTTAGTGAGGGCAATATTGTGAACTATCATGGCGTGTGGGGACAAGCAGGAGGCGGTTCGTATGAGCAAATGATGTCATTACCTAAAGCATTGGATGTGACTTGGTATTCATTCGTTGAAGATGCTTTTTATCGGATGGAGGGTGCGATTGATTACAATAAATTACGGACACTTTTCAGTACGTCATTTCAAGAAAAAGGAGCGAACAAAACTGTCGACGAACATTATAATAAGATTATTTTGGGTTTTGCTCCGGGGGGCGTACTGGTGATATGGGTCACGGGCACAGGACGTCGTCAAATTGAAATCGGCCGATATCAAGCTAAGAAAGTAGTGATCAAAGCTACGGATCAATACAAAGGAAATGGGGCGTATGGAAATATCTTTAATAAGGAATGGCGAGAAACGGTATTGTCCGACACTTCAATTATTCCTTCGGAGATTCAGCAAGCAATTGCAAATAAATCTATTCCGTATGGTTATTGGGATAAATTACGTATGCGTTATCAGTTGCAGCCAAAATTTATTTTTTCTTCCGACATTAAAACTTTCGATGCAGATTTTGAGTTTTTTAATGCAGAGCGTTTTGTCTTTGATGAGAGCGGCCGGTATATGGAAATGGAGGCTCGAGGCCTTCCGAAAGATATTTACATCAAATGGTATGATCAGCATAATAACCGCTGCGCCGCCCGGTTTATTTTTGATGAAGATGAAACTTTTAAAAACTTTGCTTCATTTTTCAGTGATAAAAGGGGGGATAGCGCCGAACTGGCGATCAGTGTTGATACAAAGACTAAAATAGCAACAGCGACGTTGAGTAATCATAGCGCGAAAAAGATGCTTTTAAAAACCGAGGTAATCGACTATGGAGCGCATTTTTAGCGCGTTGAGCTAACTCAGCAGTATCTTTACGGCATCCCATAAATCTCAACAGATTAGGTTTTCGCCTAAGTACTTTGTACAATAAGTACTGGAGTTAAGGAATGTTAAAACTGATATACAATCTTTTTATTTGGCTATATTCATAACAGCGTTTACATGTTATCGATAATGATAGCGCCAATTTAACGATAGCGCCAATTTAAATCTCTTTTCCAATCCTTATTGAGTCATAAGCAAATGGTACGATTGAGTTTAAAATTTTTTAGATTCATAATTCTTTTTAATCTATTGGTGACGGTCTGTATTCTTTGGCAGTCGCAACGTTTTATGTTGAGATCCATTGATACAGCGTCGTTCTTCATGTTCATATTCTGGTTGAAGGTTTTCGGTACTATTCTATCTGTTGCCGTCGAATATCTCTTTCACCTTTCTAAAAAGAAAATATTTCTTAAAAACCTCCACCTTTCGCCGAGTCGGATGCTAATAAGGCTTACTGGAATAGATTTGTTGTTATTTATAATACTATGTCTGATATTGAAATGCTTTATGATCGCAATTTATACCTAGATAGTCTATCGTTTAGCCGCGGTGGAAGAAAGATCATTTCAAATCTTTTTTTGACTTTTGGACCAAACGAGGTGATTGGAATATTGGGAAAAAATGGAAGCGGAAAGTCTACGCTAATGAAAATCATATTTGGAGAGACCAAACCTGATTTTGCATTTATGCGTTGCCAAGGTGTAAAATTTGAAAAGGGATACCGAACGAAGGAGATTGTATATCTGCCCCAAGAAGGCTTCTTACCTCGAGAATTGCGGCTTTCTGAAGCAATTCGTTTTTTTGAAATAGATGATTCTCATTTACTGGAACTTTCATTTATTCATGAAAATTTAAATAGGCATCTGGGTAACCTCTCGTTAGGAATGATCCGCTTTATTGAAACTTTAATACTATTGCATACCAAACATTCTTTTGTTTTACTTGATGAACCCTTTGTCGGACTTAGTCCTATTTTTATTGAGGTGATTAGCGCGCACATTGAACGTGTCAGGCATCGCAAAGGAATATTGATAGCTGACCACTATTTTAGGCAAGTAATGGATGTAAGCGATCGCTTATATCTCCTAAAGGACTCCCATTTGATCCATGTCTCGAATCAGGAGGATCTCGTATTTGAAGGGTATATAAAACAAATAGATTAATCAGGTAAGTTATACTTGATTAATCTATTTGATGCCATGAATGACTTATTGCTATAAAAAATTATTTAGCATTTTTTGCGGTAACATTAAGCTCGATGTCAACGTTTTGTGCAATCATCCAATCTTGTGGGTTACCTTCTGTACCGTAAGTAAGTCCCCAATCTTGTCTTTGGATCGTAAATTTAGAGTAGAATGTTACCTCGTCACCATTGAAGGTAATTTTTGCAGGGAACGTTACATTCACCGTTTTATCTTTGATCGTCAAATTACCACTAACTGTATTTGTTGCGTCAGCAACAACACTTTTTCCTTGTGCCGCATCGAATGGACCGACTTTGGTGATTTCAAATTTCGCAGTTGGATATTTGGCTACGTCAAAGAAATCAGCACTTTTTAAATGCGCATCCAAATCTGATGATTTTTTACCACCTGAAGTTGTAGGATCCACCGAAGCAGAATCGGTAAGAATAGAATTCACATCGATGGTGAAAGTACCACCGGTGACAGCATTATTTTCGACGGATAGCGTACCCTCGCTTTTCAGAACACCATATCTTGGATTTAAACCACCTTTGTGGTATCCAGTCCATTTCAACGAACTTTTATCTGCTTCAACAGTGTAAGTTTGTCCTTTTTGTTCAGTTACTTCCTGTGCAGTTGTTGTTGTTGCTTTATCACCATTTGTGTTTTGACAAGAAGCCAACAAGAGGATAAGGGCTAAACCCGAAATTAATTGCTTTTTCATTTTTTTATCGTTTTATTGTTATATGTTATATACGATTTAAACTTTGACAGCATCAACGCTGCCAATCTGAGCTTTTGATGCTGCTGGTACAAAGGTAGAATATAGATAGTTTATTTTTGGTATTAGTTTCCTTAAGGAAACTACTTTCCAAAAAGATAGTGCCTTATCACTTTATAAATCTGTATTTTTGTTGGAAATTTAGGTCAACGAAACGGAGACGCTCTAGTCAACTGATCTAAGAATGATCGTCTATGGAATTAAAAATACCACTGGCGGCCGGCAATAGAAGAATAAAAAATAGTGAAATGAAAAAGGAAGCAACTTTAACGTCGTCGGGTGTATGTAAAACGCGCATGTTAGCCATCAATGATAGCATGGAAATTTTGGCAGGAAAATGGAAATTCCATATCATCGGTACATTATTGTTAGTGGAGAAATTACGTTTTATGGAACTATTGCGCGAAGTAGATGGGATTGGAGCCAAAATGTTATCTAAGGAACTTCAGGATCTGGAAATGAATCAATTGATCAGAAGAACGGTGCTCAACACAAAGCCTTTGACTGTTGAATACGAATTGACTGAATGTGGTAAAACTTTGGGACCCATCATCGACGAAATTGCCAAATGGGGGATTACCTACCGCAGCAAGCTGCACACAAAACAGGAGGATGTTGTGTCTGAAATTTAGTGCTTGAAATCAAAACCGCGATAGAAATGTGCTTTTTTAAAGAAAACTGCTGCCGGATAAGCGCATACTAAAGTCTACAGGCATGTTCTAAGCGGGGAAGGGTTTTCAAGCAGTTCAGCTATGCGATTTTCTAGGTCTTCTAGATCGAAAGGCTTGGCAAGGTAGCTATCGGCTCCAGCCCGCTGTGCAAGCGTTTCAATATCGGTATTTGCAGATAGATAAATCACCGGGATATCTCGATATAAAGGATGATTTTTGAGTAGCCTGGTGGCTTCAACACCGCCTATTTTTGGAATCCAATTGTCCATCAGAATTAAATCTGGACGTACTTCCTCCACTTTTTCAATGATGTCATGAGAGGTTTGTGAAACGGCTATATTATAACCATTTGTTTCAAGAATTATTGTACATATTTCAAGGACATGCTTATCATCGTCCAACATCAGTATAGTTTTGCTTCCCATGGTATCGCTTAAAAAAGTGGTGCTAAATTAAATAAAAAGCGTTAGGGAAAGCATAGGGTAAAATACCGATTCGAATAAGTAGAAATGCGTATTTTAGCATAATTTGTAACTTAAAGCGATTCTAAGGTTGCCCATTTTGCTGCTGCATTTTTTTGAAATTCACTTGGAGTTAGCCCAAATGCTGCTTTAAAGCAGGTGGCAAAATAGCGGGGATCTGAGAAGCCTGTTTCAAAGGCGACTTCACTAACAGCAATGGATCGGTCTTTTTCCATGATCTGACACGCATGTTTTAGCCGTATATTTTTAATAAATTCACTGGGAGATACATTCAGCAGGACTTTGGTCTTTCGATATAGCGTTGATTTGGATAGGCCCAATATATCTCCCAGCTTGATCACGTCAAATTGATCGTCGGCAAGATGTTCTTCGACAACTTGAATCATCTTCTGAACAAATTTTTCATCTAAAGGTGTATGATCGAGTGTCGAAATATTAATTTGCGTGTTATGCTGAAAAACGAGTTGACGACAACGTTTATTAATAATAAAACTTTGGATTTTGGCTTCCAGAACCTTAATCTCAAAAGGCTTACTAATGTAACCGTCTGCGCCAGCTTGATAGCATTCTATACGATCTTCAATACTATTTTTGGCAGTCAGTAGCAAAATAGGGATATGATTGAACTCTGCATTGGATTTGATCGTCTTGCATAACTGGAGTCCATCGAGTTCAGGCATCATAATATCGCTCACAATGATATCTATTTCAGTATGTTCGAGCACTTCCAGACCTTTTAGTCCATTGTGCGCAATATGTACCTGATAATTTTGAGCTAAAATTCGCGCCATAGTCGAACGAAGTTCTTCATTGTCTTCCACCAACAGGAGGTTGAGCTTGGATTGTGTTGCATTTTTGGGTGTGCTATCATCAACGGTATTCGATTCCATAATGGTAGCCTTAATTTCTTCAACAAAGGGTTGTTCCATGACAGCGATCCCTTGGTTATGGTAATACAATTTATCTACCGGAACCGTGATTTGGAAGTTACTTCCGATATGGCGTTGGCTTTCTACATGAATTTTGCCATGATGCGCCTCTATCAGCTGTTTGGTCACGGATAGTCCTATACCATTACTTTCAAGATGTTTTGTGGACGTATTGGTGTAGAAAGCTGTGAAAATTTTCTCCATGTCTTCAGGATAAATTCCTATACCAGTATCGCGAACATAGATGAATAGTCTGTTGCAGCCCATGCTTTCCTCTACATGATAGGAGAGTGTAATCTTTCCACCTTGCTCCGTATATTTAAATGCATTGGATAAGAGATTGAACAAAATTTTGTCAATTTTGTCAACGTCATAGAAAAGGATTTCAGGACAGTCTCCATGCTGAATTTCAAAGTCGATTTTTTTCTTTTTGGCAATGGGGCCAAAATGCATGTCACCCAATTGGGTAACAAAAGAAGGGAAATTAGACGCGCTGATTTGCAGTTTCATGCTGTTATTTTCCATTCTTCGGAAGTCTAGGATTTGTTGGAGCAGCCGTTTTAGACGACTGAGGTTAAGACGCATTTTATCGAATTGTTCCAAATTATTCTTTGTAGTCATCTGCACATCGTCAACTAAACAAGAGATAATTGTAAGAGGCGTCAGCAGGTCGTGTGAAATATTGGTAAAATAACTGAGCTTGGACTGCGCAAGTTCTTTCGTCTTCTCCTTTTCGATCTGCGCTATCTTTAAATCACCGCTCAATTTAAGACGTTTGACAGAATAGCTAATAAAAAAGAAAGCAATGCCGGTAAACGCACAGGCGTATAGAAAATACGCTAAATTGCTCTCATAGAAGGCAGGCTTTTTTATGATTTCAATTTGAGTAGAAGCTGTATTCCACTGATTGTACAAATCGGTTGACTTGACTAAAAACCTGTACTTTCCTTTACTTAAATTGTTGTATGTCGCAAAAATACGATCTCGCGGAGCGTAGATCCATTCTTTATCTACCCCTTCTAATTTATAAGCATAACGTATTTTTCCTTTCTGGCTAAAAGGTAGGGCTGAAAACGATATTTCGATATTTTGGTCTTGGGGATTCAGTGTTAAACTAGCAATATCATCGCTAAATAGCTCCTTTTCTGATTCCAAAACAATGGATCTATTGTTTATTTTTATATCTGAAATAAGGACTTTTTCGTTAAAATCCGGTAAGATGCTGTGATCATCCAGTTGAACAATTCCATTGTACCCGCCAAAGTAAATGGTATTGGAGCTCCTGTCTACAGCAAAAGCCCGTTTTGAGAACATGTTGACTTGGAGGCTGTCAGCTGTAGAAAACTCACTTATATGCTTGTTCGCCTGGTTGATCTTGTATAAATTCCGTGTCGTAGACAGCCAGGTGTAGCGATCGAGACAGACAACATCGAGCAGTTGGTTTTTCTCAAATAATGTACTGTTGGCGATTTCTGATACTTTTTGGCCTGCGAGTTGATAATTCAGTAACCTATTATCTTTGGTGCCAATCCACAGATTACCGGCCCGATCAGCATCCATCGTTTCAATCTGATCCGTTCGTAATCCTGGCGTCTCCTTTCCAATGTGTCTGATTATGGACTGTAAATTGCGGTTATCGATACAATAGATTCCGTTTTCTTTGGTTGCGATCCAGATAAGGTTTCCCTTCCCTTGGGCAATCGCTACGGGCTGATCCTTTATCTTAGCAATCATCGTGATAGGTTCCGATTCCGACTTTTTTAGGAGGAGGCCCTGCGTCGTTGCAATCCAGAGTCGTTTTTGCGAATCCGTAAAGAAAAATGAAGGTTTACCTGGATGTCTGATCTGTTGAACTAAATCGATCTTCCGTAAGAATTTGATCGTATTGTTTTTCTTCTGAAAAACATTGATCGAAGCTTCATAGGCAGAGCCGACCCACAGTTCCTGTCCAAAATCTGTGGCACAGGTAACAGCACGGATCGAAATTAGATCCCTGAAATTGGAATTGCTGTATGTATTGAGCTGATTTGTTTTAGGAGATAGGCTACCAAATCCAAAACGTTCCAGATTGAACCAAAAGATTCCGGTTTGATCGCGATAGAGCATATTTAGATTTGGGGAAATACTATATAATGCCTTAATCTGTTTGAAACTATAGTTTTTAACGATTGGTTTGTCAAAGCTAAACATGAACACCCCTTTACCACCTACAGCGAGCCATAATGTGCCGTGTTTATCTTGGTAGATATCATTAAAAATATTTGTCGTGTTGTTGAAGTGGCTCGAAAGATCAATTTCTTGTAATTGACCATTTCGATATTGAAGTGTCGATATGCCCGAGAAAGACAACACCCAAATATAATGGCGGCTTCGATCCTGAAGAATGTTGTAGAAAAGATCCTCTTTACCGCCATGTCGGCGCTTATTTTTTATTTCAATTTCTCTGTAGGGATTAGTCGCCTGCAGCGGGTCGAATAAATAAATTCCATCTCCCCAGGTGCATATCCATAGTTGTCCATGGTCGTCTTCCATGAGTTTGAACGGATTGTTGCGTTGGCCTAGTCTAGGATAAGACTTTAATTTGTTGTTACCCTGACTTAACATAAATAAGCCGTCTCCCCAGACACCCAGCCAAATCCGAGCCTGGCTATCCTGAAAGATCGTATTAACGGTTTTGCCTCGCATGCTATTATTTAGAATAGAAGCACTTTGGGCGTTTGTCAAAGGCTTCAATGTGCTATCATAGATATAAATACCATCATCTGTTCCAATCCAAAGCCGTTTTGAACCGTCAACCAACAGGGTATTGACGCGAATGTTGGCTACCCGTGGATCATTCAGTGGGACAACCTTATAATTTCGCTTATCTAAAACATAAACACCTTTTTCTCCCCCTAAAATTAGTTTATTTTCGAATTCTATAAGCGTACGGATCGCTTGTTGACTGGTGGCTTTTCCGGCGGCATCCTTCAATTTAAAATTGAGGATATTATAAGCATCATAACGACTTAAACCCTGTGTGGAGGCATACCAGATGTATCCCTCCCGATCCTGTATCGTCTGATTGATCGTGAGGGAGGGAAGCTCATAATTTTTTGTTACGGGATCAAGCCCCATCTGTTGGCTATAAACAACAGTAGTCAAGGATAGATATAGATGCAAAAATGCAATAATCTGCCGAATACGTGCGCTCATCTTGATAATCTTTTAATCCACCTCTTTCAACATCCAGTTTAGTTAGCATTCTTATCCATCAATAGCTGCTGTGCTTCATTGACCGAAGCGGCTGGCAGTATGTCCTTTCACTCCTAGATAGCTGTGTCACTGGGCGAATAGCGGGAATCCAACTGAAAATTTTTAGGTTTATATGGATTAAAGATACAAATGTTTTTTAAATAAGTGTATATTGTACGTTTATTGAATCTGAAGTTACTCTACACGATTTTTAGACCTTCTAGACACAAAATGATCCCATTTTCGGTCATGATTAGTCTTTATTCAAACATCTACAAAATCGATTTGTGGTAGCTTTGTTTATCCCGGTTGGGGATCAAATTTATAAATCTCAAGACATGCGTATCAACTTTATTTTATGCCTATTACTTATAGGGCATTTTTCTTTTGGACAGAAACTAAAAAAAGAAGTTGTCCTTTCTCAACTCAAAAGTGCAAACGATTATTGGCAATCTCATCACAAGCCACAAGTTTGGGCATTTTGGGATCAGGCAGCTTACCATACTGGAAATATGGAATTCTATAAGATTTCCAATTCAAAAAGTGATCTGAAATATTCTGAGGACTGGGCCAAATTCAATGATTGGAAAGGTGCGAAATCAACCAACAAACAAGAGTGGAAATATAGTTATGGTGAAACGGATGATTATGTTCTTTTTGGAGATTGGCAGATTTGTTTCCAGACCTATATTGATCTTTATAATTTTTCACCAAGTCCCGAAAAGATAGCGCGTGCTAAAGAAGTTATGGACTATCAGATTCATACACCCAATACAGATTATTGGTGGTGGGCTGATGGTTTGTATATGGTCATGCCGGTGATGACCAAGATGTATAAATTGACGCAAGATCCACGCTATCTTGATAAAATGTATACCTATTTGCGCTACGCAGATAGTATTATGTTCGATCAGGATGAGCATTTATATTATCGCGATGCCAAATATGTCTATCCCAAACACCAGAGTCTCCACGGCAAGAAGGATTTTTGGGCGCGGGGTGATGGTTGGGTGTTTGCAGCCTTGGCAAAGGTTCTGCAAGATTTACCCAAAGCGGATAAGCATTACCATTATTACCATGAAAGGTTCAAAAAAATGGCACATGCAATCGTGAGCTGCCAGCAAGAGGAAGGGTTTTGGACGCGAAGTATGCTAGATCCTGAACATGCTCCTGGGCGGGAGACAAGCGGTACAGCTTTTTTTACCTATGGTTTACTTTGGGGGCTCAACCAGGGAATACTTATTGATCCGAAGTTTTCTAAAGCGGCGCTTAAGGGATGGAACTACCTCAGTGAAATTTCACTCCAAGCTGACGGAAGAATTGGATATGTACAGCCTATCGGTGAGAAAGCTATTCCCGGACAGGTTGTGGATGCGAATTCTACTGCTCCATTTGGTGTCGGTGCATTCTTATTGGCCGGAACAGAGATGTACCGTTATCTGAATAAAAAATAAGTGATGTATGAAGATGATAAATCAAGTTGTATTTTTCTTCCTTTTGCTGTGGGCAGGTCAATCTGTTCAGGGGCAAACTGTAAAAAAAACGTCTACTGTGCCTGATGAGGCAAGTAGAACGTTCTGGCTCCAAGAAATGGATCGCATGCTGCGGCCCGTATTAAGGAGTTTAGCACATGACAGTCTTCGATTAAATATGCCTCAGATGACATCCACGCAGGTGGATAACAGAGCGCATCGGATTAAAGTGCAGTACGTTGAGGTATTGGGGAGGGTATTGTCGGGTATTGGTCCGTGGCTTTCATTGGATGGAGGGTCCAAAGCAGAAAGAAACCTCCGCGATCAATATAGAGCATGGACTGTTCAGGGACTAAAAAATGCGTTAGATAGTAATGCGCAAGATTTTATGCGTTTTGATCTGGGCGGACAACAGCTTGTAGATGCATCTTTCATTGCTTTAGGTTTTATCCGGAGTCCATGGCTGTGGGATCACATTGATGAGCAAACTAGAAAAAATTTGATTGCATCGATCAAGATAACGCGTCAATTTCGGCCTGCCTATTCGAATTGGCTGCTATTTTCGGCGATGAACGAAGCTTTTTTAGCTCAATATTCTACCGATTGGGATGTAATGCGTGTGGACTATGCCCTGCAGCAGTTAGAGCAATGGTATGTCGGAGATGGTATGTATATGGATGGTCCGCATTATGCTTTTGATTACTACAATAGTTATGTCATTCATCCTTTTTTGGCAGGCATCATGGACATTATTCAATTGAAGACCAAACATTACGATAGCATGTTTGCTAAAATCAGCCTTCGTAATGAGCGATATGCCATCATCCAAGAGCGCTTAATCAATGCAGATGGTAGTTTTCCACCAACAGGAAGATCCGTAATTTATCGTGCTGCAGCCTTTCATCACTTAGCGGACATGGCGTTCAAGAAACGACTTCCTCAAGAACTGACCAATGGGCAGGTTCGGGGTGCGCTGTCTGCTGTGTTGAAAAAGACAACAGAAAATCCAGGTACCTACCAAAATGGCTGGTTGACATTGGGCCTGTATGGTAGCCAGCCTGGCTTGGCAGATTCGTATAATAATCAGGGTAGCCCTTATCTCTGTTCGGTTATTTTCTTGCCTTTAGGCTTGTCTGATGAGGATCCTTTCTGGACAAGTGAAGTTGAGGACTGGAGTGCCAAGCGAATTTGGTCGGGACAGGATTGGAGTAAGGACTATAGTAAAGCTATTCACTAAGATAGTGGCTGTGAATGAAAAGATATCGGATTCAAATATGTAGAATAGGAATGATGTGCGCTTCATTCCTCTTGATTCTTTGTGCAGTGCAAGGACAAGAAATTAAGGAAACAATAGCCGGAAACGGATGGGCTAAGAATACGGTCAACACCGCTGTATTTCGGAAAAATTCCCTAACCAGCAACGGCAAATATCAATATATAGCCTATTACGATGGACAGGGATATGTTGTATTAGGGCGACGCCTACTATCCGGTAAGCTTTGGCAGCTCCGTCGCTCAGGTTATACCGGCAATGCCAAAGATGCGCATAACGTGATCAGCATCATGGTGGATCAGGAAGGATATCTGCATGTGTGCTGGGATCAGCATAATAGTCGATTGCGCTATGCGCGATCTATCCATCCGAATAGTCTTGTACTCGGTGAAGAGCAGATTATGGTCGGTCACAATGAAAGCCGGGTGACTTATCCTGAATTCTTAAAACTGCCCAATGGTGAGCTGTTATTTCTATATCGGGATGGTGGATCCGGGAATGGCAACCTTGTGGTGAATACGTACGATAGTAAACAGCAGCAATGGAAACGTATCCATAGCAATTTGATTGATGGGGAGGGAAAGAGAAATGCTTATTGGCAAAGTTATGTCGATAACCACGGAACGATACACCTCTCTTGGGTTTGGCGTGAAAGTCCAAATGTAGCGAGCAATCATGATATGGCTTATGCTTGTTCAAAGGATGGCGGATTAACATGGGAGCGAAGCGACGGAATAAGATATGACCTGCCCATGAAAGCATCTACGGCAGAGTATGCTGCCCGGATTCCGGAACGGCACGAATTAATCAATCAAACATCAATCGCTGCTGACGATAGTGGGAATCCTTTCATTGCTACTTACTGGCGTGCTCCAGCATCGGACATTCCGCAATATAAAGTTATTTATTTACAGGATGGTCAATGGAAGGTTCGATCTTTTGATTTTAGAGAAACCCCATTTAGCTTAAGTGGTGGTGGTACAAAGGAGATTCCTATTGCAAGACCACAGCTATTGGTTCGGGGTAAGGATAAGAAGATTGCATTAACATTGATCTTTCGTGATCAGGAAAGGGGCAGCCGGCCTTCGATTTTGACGTTACAGGGTATGCAGCAAGAATCGCCGAGGATTACTGATCTTTGTCAAGAATCTGTAGGAGCGTGGGAACCAAATTACGATACTGAGTTGTGGCGAAAGAAACGGAAAATTGCGCTATTCGTACAGGCTACGGTACAAAAAGATGGGGAGGGGTTAGCAGAAACGGATCCGACAGCAGTAAAAGTGCTGGAATGGCGCGACAAAGGGAGAAGAAAATGATAACATTAAGCAATATGAAAATAAAACAGGGCCTACTTAGACTGCTGGTGTTTAGCTGCGTTTTTCTTGGATTCGCAGCAACTGCTCTGAGCCAGAATAGTTCAGTTTTCGAACTGAAAAATCCAGATTTTAAAAAAAGTCCTTACACTGGACTAACACGCCAACATTGGATGGATGCTGCATCCTATCTGTTGGAAGGGGCATTTTCTGTCGTTAGCGACTTAAATAGCCCGATGTTATTTCCCAAGCAGCCTGGACGTAGCTACCCTAGAGATGGCGTGCACAATGAAACAGAACGATTAGAGGGGCTTTGCCGTACGCTTTTCATCGCTGTGCCGCTTTTAAAGAAAAATGCCGACTACGAGATCCGAGGTATTCGCGTAGCAGATTATTATAGGCATCAACTGGAACTGCTATTACATAAGGGCTCCGAAAGCTATATTGCCCCACTTCCAGAAAAAGGCGGGCCGAGTCAAAAGCTGGTCGAATTTGGAGGTTTGGCTGTGGCGCTAATGGCAGCGCCTGAAGTGCTTTGGGATCCGTTGCCACAACATACTAAAAATGAACTCGCACAAACCATGCTGAGTTATGGTAATGGACCAACGATACAGATGAATTGGCGATTTTTCAATATTATGATTTTAAGCTTTTTTAAAAGTAGAGGTTACCCCGTTCGGGAGGATTACCTGAAGGATTTATTGGACAAATGTCTTCAAGATTATAGGAGCGACGGCTGGTATAATGACAGTCCTTACTACGATTACTACAGTATGTGGGCTTTTCAGCTGTATGGATCGCTTTGGGCCGCTAATTATGGTGCGACGATGTACCCTGAACTTGCTGCAAAATTCAAATCGAATTTGCATGATGTGGTGAAAAGTTATCCCTATTTATTTAGCCGTAATGGTGAAATGATTATGTGGGGCCGTAGTATTTCGTATCGTATGGGGGCCGCAGTACCCTTTCCATTATTGGGGTTATTGGATGATCCTTCCATCAATTACGGTTGGATGCGGAGAATTGCTTCGGGTACTTTGTTGCAATTTTTAGAGCATCCCGATTTTCTTTCGGATGGTATTCCCAACCTAGGCTTTTATGGCGCTTTTGATCCTGCGGTACAGGAGTATAGTTGCCGGGGAAGTGCATATTGGCTGGGGAAATTCTTTTTAGGTCTATTGGTTCCGGAAAATAGCAGTTTTTGGACTGCTTCAGAAAATCAGGGTGCCTGGAATCGTCAGATTCCAAATGCGAAGGTGCTGAATACCTATATAGAGGGGGCACAAATGTTGATCACTGATTATAATAGCATCGGTGCCTCCGAAATCCGATCTTGGAATACCAGTAGGGACATCGGCTACTATCAAGGGACGGAAAATTACAATAAGCTTTCCTATAATAGTGCTTTTCCTTGGCAGGCCGATGGGAAGAACGGGGAAATTTCAATGAATTATACTTTTCAGACCCAACCTGCCAAGTGGGAATCACTTCGGATGTATCAATTTAGCGGGTACGAGGAGGGAGTTTATCGCCGTACGGCGACCTTGGCTTCGGACACGAGTATACATCTATTCTTGGCAGAACGGACAATAGCAAATGGAATTTTGAGATGTGATCAATTACTTTCCGAAAAGCCTTTGGCCTTGCGGCTGGGGCATTATGCCCTCCCAAAATGGAAGGATCATCCTATCCATTCAGAAAAAATGGAGTATAACGGTAATGAGGCGATGATTTTAGATAATGGGCAATACCAATTGGCTATGGTAAGGCTCATGGGTTGGGAGGGAATGGAAAGCTTAAGTTGCCGAGGACTTCATCCTGTAGCGCAAGAGAGTGCTGTATTGAATTGTTTTGTAGGTGGAAAAAAGCCGCTAGGACAATGGTATGTCACCTTGCAGCTGTGGAAGAAATCGGGAGAAAAATGGACAAATGAAGAGCTTTTTCCGCAAGTGAAAGCAACGGATAAGAAAGTGGAGATTCGCTGGCGTAACGGAGAGAACTACATCTTTCCTACGCGCATTTAACAAACAGTAGTTAAAAAGTGTACAAGGGTTGCCAAAAAAATGGCAACCTTTTTTTATGGTCTAATAAGGCCACTCTTATCGCCTGTGTTTCCGATTGCCGTGGCTTTTTAAGCCTGGCTGATTAGGCTATCGCATCGTAATTGAATTGGTTTATCGTTGTTGAATGTCGATTTTTCAGCATTTTGAAGCGAATTTCAACTCAATTGAACTAAAATCAAACACCAAAATCTCGCTTCAGAGCTACTTTTGTCTTGGGTCCAAAACAATGTTGGACGAATTATTCACTTGTTTCTTTCAAAAGTTAGCGCACTATTTTTCGCAGGAAACAAGGACACCAATTATAAACGACAGGCTATGAATTCAACTTGAGAAGAGTATCCATTGGACATTCTGGCATTGCTGGGTTGATTCCAGAAGCACGTAGAATATGAAAAACTAACCAAATCATTTATTAATAAATTATGTTAAAACATTATTATAACCGATATTCAAAAAAGGGCATTTTATTGAACAGCCTTTTTCTGATAGCCCTATCCAGTTACGGGCAAAGTGCAAATGTGAAAGGGGTTGTTAAAGATACCTCGGGCAAGGGAATTGCAGGTGTTACGATTCGCGTAAAAGGCGGTGCGGAAACTGTGCAAACGAATGGACAGGGGAATTTTTCAATTCAGGCATCCCCAGGTAGCACCTTGATCATCACCTCCGTTGGTTTTAAGGAGAAGCAAATCACCATAGGGCAGCAGGCCAATCTGGACGTTGCACTTGTACCTGCAGAAAATGTTCTGGAAGAGCTTGTGGTGGTGGCTATGGTAGTCAGAAACGATCGGATATAACCGGTTCGGTCGCTTCAGTTCCTAAAGACCGTCTATCAAAGATCCCTGTGAACAACGTCATGCAGGCCATTCAGGGTGCGGTGTCTAACGTGACGGTATCCCAGGCATCATCAATTCCTGGTGATGCGCCTTCGGTGCAGGTAAGAGGAAGAAACTCAATTAATGCAAATTCCCAACCTTACATTGTGGTAGATGGAATACCATTGTCTCGTACGGATGGCTCTATTAATGACATCAATCCCAATGATATTGAATCTGTCGAAATCCTGAAAGATCCTTCCGCTGTGGCTATTTATGGTGTAAATGGTTCGAACGGTGTGATATTGATTACTACAAAGAGAGGAACAACCGGTAAACCGTCCATTCGGTACAGTGGCTATGGCGGGGTAGAAAATATAGCGCACATCCTCGAACCTGTTTCTGGCGAGGAACTGTTAAAGCGTTATGCGGAATATGCCCGTATCACCAACACGAGTTTGTACAATGGCGGTCCGGTGCGCAATCAATACGAGTATGAAAATTATAAAAATGGCGTAACGACGGATTGGCTGGATGCGGTGATGCAGACTGGCGTCATACAAAACCACAACGTCAGTTTATCGGGCGGTAGTGAAAATGCCAAATATTTTGTGTCGGGCGATTATTTAAATGAAAAAGGAGTTTTGTTGGGTTACAATTACAAGCGTTACTCGTTCCGAACAAATACCGATTTTAAGGCCACCAAATACCTTTCGGTGGGTACGTCCTCCTTTATCGTTGCACACAATAGAGATGGCGGCCGGGCTAATTTGTTGCAAGCTGCGGCAATGAGTCCCTACGCGAGAATGTATAATGAGGATGGCTCTTTAACACAATACCCGATGTATTCTGAGCAACTGTGGTCCAATCCTTTGTTGCCAACAACTTTAGATCCACAGCGCCGGCAATTTAACATTAGCCTGAACGGCTATGCCGATTTGAATTTTGGTGAATTGTACAAGCCATTAGCAGGGTTGAAATATAAGTTGAATGCAGGTTATTCCTTTGTGCCGGTTAGAAACAATGAATACGAAGGTGAGTCGGTATATAATTTTGCTGGTCTTGGACGCATAACCAATAATGAAACACAGACTTATACCTTAGAAAATATATTGACCTACACCAAGAACTTTGGTAAGCACCATATTGACTTCACTGGACTATATGCGGCAAAAAGCAAATATTGGCAACAGGCAATTGCAACGGGCGAGATATTTCCCAATGATGCACTTGGTTGGGGAAATCTGGGTGCGGCGTCAACACAAAAGGTTTCTTCGAAGGCAGATTTATATCGTTCAATATCACAAATGGGCCGTTTAAATTATGCGTATGATAGTCGTTATATGCTGACCTTGACCGTTCGACGGGATGGTGCATCCGTTTTTGGCAGAAACAACAAGTATGGTACTTTTCCATCCGCAGCAGCAGCGTGGAATTTGCATAACGAATCCTTTATGCAAAATGCCAAACAGATTGTCAATAATTTAAAATGGCGTATTTCTTATGGTCTCTCGGGTAATGAGGCAATCGATATTTATCAGACTCAGTTTTTAATGAATTCGTATCCTATAGCGATGAATGGCTTGTCAAATACGGCCTTAACGATCCGAACCTTGATGGGTAATGATAATCTGCAATGGGAAAAAACAAAGGGCTTCAATACAGGGGTTGACTTTGGATTATTCAATAATCGGGTCTCAGGTAGTATTGACGTATACAAATCCAATACTTACGATATGCTATTAAAACAGCTTTTACCAAAGTTAACTGGATTTGCGGATGTATTTTCCAATATGGGCAAGATGCAGAACACAGGTGTTGATCTGACTTTAAATACCAAAAATATTGTAAAGGATCAATTTAACTGGTCGAGTACACTGGTTTTTTCCCGTAATAAAAATAAGATCACGGAAGTATATGGCAACGGGAAAGACGACTTGGGCAATAGGTGGTTTATTGGACAGCCCATAGGAGTCATCTATGATTATACGAAAGTGGGTATCTGGCAGGCGGATGAGATTGCATCTGGAGCGAACAAGGGGTGGGATGATGCTGCGCAAGCGGGCGACCTTAAATTGGCCGATCTAAATGCCGATGGAAAGATTGATGACGGTGATCGATCTGTTCTTGGGCAGACAGCACCGAAATGGACGGCAGGTTTAACCAATACGTTTACTTATAAAGCATTCACCTTAAATGTTTTTATCAATACTGTACAAGGTGCATTGCGTAATAATCCGCAAATTGGCGCCGCCTCGGACGAGATGGGACGTCGAAGCACGCCTGCGGCCCTTGGATATTGGACGCCGGAAAACAAAAGTAATGAATGGCGTTCGCTGGGGAATCATTCCAATGTTCATGGATATGGATTCCCTTCCAATGCCAGTTTCACCCGTTTGAAAGATTTAACCTTAAGTTATACAATGCCACAACCACTTGTGGAAAAAATTGGTGTTCAGGGGCTGACAGTATATGCGAGCGGTCGAAATCTGTATACCTGGACCAATTGGCTGGGCTGGGATCCGGAGGCTCGGGATATCGGACGCGGTTCTACAGATGACAATATCAACTATCCAATGGTGAGGACGTATGTTTTAGGCATTAACCTTAGTTTTTAATGCTTAGACATTTATTTTTCAAAAATCAATTACATACACATGAAAAAGACGATTAACAATTATACCACCTTATTTTCCATATTGGCTTTGTTATCCGTAGGAGCCAGCTCTTGTGGTAAAGGCTATTTGGACGAGAAACCCTATTCTAATTACGATGCAACGAATGTTGATCCGACGACAGTGGAGAACAGGTTGCTGGGCTTACATTATAACTTTGCCCAGCTTTGGGGCTACAGTGGCAGGCAAGGATTTCTTTCCTGTTGGCAGATCGGGACAGATATTACGAGTGCTGGATCGACAGAGGGCGTTGAGAATCCTTTTTACCAATATGCCGATCTCAATTCAGAAAATGGCGGCGTAAGTTTCTTGTGGGAAAAATGCTATGCATTTATTAATAATGCCAACCTCATCATTGATGGAGTAGGCGATAGCAATCCGAAGGCCACTGCAGAAGCACGATTTTTTCGCGCATACGCCTATAATATGCTTGTTACATTGTGGGGAGATGTACCTCTGTTGACCAGCTCCATTAAAGTGCCTTCATTTAATTATACACGAACCGCTGTTGCTGAAATTGACAAGGTTATCGCCGATGATTTGAATTATGCGGTTAAAGAACTTCCTGATCTTGCTACAGCGAGTACAGCTAGCCGAATCAATAAAGATATGGCGAGACAGCTCGCTGCAGAAGCTTTTTTACGTATTGGTATGCGTGACGCAAGCTATTTTGCACAAGCTGAAACGATGGCAACCGCTATTATCAATGGTGGTAACTATAAGTTGATTGAGGCACGTTATGGAAAATACCTGGCCGAAGGTGGTGATTACTTTAGGGATATGTTTCGCCAGGGAAATATGCGACGCAGGCAGGGAAACACCGAGGCCATCTGGACTTTTGAGTTGGAGTATAATCGTGAAGTTAATGGCGGCACGACCGATAGTCCACAACAACGCAGGGTATGGCAGCCGGCTTACCATAAATGGGATGGTATGGTCAATGCTGATTCGCTGGGTGGTAGAGGAAATGGCCGTTTACGGTTGAGTAATTTTATGAAATATACGGTATGGAAAGGGCTGAAAGGCGATATCCGCAATAGCAATTTTAATATACGGAGGACAACCAATTATAATCGTCCAAATTTTACTGCAGAAATTGGTGTTGATGCGGATGGTTATCGGGTTGCAAAAGGTGCAGGAACTAAAAACATCGTCATCAAAACCGGAGATAAGGTCGTTCCTTTCCGTACCGATAGTTTGGAAGTCTGGTATCCATTTCCAACCAAATGGGGTGGTTATGATCCACTCGATGATTTTGGCTATGCGCTGGTGAAAGATTGGCCAGTCATGAGATTTGGGGAAACCTATTTGCTGCGTGCAGAAGCTCGGTTGCGGCAGGGAAATGCAGCCGGTGCCGCAGAGGATATCAATAAGCTGCGTGATCGCTCATTTAAAGCAGCACGTGCGGAGTCTGGTAATAATCAGTTAGGCAAAGTGGCCTCAAGTGATCTAACGGTAGATTTTATCTTAGATGAACGCGCCAGAGAACTGATTTCAGAAGAGAACCGTCGGATGACTTTAGTTCGAACCAATAAATTGAAAGAGCGGATTTTACGCAATGGGGATGCAGGACCTGCAAATAAGATAACAACTGGTTTTCAAGATTATAACGCTTTGTTACCTATTCCCTTAAGTGAAATTCAGCTGAACAATAAAGACGGTGACAACCTGAAACAAAATATAGGTTATAAATAGTATTTTTTTGCGGATTAAACGTTTATTGTGGGGGGGGAAAGCCCCTATTTGCAGGCAATGGGCTGATTAGAGAATCAGCCCATTGCTTTTTTTAGGATTAATGCTATTTTCGTATAAACAAAAAAGATATGAGTATAGCGTTAATCCTCAATCGAAGCAGGGCTGAGGAATGGAAGGTCGAAATCAATACGTATTTGCCGGAAGTGAAAGTGGAGATCTTCCCTGATATTGAAAATTATAGCGAGGTTGAATTTGCTCTTTGCTGGAAGCCTGAGGCGGATTATTATACTTATTTTCCCAATCTAAAAGTTATACAGTCTGGGGGTGCCGGAATAGATCACCTATTCCCCCAAAATATTCCATCTCATCTCCATATTTGTCGGATTATTGATCCCATGTTGAAAAGCGATATGTTTGAGCATGTTTTGACCTGTGTAATGCATTCGATGAAGAACTTTTCGACGTATATCGATGAAAAAGAAAATAGACATTGGCGTCCCTTGTTGTATAAATCAATTGGAGAAACTACTATAACGGTATTAGGATTAGGTGAGATTGGGGGGTATGTGGCTGAGCAGTTGTTGCGGTTGGGTTTCCAGGTGAAAGGGTGGTCAAACTCTACAAAGGATTTTCCCGGAGTAACGTCGCTTACAGGAGCGGCAGGACTGGGTTTGGCGGTAGAAAATGCGGATTTTATCGTCAATATTTTACCATTAACCGATGCTACTCACGGTATTTTGGATCGTAATCTTTTTAATTTGTGCGCCAAAGGAACTGTCCTTGTAAATGTTGGCCGAGGTGACCATCTCGTGGAGAATGACTTGTTGCATGCAATTGCCGAGAAAAACATTGCTGAAGCTTATCTTGATGTATTTCATCAAGAGCCATTGCCGCAAGATCATCCGTTTTGGGACTGCCCCGCTATTATTATAACCCCACATGTTGCGAGTAGAACAAATATAGGCTCGTCAGTCTTACAGGTGGTGGATAATTATTGCAGAATGGCTGATGGGCGACCTTTGCTCAATGAAGTTTCTTTGGAAAAAGGTTATTAGAAATTTGAGCTTTAAGCAAGTTCTGCGATAGCAAGCTTGGTCGAGATTTGGTGGAATACATGGGCGATCTGATTTCTGATGATTTAATAGGCAAATGGATTTTATTTTTTATATTTATATAGTTAATTAACCTTGCACTATTAACAATTTATGAACGTACAAGTATCTACAAACTTTAGAAAACATGCGCGCAAAACAATCTTATCTATTGTCGTTTTTGCCGTCTGCTATATTGCCCTTTTGCTATTGTCAATAGGTATAACGGTTGGTTTTACCTTATTGGGGGGATTGATTTTTATTGCCAAACCTATATTTTTAACTGCAGTATTATGTTTGGGACTATTCGCTTCAGGTTTGACTATACTCTACTTTTTACTAAAATTTATTTTTGCGTCGACAAAAGTGGATACGGGGCATCTCACGCAGATAGCTGAACACGACGAACCACAATTATTTGCACTCATTCATACGGTGGTAAAAGAGGTTCACACCAGCTTTCCGAAGAAGGTGTTTTTGGCGCATGATGTGAATGCTTCTGTTTTTTATGACTCTAGTTTCTGGAGTATGTTTTTGCCTATTCGCAAAAACCTGCAGATTGGCGTAGGATTGGTCAATGCCGTTACGCAACAGGAATTGAAGGCTATTCTTGCCCATGAATTTGGTCACTTTTCACAGAGAAGCATGAAAGTTGGAAGTTATGTCTATCATGTCAATCAAATCATTTACAATATGCTTTATAAGAATGAATCGCTTAATAGTATGTTTGAAAAATGGGGGAATATCAGTGGATACTCGGGTATTTTTATTGGCATATCTGTTTTTATCATTCGACAGATTCAGAACATCTTGAAGCATCTTTATGAATATGTCAATATCAATTATTTGGCATTATCTAGAGAGATGGAATTCCATGCAGATGAAATAGCTGCACATGTGGCAGGGTCTCAGGCATTGGCCGATTCCCTATTGAGATTGAGTTTTGCCAATCATGCACTGACAGTTGTGCTCAACTTTTATGATATCAAATTTTCTGAAAATATAAAGAGCAATAACATTTATCCCGAGCACAGCTGTGTCATGCAGATGTTTGCGGAAAGGAATAGGTATCAGATGCGGAACGGTCTGCCACAGATTGAAATGGCAACATTAAAAAAGTATGATAAATCAAAATTAAATCTTGAAAACCAATGGTCATCCCATCCTTCGGATGAAGATCGGGTAAAAGCATTACAGACACTCAATATTGTAAAACAGGAGACCAACAATGAGCCAGCTATTGCGTTGCTTTCTAATGATGCTGCAGTGGCTAATCAAATCTCTGATAAATTATTCTCGGCGATCCAGTATGAGCAGATACCATCACCTTTAGCCTTAACCGAATTTACGGAGGATTTTGAGAAGCGGATAGATCGGTACGCGTTTGATCAGAAATTCAATGACTTTTACGACTATACTCATCCCGTACGAAGTGGTGCGTCCCCGCTATCCCAAAAGCAGATCCAACCATCGTTTAAAGAACTATTTGCCGAAAATAGAGTTGAAGCGCTTTATGAACTCAATAGTCTGAAAAATGATCAATATGTAGTTGAAGCAATTAGTAAGGGTGAAATAAAGGTAAAAACGTTCGATTATGATGGTAAAAAATATAAAGTCTCAGATGCAATCGTATTACTCCAAAATATTACGGCTGACATCAGTAGTATGGAACAGAAAATTGCAGATTATCATCAGGAGATTCACTATTACTTTCAACAGCTCGCGGATGTTCAGGGAAAACGCTCAGAATTTGATGAAAAATATGAGGACTTTGTTGCGTTTAATAGCGATTACGAAGCTGGAGAAATCCAATATAATGAGATGGTAAAGAACACTGCCTTTTTATATCAGACGCTTCCTTTTTCCGATATTGAATCTAAAATAAGCGATCTTAAAAGAAGTGAAGAGAAATTTAAGAAGCATCTTGCGGTATTACTCGAACTTCCTGATAGCAAAAACAACTTAGAACAGGGTTTGTTCGATTCCTTAGTTAGCTATACAAACAGTGAACAGTTATATTTTTATGTAGATCGCTATAATGAGGAGAATTTAAAAATCCTGTTGAATGCCATTTCCATGTACAAGAATTTGTTGGAAGATAATCATTTTGCGAAGAAAAAGTGCTTGTTAGATTTTATGCTTGTGCTGGAAGAAAATAAGGGAAAGGATATGACAGTTTAAGTTTGCGCTTTAATGATCCGCTTTAAAATCGGATTTTTTTGAAGAAAACCTACACTTTCCTTCAAAAGTGTAGGTTGGGTCAACGCACTTTTGGCCTATAGATTCTGCGAATCCGCAGAGGGTCCATAACTCGCTGGTAAAGGAATATCGTTGAGCCTATAATACACGCCTAATTGTGCCCTGTGATGTGTAATCTGATTTAATGCGTGACGAATTGCCTCATATTTGCTCCAACTTGCCAATACATGGCCGTCATTTTTAATTGCCCAGCTTTCACTCAAGTCTTCCTCTTGCGCTTTTTCTAAGGCATTTATCCCAGCTTCATATGCTTCGTCCAATTTTTTTAAAAGATCTTCGGATGTCGATAGGCTTGTAGGGGCGTAAGGAACTTTGGCAAAATCAAGTTCTGAGGTTTTTAAAACTGTACTAGGCCATTCAAAAACCTCGACTATGTGCGTTGCTAAACGCATCATTTTCATACTTTTCTGATGTGGTGCATACTCATTCTTTCCAACCGGAAAAAGTGCGATAAAGTTTCTTGTAATTTGATACTCATTCGCTAACTCTGCTTTTAATTGTTGTAACGTATCCATTTTTTTATTATGATTTTAAATTTGATCCTACTTCCCACTGGGTTATGAACAAAGATAACTCCAATGAGTGACAAGAGTGTGTCAGCATAATCGCAGCCCCCGTTCGGGCGCTGTTGATTTTTCTTCAGACACTAAAGTTGCAGCTTCGATTAAAGAGCGGTTGATGTTGTATTTTTTCTTCATTTATGGAATAATGATATTCTCCGCATCCCTGCACAAAAGTTGAAGTACTGAATGAAAGAATCTAGTGCTTGGCTTTAGGTAATTTTATTTATTTTTAAAAGAATTTAGCCTGTATTTATACATGAAATGGAAATCAATTGTAGTATGCTTTTTAGCTGTGTTGTATGCTTCTGTACTTTTTGGACAATCGAGCTTATTCGATAGTCCACGCGGTTCTTCTGACTACTATATTTATAAGCTAAGCCCTGAGATTTTAAAAAAGATTCATTTGGATGGAATAAAATTCGATGAAGCTATGCTCAGCAATTTTGTTGTAAAATATAAGGTCGGAGACCCAAATCCGGTGTTACCACCTGGTAACTATGTACAGGTCCGCGCTAATGGAGCAGATCTCATGTATCGGGAGTTGATCAGCGATAACCTGTATGTCAAAATTATTCCTGCGAAAGCTTTTGCGATTTGTCTATACGATTCTTTGGGAACGATTATAGAAGACGCGCAAGTAAAAGTGAACGGACGTCGCATGTCACTCGATAAGAAGTTCCATTATTATAAAGCTGCCAACGCAAATAGTGACGATATCGTCAGTATTGAACATAAGGGTGTCTATCATTATCTGACTGTAGAACGGGGCTGGCCCCATAAAGATAAGGTGTCATTATGGAAAAAAATCAGCAACAGCTGGCTCAGAACTCGGTTTAAAATTCAGCGGATTTTTCATAAAAAAGAAACTGGTGGTACAGAAAGTTTTATGGTTTTTAATAAACCGATGTATAAACCAAATGAGCAAGTTAAATTTAAAGCGTATCTCGAGAAAACAAAATGGAAACCCAATCGCGATTCTATTGTCGTACGTCTATCGGGAGGATATGGTTATGCGAAGGATACCGTTTTGGCGCGCCTAGCGCCTTATCGTCCGGGCATGTATAACTTTGCATTTGATTTGAAGGGACTAGGCCTTATTCTGGATAGAAATTATTGGATTTCTTTGGAATCTCCAAAAACCAAACTAGTCTTGCATCGACAGCATTTCCGATACGAAGACTATGAACTAAAAAGCCTAAGTTTTACGATGACTTCTGAGAAGGCAGATTATGCCAAAGGAGACAGCGTGCGGCTGAAACTAAAAGCATTAAATGAAAATGAAATGCCCATATACGATGGGAAAGTCGATTTACAGGTGGTGGCTAGTCCGGTTTTGATGCATGATTTAAAAGCCAATAAGGTCAATTTTATTCCAGATACCTTATGGCAAACAAGTGTTTCGCTTGCAGATGTGGCAGAAAAGGAGATTGTATTACCGGATTCAATTTTTCCGCCTGACATTGGCATTTCCTTTCGCGTTATTGGTACTTATTTAAGTTCGGATAATGAAAGAATAGAGCGAAGCCTTGATCTCAATAGACTTAACCGCGAAAAGGAAATCCGTATTATTGTCAAAGATGGACATGCAGCGCTGAACTATGTTGAAAAGGGCATTGAGCAGCCAGCGTCTGCTGAGCTCAAGATATTAGGAGAACATGATGAAGTGCTGAAGGCTGAAAATGTAAGTTTACCTAATCTGGTTTCAATACCTTGGCAGGCCAAAGAAATTGTTGTTAAGTCGAATGGTTGTAGTAAAAGTGTTGATCTGGAGGACCAGCAGCAGGTACAACTGAATTACAAATTTTACCGCACTGCGGACTCGGTGCTATTGCATGTCGATAACCCGGCTAGGATTCCATTTTGGTATCAAGTTCATCGTGGTGGTCGTATGATTGCTGCGGGCTATGAAACCGAATTGAATCGTGCATTTTTAGCCGGTGGAAAAGAGGGGTATAGCCTGGAGATCACTTACCTTTTTGGAGGAAGATCTAAAGTTATTCGCGAGGAATTGCCCTATGTGGAGAAAAATTTGAATTTGGAAGTTAACACGGCTACCACAGTATATCCAGGACAGAAGGCTATGTTCGAACTTTCTGTTACGGATAAGGAGGGTAAACCCTTGAAAGATGTCGATATTACAGCCTATGGTTTTACCTCAAAGTTTAAGTCAGCCGCTGCGCCAACGATTACTGTCGGTGGTCTGATGCGCAGGGCGGAGATCAAGCAAAATCTTCATGTTAGTTTGGATGATGATGAAAAAGTTTATCAGGGAGCGCTGCAAGATTGGGTGAAATGGTCTAAAGTAATGCAGTTGGATACAATTCCCTTTTATCAATTCTTATATCCAGAGGTCTATTTTCAGGAGTCTCGTCCACTCGATGTTGTTAAGAGTCAGGTATCCCCTTACATCGTGGTAAACGGTGCTGTACAAGGGATTCATCTGGTTTGGATAGACGGTGTACTGCACTATGCGAAGCAAGATCAGCAAAATAATCCTACTATTTTTGAGGTTACTCCAGGGCAGCATGATTTTAGGTTTAGAACCAAGGATCGTGACATTCGGGTAGAGGGGTATTACGTGGAAAAGGGGAAAAAGGTGATTGTGTCCTTTAATGCTTCACGAGATACGATTGGTTTTGATTACCCCGACAAAACATGGAGAAAAGGCCATATTTCGGTTCTTCGATTGCCAAAAGAGCAACAGAGTAAGCTTTTCGATAAAGAAGTGGCCGAATTGAAGCGACAGTTGATCACCGTGACCAACAATTTTGGAGCCTGGCAATTACCCAATAGTAATGTGCTGATCGAGCGACCAGCATATATCCAAACAGCTGGAGATCTCTATTACCTCAATCCGGTACAGCGAACCGTTTACAATAATCGGTTGCGGACACAGGTCCCCGTTCCGCTGATGGCGGGGCCATTTCCAAGAACAGAAATGTACAATGGTGTGTCCAAAATAGGTACGCTTATGATGGATACATCGAAAATTGGCCGGTTTGAAATCGAGGGCGGCTATCAATATAGCATCTATAAAAACTATCAAAAGCAAAAAAGCTGGGATGGTAATCTTATCCGGCTGGATCTGTATGATTATAAACCAAGTTTAGATTTTCGGGAGAAAGTATGGTCGGTGGCGGATATCAAGGCAAATGTCGAGCAGCGTTTTAGGGAGACGATGCAAAACAGTACTGGACTTGCACAGTTTGCTACGGTGAAAAGAGAACGTGAAGATGCTGGTTTTAAACTTAATTTAATGTTGGGCAATGATGCTTCACAAAAAAGCATTCGACCTACATTGATCTTTATCGAGCCGACGAATGTCGAAGAGCGGATGTACTTTAGGCTCTTTTACGGTGGACATCGAACGTTTGAAGATCTTCCGGTCGGCGAGGTTACTTTGCATATTGTAAAGGATGATTCAACTTCCTTTAGTTTGCCAGTCGAGCTCAAAGCCCAGGGAATGAATTATTTGAAACTAGACGCTATCCAATGGACTAAGACATCCCAAGCAGCTCGGTTAGCTTACAAACTTGTACGCGATGAAATTATTGTACGTACCGTGGAGAATCCATTGCGGGATGCTATCCAGACTGGACAAGAAAACGATCTGCAGGGCTTAAAAATCGACCGGGAAGGTTTTAGCGCGAAAAGAAAGAATAATAAGGTCGCCAGGATCTTAGTTTATGATGGTGATACGCCATTAATTGGGGCTAAAGTGAGTGATCGGGATACGAAAAAGCAATACTTTACCAGTTTTGACGGTAGTTTGGAACTTGAGCTCTCCGATGACAAAAATACTGTACTTGAGATTGTTGCTTTAGGATACACTACATCTACGATTAAAGTCTCCAGTGGCAAAGATTATTTCGTGGAGTTAAAGCCAAGCGAAAATCAATTGGATGAAGTGGTCGTTATGGGATATGGCGTTCAAAAAAGGCAATCGTTGCGTGCGGCAGCGAAATCGATTGATGTCCGGATGGACGGCGTGACTACAGCTATGTTACAGGGCGCGGTAGCGGGAATTCGAATTCGTGGAGCTGCGAGCCCTTCCCCTAGCGATAAGCCGTTAATTTTGGTAGATGGGGTTCCTTTTGAGGGTGATATTTCAAGCATTGATCCTGCTAGCATCGCTTCATTTAATGTGATTAAAGACCAATCCATGCTTGCCTTGTATGGTGCTCGTGCTGCCAATGGTGTGGTGATGGTTCAGCTGAAAGCTGGAACTGCCGCATTATCGAAGGGCGTGGCGGATATGCCCTATTTGGAATCTGGAAATACGATGCGTGTGAACTTTAGTGATGATGCATTCTGGCAGCCAAAGCTCACTACCGATGTCCAGGGAAAAGCCAATTTTGAAGCGACCTATCCGGATGATATCACCAATTGGCGGACATTCTTTATAGCGAAGGGAGCGAAAAATTTTGCAGACAGCAAAGAATTAAGTATAAAATCGTTTAAGGCTGTTTCAGCACATTTGGCGACTCCGCGATTTGCCATCAGAGGTGATCAGTTTACAGCCATGGGGCGGGTTGTTAATTATCTTAGCGACAGCCTACAGCTCTTGCGTACCATCAATAATGGGCTAAAAACACAGGAGGCAAGGTTGAAAATTGCGAAGTCCTATCGGGATCCTATATCGGTTATTGCCGATAAGGGGGACAGCGTCCAACTTGCTTATTCGATCGGATTGTCCAACGGATATTTTGATGGTGAAAAGCGTAGCATTCCGATTTTTGAAAAGGGGCTTGAACAACATGAAGGAGATTTTAAAGTGCTCAATGGTACGGCAGAGTATGTGCTGAAAACTTCACCGTCGCTTGGTGAAGTAACCTTCCATGCTGAAGCAAATTCACTGGAATTTTTACAACGGGAAATCGAATTCATTGATCGTTACAAATTTCTATGCAATGAGCAGATGGCTTCCAAATTAAGTGCATTACTTTCGAAAAAGGAGCTAGCTAAATTAATCCGTAAACCTTTTACTGAGGATAAGAAAATAAAGGAGCTCCTGAAGGAGCTACAGAAAAACAAAAATTCCAATCAGGGCTGGGGCTGGTGGAACAAGAGTGAAACTGTGACTTGGATCAGCAACTATGTGGTCGGGGTACTGTTGGATGCCCGCGAAGCAGGATACCAGGTTGAAATTGATACGGAGATCTATGCAGAACGTGAAAAGACCCTATTGAAAAGCAGCTTGGCTTCGCTGGATCTTCTAGTGGATAAAAATAAGCTTCACGGGGCCAAAGAGAATTTGTTTAGCTCCTTGATATATCTGCTCCGGTTGGATCCTAAAACAGATTACAAAAGCTATTTCTTCGAAATTGATACTAAACTGAAAAGTAAAACCATTAAGGACAAACTGTTGAAATATCTATTGATCTCAAAACTGGGGCTTAAGGATTCACATGCGGCAGATACAGTGCTTAAATATTCCTCAAAGGCTATCTTAGGGGGACTATATTGGACTTCTGGAGCTACAACGAATCAGAAAGGGGGATTTTTTATGCGACCTACGGAAACCAATACCGAGAATACGCTGTTGGCTTATGGTGTCTTAAAATCAATTGGTGGTCATGATTCGGATTTAGAAAATATCCGTAATTACTTTTTTGCGCAGCGGCAGCAAAATCAATGGTATAATATCTACGAATCTTCCCGTATCATACGAAGCATTCTGCCTGATTTGCTAAAGGCGGGAGAAACTTTTCAACCACCAGTAATGATTGTCAATGGCAAACGTATCACGACATTTCCATATACGCAAAGCTTTAAGTCGGATGAAGAGATTAAAGTCAGGAAAGAAGGGACGGGTCCGGCTTTTGTGACAGCCTACCAAAATTTCTGGAATCCAGATCCTGCCGTAGAAAAGGAAAAGGGCCTCGCTGTGGCAACACGATTTAAGGACAATGGTGCTACGGTAGCGGCGCTCAAGGAAGGGAAGCCTGTAAAACTTGAAGCAAGCGTAACATTAACTGGTGAAGCGGAGTATGTGCAGATTGAAGTTCCGATACCGGCGGGATGTTCTTATGAAACCAAAACCAATGGATACTATCGAATCGAGGCGCATAGAGAGCATTTCAAGGATCGTGTTGTTATTTTCTGCAATAAATTAGGTAAAGGTACGCATACCTTTGAGATCGAGCTTTTACCTCGGTATAGCGGAACTTATACAGTTAACCCCGCGAAGGCTGAATTGATGTATTTCCCGATGTACTATGGGAACGAGAAAATGAAAGAAGTGGTAGTGGAATAAAGATATGACTTAGAAAAAAGGGGACCTACCACACGGTAAGTCCCCAACATATAAAAACAAAAATTAAAAAGTGTACTATCGATAGTCCCATCCGCCACCTAGGGATCTGTATATCGCTACGCTTGCTTTGAGTTGGTTGACCTTTTTTTCCACGAGCTCGAATTTAGATTCCAGCGCATCACGTTGGGTTAGTAGAACCTCCATATAGTCTGCGCGCGCATATTTAAAGAGGTCGTTGGAGATACCAATAGACTCATTTAATGCGTTGACCTCCTTGGTCTTGATCTGTAGGCCACTCTCCAGATTTTTAATTTTGGAGAGCTGATTAGCAACTTCGATGTAGGCAGCCAGAATCGTCTGCTCATAATGGTAAACAGCCTGAACCTGCCGCGCATTTGCGCTGTAATAAGCGGCTTTAATTGCCCTTTTGTTGATTAAAGGGGCCGTGAGTTCACCAACGAGGGAAGAAAGAAAAGATTCTGGTTTAATGAGATAAGTCGGATCAAAGGCTTGAAATCCAACTCCAGCAGCGATGTCCAAAGAAGGATAGAACCGCGCTTTGGCAGATTTAATATCCAGTTTGGATGCAGCAAGTTCAAACTCCGCCTGCTTGATATCTGGCCTGTTCTCCAATAGGTCAGCGGGAACACCTGCATAAACAGTTTGCGGAACGAGTTGGTCGAATGCGCCTTGATCTCTTTGAACTGGCTGAGGAAACCTTCCGACGAGATAATTTATTCTATTCTCGGTCTCGGTGATCTTCTGTTTGATGTCATACTGCATACCTTGTGTCTTCAAGATCTGTGCTTCAAATCTTTTGACAGCAAGCTTATTGGATCGTGCATTTTTCTTCAAGTTATTGACGACAGCCAGGGCATCGTTTTGAATCTTAACATTCTCATTAATAACTAGGAGTTCATTGTCCAGTGCAAGAAGTTCATAGTAGGAATCTGCAATTTCAGCGATCAGATGAGTGACCATAAAATTTTTGCCTTCCACACTTGCAAAATACCGCTGTAACTGAGCTTTCGTTGCATTATGGAGTTTACCCCAGATATCTGTTTCCCATTGTGCCTGTACACCAACTCCAAAATCAAATAGTGGTTCAGGCATTTCGCGGCCGGGTTCGATTTCTGTATTCTTTTCCATCGCTCCAATATTTGTATACCGACTTACTTTGTCGACGCCTGCACCAACTTTTACACCAACAGAGGGCAGATATTCACCTTTTTTGGCACTTACTTCGTTTTGGGCAATTTGAATTTCCTGAAGCATAATATGTAGCTCTTGGTTGTTTGCCAATGCCTGGCTGATAAGTCCTTGTAGATTGGGGTCCTTAAAATAGTTTTTCCATTTAATTTTTCCAATATTCAAGGTGTCGCTGTCAGCATTCCCATATGTTTCAGGGACGTTTTTATTTTCGGTACGTTGTTTGATTTCGAGTGGTTTGCATGCCCCAAGACTAAGCCAGAAAAGCGCGAAACCTGTATAGTGATATAATTTATTCTTATTCATAATGTATCATGTCTTCGCTTAATGGTGAATCGTCTTCGGCTTGAATCATTTTTCTTCCGTCAGCCAATTTTGCAAAAATATAGTAGAGTCCAGGGATAACGATAACGCCAAAGATTGTTCCGACGAGCATACCCCCAAGTGCGGATGCACCTATGGTATGGTTACCTATGGCACCGGCACCGCTGGCAAAGACTAGTGGAACAAGTCCAGCGATAAAGGCAAAGGAGGTCATGAGAATAGGTCTAAAACGTGCTCGTGATCCCTCAATTGCTGCCTCTAATATACTGTCGCCGGCTTGTCGCCTTTTCACGGCAAATTCTACGATAAGCACCGCATTTTTACCCAACAAACCAATAATCATGATCAGCCCGACCTGTGCATAGATGTCATTTTCAAGTCCCATAGCTTTTAAGAGGAAGAAGGAACCAAATACACCGACAGGTAGTGACAAGAGAACCGCAAATGGAATGATGAAGCTTTCATACTGCGCGGCAAGTACAAGATAAACGAAAACTAAGACGACTAGAAAGACATAAATAGCTTCGTTTCCACGTTGCGCCTCATCGTAGGAGAGACCTTCCCAAGCCACTTTGTAGCCGTGCGGTAATGTCTGAACTGCGGTTTCGTTGATTGCCTGAATAGCATCGGCCGTTGTATATCCATTGGCCGGAAGTCCACGGATGGCGGCCGAATTGTACATATTGTAACGTGTGATCTCATTTGGCCCCTGTGTTTTTTTTAAGGTCATAAAGGCCGAATAGGGAACCATCTGATCATGATCGTTTTTGACGTAAAGGTTCATGATATCAGAAGGTAATCTTCTGAATTCTGGCCAAGATTGTACATATACCTTGAAAAATTGACCAAAACGGATAAACCCCTGTTCATATGTACTACCGATAAGGATATTGAGGTTATCCATGGCTTTACCTATAGAGACGCCCTTCTGCATAGCCGCATTATTGTCAAAAACCAATTCGTATTGTGGGTAGTTGGCAGCGAAAAAGGTAAAGACTCCAGTAAGTTCCTTACGTTTCTTGAGATTAGCGATAAATGCTTTATTCACTTTATCGAAATCTTGGTAATCCGTAGTCCGATTGAGGTCGAGCAGGCGCATGGAGAAACCTCCTGAAGAACCGAAACCCGGAACTGCCGGAGGTTCGAAGAACTCTACTGTGGCGCCTAAATTTTTTGATTTTTCTTCCAGTTCTTCCATGATCTCCTTAACAGAGTGTTCACGTTCACCCCAGGTTTTGAGGTTGATAAGACAGGTTCCGGCATTCGATCCTCGTCCTTCCGTCATGATCTCATATCCTGCTAGTGATGAAACGGATTCTACACCATCTACGCCTTGACAGATCTTTTGGAGTTCTCTGGAAAGCTTGTTGGTCTGTTCCAGTGTTGATCCTGGAGGCGTTTGGATAATGGCGTAAATCGTACCTTGATCTTCACTTGGTATGAAACCTCCCGGAAGCGTTTTGTTAATGACGAAAATACCGACACAGAAAGCGATTAAGATACCCCATGTAATCACTCTTCGGCTGGCAATTTTACGAAGTAAGGAGGCATACTTGCCCGTTATTTTATCAAAAGTACGGTTAAAAAGGTCGAGCGATTTAGTGAATACGTTTGATTTTTTTGGTTTACCATGGTTATTTTTCAGGAGCATCGCAGCCAGCACAGGAGTGAGTGTTAACGCTACAACTGCCGATATTACGATGGAACTTGCCATAGTAATTGAAAACTGCCGATAAAATGTTCCGACAGGACCCGTCATAAACGAAATAGGAATAAAAACCGCTACCATAACAGCTGTAATGGCGATAATAGCACCCGCGATTTCAGCCATAACCTCCTTTACGGCCTTATATGGGGAGATCGAACTTTCTTCCATTTTGGCATGTACTGCTTCGATGACTACAATGGCATTGTCTACGACAATCCCGATGGCGAGGACTAAAGCGAATAGGGTGACCAAGTTGATCGACATACCGAACCATTGAATGACGAAGAATGTACCTATGAGTGAAACGGGTACAGCGATGATCGGAATTAAAGTCGAACGCCAGTCGCCAAGGAAAATAAAAACCACGATGGCAACTAAAATAAAAGCATCCCGCAGTGTATGCATCACCTGTTCGATAGAAGCATCCAAGAATTGGGATACGTCATAGCTGATTTTATAGTCTATACCCGGCGGAAAGTTTCCTTTCATTTCAGCAAGTTTGGCTTTTACATCTTTGATTACGTCATTGGCATTGCTGCCATAATTTTGTTTCAATACAATCGATGCCGACGGATGCCCGTCCAAATTGGAATAGATATCAAAAAATTCACTTCCCAGTTCGACTTTAGCCACGTCTTTTAACTTGATGTTTTCTCCGTCGCCATTCGCACGAACAATAATATTTTCGTATTCTTCAGGTGTATTGTATTGCCCTTTGTAAGTCAGCACATATTCGAGTGATTGCGCGGCGATCCCTGAACTTTGTCCCAGTCGGCCGGGGCGGCCGATGATGCTTTGTTCTCCTATTGCTTTCATCACTTCATCAACCGACAAGCTATAGGCGCGCATGCGATCAGGATTTAACCAGACGCGCATAGCATATCTTCGGCTACCGAGAATTTGCGATTTGGCGATGCCGTGGATGCGATTGATTTCCGGAATAATATTTACCGTTGCATAATTGTATAGGAACTTTTCGTCCATACTTTTATTGGTACTGTAAAGATTCACGTACATCAGCATACTGGGCTGAATTGGATTAACGACCACCCCTTCCTTTTGGACAAGTTCGGGCAAAAGTGGCATTACCTGATCCACCCGGGTTTTTACCAATACGACGGCATCGTTGGGGTCTGTGCCGGGGTCAAATACGACGTTTACGGTCGCTTCACCCGCACTGGTTGCATCGGTGGCGATATAGCGCATTCCTTGCACCCCGTTGATGGCATTCTCAAGAGTAATCAGTGAGGATTTTACAAGTACATCCGCGCTTGCTCCGGGGTAGGCTATGGATACCGCAACAGTGGTCGGTGCGATTTTCGGAAATTGTTCGGTAGGAAGTTGCTTGATAGCCAGACCTCCAATAAATAGGATGACAACCGATATGACAATAGCAAATACCGGTCGATGTATTACTTTTTTAAACATGATGCTGCTTTTTTAATTACTCTGCATATAAATCTAAGTTTGACATGACTTTCTCCGGAGTCTGATATTTGGATTCAATAGTCTGGTTTTCTTGTACCATTCGAAGTCCATTCAGCAGAATCTTTTCGTCCTTGCCCAATCCGGAAGAGACAACATAGATATGCGGTAGTTCGGCAGCAACTTTTATTTCTCTAGCTTTTACTTTATTATCTTTTGTAATAACATATACATATTTTTTTTCAAGCTCCTCGAATGTCGCTTTTTGGGGGATCATAAGCGCATTGTTATAGGGCGATGTAATGACAATATTCCCCGTCTCGCCATAACGTAATAAGCCCTTTGGATTAGGAAAAGTCGCTCGGTAGGCAATATTTCCGGTTTCATTATTGAAGTCTGATTCGATGGTCTCGACAATCCCCTCATGACCGAATTCTTTTCCATTGGCCATGTTTAATCGTACATGCAGCGGGCTATTGTCTTTTTTTTCGTCCATTTGATTGAGGTATTCCACTTCGGGGACATTAAAATAAACCCACATCTTACTATTGTCGGACAATTCTGTGATCAACTCGCCCTCATCGACAAGACTTCCTTTACGGACATGAAGCTTACCCACGATTCCTGAGAATGGCGCTACGATGTCCGTAAATTTGAGATGCGTATTCATAGCGGCTAACTCAGCTTTGGCTTTTTCATATTTTGCTTTTGCCATTTCAGTTTCTTGCGGCGCTACAATATCTTTTTCAGATAGATTTTTGGTATTCTGATATTCGATTTCAGCATATTTTACCTCGGCTTTGGCGCGATTGACATCGGACTCATAAAGGTTGGGCATGATTTTAAAGAGGGGTTGTCCCTTTTGTACAAATTGACCCTCGTCGACAAATATCGATTGAATGTAACCTTTCTCCTGCGCGCGGAGTTCAATATGGTTAATGGAACGGATTTGAGCCACATATTCTTTATGAACGATGGTGTCTTTGACTAAAGGGGTGGTAACGTTGAAAACTGCAGCTTCTTTTTTCTCTTTTTTTTCTGACTGGCAGCTTGTCGATAGAATAATAAGGCACAGGCTTGTATACATGAAGGTTCTCATGAACATGATGATAGTTTTTAATTATTTTCGAAAAATTGAACAATAGTGTGACATGCTTTCAGGTGATTTTGAAAGCTATTTTTATGTTTTTTAAGAAAGTATTAAAAAATCACAGCCTGAATACACTGTAATGGATATATAGTGCGTTTTTGCGGAGAGTAAAAGGTGTTGTATTTGCAAGCGAAACCGCGGTGAGCGTATTGTGAAATTGAGGGAGGAAATCGTTTAATATATTGCCAAAACTGTCTCCTGTGAGTGCGAATAAATTTGGGCTATTGGAATCGTTTCCTGTGTCGTCGTTTTCATTTTCATTTTCTGAAAAGTAAGCTCTTAATTTTTCGTGCCGATGACGTTTAGTTTTGCGAATGACTTTGGTTCCAAAACCTCCGCTTTCTACCTGATGACTGTGTTGATTGGCAGCATGCAGATGGAAGGCAGGTGAATATTTTGGTGTGGAAATAGCATACCAGCCAAAACTGATAAGTATTGCGTAAAATACGCTGAACACATATTGATGGAATTTTCCTTGCATCGCCGGAAGCAAATGTAATTAAACTTTAAAAATGATACAAGTGATTTTGGTATGCAAATTTTAAAGTTTAAGCGAATTGTTACAAAGTGTTTAAATCGTATGCTAACTGGTTTAAAACGGCTTATTTTCGAAACAGCTCATTTGATGATTTATTAAAAATCTGATGTCCTTTTATATGATCTTAATCCTTTCGATTTGAATTAATGTATTCGTATTTTTGACTAGTTTTTATCACCTGTTGGCTAAGATAACAACATGGTGCGCCTTTGGCTAATGCTGATGACGGACAACGTTTTGTAAATCCCATTCAGAAGCAAGTGGGTAAAATGAAGGATAATGTAGGACATAAAGTTTAATTCAAATGTTTAGACACCAAGGAAGAGGAAGGAATTACATCCACAATTTGAAGTTAGCCTCTATTTTATCCTGTGTTGCAGGGTTGGTTAATATTACAGGAGTTCTTTCACTTAACACGTTGACCACAAATGTCACGGGGCACTTTGCTTTTTTTTCTGAGCAATTGATTTTGACGAATTATAAAATGGCCTTGATTTATCTATGGTATATCGGCTTCTTCTTATTAGGGGCTTCCGTTTCAGGTTTTATTGTTGAATTGGCCGCAAAAAAGAAATCCCATAATGCCTATATCATCCCAATTTGTATAGAATCCATTATTTTGATTTCTGCAGGACTTCTCCCAGTTTTCATCCAGATAGAACCATCGTTTATAACGGTCATTTCATTCGCTCTGCTTTTTGCAATGGGACTTCAAAATGCCTTGGTAACGAAAGTCTCCAAGTCCGTTGTCAGAACGACACATTTGACCGGATTGTTTACTGATTTGGGCATCGAAATTTCACAGCTGTTTTTTTATAAAGAAGCTGGTGAACGAGTGAAACTACACAGAAGTATTTTTCTTAAACTAATGATTATTGCAGGTTTTTTTATTGGAGGGATAGTCGGGGGTTTTATGTTTCAATTTTTTAAACTGCAAACATTATTACTACCAGCAGTAATGCTTTTGTTTGCTTTGTGGTACGATCATATACTGCTTCAGTTTTATCATCTCAAACGAAGTCTAAGGCACGATGAATAGCTTCGATTAATCGAAGTTTGCTGCAATCAGGTCATTATCTTTTGAGCCATTGGTGTTTTGGCAGTATCTTTGTGTCTCGTCGTTAAACAATATTGAGTTTTACTGTGAACGATATGAAAATAACACTAACGACCCTTCCATTTTTACTATTTAGTTTCCTCTTTTTGGTTGGATGCAACAATAACCAACCGATCAGAATGATTGATAAAGATGGAAATACGCATTTATTGACAAGGGAAGGTGATCGAAAAAGTGAATTAGGACTAGAGCGCATTATTGCACGTGGTAACGACACCGTAATCACAATTGATGGTACAGGTCGTAAAATGATCTGGACAGCTTCCGATGTAACTAATATAGACACAACAAAGATTCAATACTATCTCAAAAAGAGAAATGGAAACAGTGTCCATATTTATACGCCGGTCGATGTCAATCAAAATTTTATACATGCGGAGGATAGTCAAAATGTTTTGTCAGATCCTTATGATGATAAAGAAGAGAAAAAATCGCTACTATAGCTTTTTATGTAAGCAGCCTAATTTGATTAAAAAGAAATCCTAGCGTATACATGCTAGGATTTCTTTTTAGGGACTTTGGCGCCTTCCTTCCGGGCTTCGGATAAGCCAATAGCAACAGCCTGTTTTTTGGAGGTCACTTTTTTTCCGCTGCCGGATTTCAATTTTCCTTCCTTCATTTCATGCATCGTTTTTTCGACTTTTTCAGATGCTTTTTCTGAATATTTTGCCATAATCGTGTTTTTTTTAAATGATCATTGAACACTTACTGCAAAAAGAACAGCGGTCTAAGTCCGATGGTTTGAACATTTTTTAAGTCTATTCATTCAATTCATTTCCAGCGTTAATCACGGCTTTGTTTGCTACTTTAATTTTTTCGAGATCCATTTTTTGTATCTTACGGTCGTAAGTCAACAGTCCATTGACTTCGTGTTCGACATCGGTCGTTTGCGTATAAATTGCGACACTAAGACCTTTGTATCGGAGCAATTGCTCGACATTATCCATGAGGAATATATAGCGGTCGGTAAGTGCACCGATCGTGGGTTCGTAGGCATAAGCATTATTTTCGACAGGCCACATATGACCGCGGACAAATAGACCTACACCACCAAATTCACCAAGCGAGGCTGCTCTTTTCTCGTCGGGTTGTGAAGCACCTTGAGGACCAACATAGATATGCGTATCCACAAAATCACCATTTCCGGGGTCTCCATACGCTTTTTGATAGGACGGATTGTTATTAAATCCCGAGTTCCCGTTTACTAATCGAGAAGGGTCGTATTGTTTGGTCCACGCTGTAATATTGCGTACATCGAAGGCACCCCAATTCTCGTTAAACGGCACCCAAGCAATGATGGATGGCGAATTGTAGTGGTCGTCAATGATGGCTTTGTATTCATCACGGAAAGATTTTCGATAAATCGTTGTATCTTCTTCCGGATACCAGAGGCAGGGCATATCCTGCCACACGAGCAGCCCCATTTTATCTGCCCAGTAATAGAACCGCTGAGGCTCAGTTTTCATATGCTTACGTATGAGATTATACCCAGCTTTTTTTGTGAATTCGATATCATATTTGAGGGCCTCTTCGGTAGGAGCTGTTAAAATTCCGTCAGGCCAGTATCCTTGATCTAGCAAACCAAGCTGCATAACAAATTTGTTATTCAATAAAGGCCTTACAATTCCGTTTACCTGACCAAGTTTAATATCACGCATGCCAAAATAGCTCTTAACTTCATCGACAATTTCTCCATTCTTGCCGTGGATACTTAATTTTAAATCGTATAAAAAGGGCGAGTCAGGAGACCAAAGTTGAGGATTATCTATCGGAATACTAGACGGAATACCGGCTTGTAGTACCGTTTTTGAGATTTCTTTCCCGCCTACCGAAACGATGGCTGTAACTTTTGACTTTTGGGAAGTATTGACCTGTAGTTTTAGCTGACTTTCGGCTACTTTAGGCAACAATTTGATCCCCTGTATATGGCATTTATTTACTGGTTCAATCCATACCGTTTGCCATATTCCAGAGGAAAACGTATAGTCGCCGCGAGGTCCATTTTTGCCCGAAGGGTATTTACCGTCGTTCTTATCATGCGCGGCTACGACAATATTATTGGTGCCAGGCTTTAGAAACTCAGTGATATTGATCCAAAAGGAATCGTAACCACCTGAATGATTACCTGCCTTTTTTCCATTTACAAATACGGTCGCATCGTGATCCACTGCACCAAAGTGAAGAATAATATCTTTCTCTTTCCAATGTTTAGGTAGTTCGAAATTCCTGTGGTACCAGAGGTTGATTTCTTTTTTGCGCTGTATTCCAGATAAATAGGATTCTGGGCAATAGGGGACAAGAATACTTTCCCGACTCTTATCAAAAGAAATCGGCACCACAGGGTTCAGCGCATTTGGAGCATCCTTACCTCCGATATAATCCCATTTACCATTTAGACATAGCCAGTCGTTCCTTTCCATTTGAGGACGGGGATATTCGGAAAGTGGAATCTGTGTTTTCTGGGCTGTTTCGGTCCATGGGGTAGAAAGCTGGGGATATTGTGCCAAAGCATTCATCCAACTGAAAAACGATAGTACTAGCGTAAAAATTGAGGTTTGGGTTTTTATCATGGTATACTTAATTGGTAATTCTATAGTGAATATAAGTATACTAAAATGATTTAGTACATTATCAAAGAAATGTTACTAGTGGGGCTTTCGATATTGGGCTTGGTTGGTGCACAATTTGTTGGTGCACAAAAGTACTCGCTGTTGGATTAAACAAAACGACAGGAGCTGCCCTGTTTGAGACAGCTCCTGTATACAGCTTATTACCAGATTTTGATTCTTTCTTCTGGAGACTTGTAGAGTTTGTCGCCCTGTTTAATGTCAAATGCTTTGTAGAAAGCATCCACATTGATCAGAGGGGCAAAACTTCTGAAATATCCAGGGGAGTGTGGATCAGTCTTAACTTGGTTGATCATATATTTTTCGCTGGATAGGGTTCTCCATACAGTTGCCCAACTGAGGAAAAATCGCTGATCTTGCGTATATCCACTTATTTCGCCTGGATTTCCCTTATCTTTTAAATACATTTGAAGCGCATCATAGGCGATGTTGACCCCGCCTAAATCTGCGATATTTTCGCCGTTTGTAAACGTACCGTTAACGAAGGTACCTTTTACAGGTTCATATTTATCGTATTGAGCAGCCAGTGTTTTTGTAGCTTTTTCGAAATTCGCTTTATCTTCTGGTGTCCACCAGTCTACCAAGTTTCCGTCCGCATCAAATTGTGCTCCCGAATCGTCAAATCCATGGCTCATTTCATGGCCAATCACAGCTCCTATACCACCGAAATTGACCGCTGCATCAGCTTGTGCGTTGAAAAATGGAGGTTGCAGAATAGCTGCTGGAAACACAATCTCATTGTTTACCGGATTGTAGTAGGCGTTTACGGTTTGCGGAGTCATGCCCCATTCTGATTTATCAACTGCTTTTCCAATTTTAGCCAGATCCTTTTCATATCGCCAAGTGGTAATATGTTGAAGGTTCGTATACAGGTTACCCCCTTTGTTTTCAGATAGAATATTTAATTTAGAATAATCTTTCCATTTGTCCGGATAGGCGACTTTTACGGTAAATTTGTTTAGTTTGTCAAGCGCTTTGCCTTTTGTGACGGAAGACATCCAAGTCAAATCGTTGATATGGACAGCAAAGCTTTTCTTTAGGTAGTCGATCAATTCTACCATTTGGGCTTTAGCTTCTGCTGGAAAATATTTATCCACATAGAGTTTGCCGAAAGCCTCACCCAGTGTGGAATTGATCAGTTCAAATCCTCTTTTATTTAATGCGCGTTGTTCTTGTTGACCTCTTAAATATTTGCCATAAAAAGCAAAGCGCATATCGCCTAATTTTTCACTTAAATAAGAAGCACTGCCGTTGATCATATGGAATTTTAAGTAATCCTTGATGATAGGAAGGTTTTGAGCATTGACCAACTTGTCGAAGTTTTTGTAATAACCTAACTCTCCAATAATTACTTTTTCTGTGTTGACACCTACTTTTTTAAGGTACTCAGGTAAATTGACATTTTTAACCAATGCCGTTAGTTCATCCATAGTCTGCTTATTGTACTGCAGCGTATTATCTCGGCTCTGTTCATTGGTCAAGTAGGTTTTAGCAATACTTTTCTCGTAGTCAACGATGCCTTTTGCGGCAGCATCACCATTTTTATAGCCCAATTCTTTTAACATTGAAGCTACATATTTTTGGTATTCTGCAATAGCTTCTGTATTTTTCTCATTCTCTTTTTGATAATAATCTCTTCCTAATCCTAAAGTCGCATCGCCTAAATAGACCGCATTCATTTTGGAATCTTTCAAGTCAGCGTATACACCCCAACCATAAAAGTTGTTTTCACCTTCTTTTGTTACCGATATTAAATAATTCTGAAGATCTTTTAAGTTTTTGATGGCGTCGATTTTGCTTAAATTCCCCTGAATGGGTTTAATACCTTCGGCATTTCTTTTCTCTAAGTTCATATAGGAAGCATACAAATCCTGTATTTTTTGGCCCTCACTGCCTTCAGGAAATTTATCTTTTAATAGAGAGTTCAGAATTTTCATCGAATTGTTGTCCGTATCTTCTGCCAATTTATTGAAGCTTCCCCAAGTGGGTTTGTCGGAAGGGATTTTAGCAGTTTTCATCCAGGTCCCGCTCACATAATTGTAAAAGTCATCTTGTGGACGTACCGATTTGTCCATTAAGCTCAAATCAAGACCTTTGTCCGAACTTGTATCTCCTATTTGCGCTTCTGCATGCTGAGAGTAGATTCCAGCCAAGAAAATTAAGGCAAGTGTTAGTTTTTTCATTGTTTTTTAATGTTGTATGATTTCAATAATTCAATCTGGCGATACGCGCAAAGTACGAATAAAATAGGGTATATTATTTGCTTCGATTAATTGAATCTGTATCAATCCTATCACGAATAATGAGCTGCGATTTTTTAAGCTAATAAATCGACGACACAAATGACGGTAAATTCTAATTCAGCAGCAAGTAAATTTGATCATTATCGCTAATTTTACAAAATATTAGGCAATGAGAAGCCGTTTTTTAATGATAGGCTATATCGCAGCGATGTTTGGCGCATCGGCTGCTGAGCGGATTCGTCACACAACAAAAGGTCGGCAGATTAAAATTAATTGGCAAGAAGATTTTGTCGAGTGCTCATAAAATATTATATTTTAGTAATTTTAAAATTAAGAAACATAAATAAAAATGTCGTTAATAGATTTATCAAGACGCGTGGCGTTGGGAATAGATATTGGGGGGACCAATACGAAGTTTGGCGTGGTCAATCATCGCGGTGAAGTGCTTGAAAAAGGAAGCATAAAAACAGATGATTATGAGACAGTAGAAGAGTTTATTGATGCGCTGTATGAAAAAGCACTTCCTTTAATTGAAAATTTTGGTGGCAAAGACAGTTTCGATGGAATTGGGGTTGGAGCGCCAGACGCAAATTATTATACTGGAACAATAGATCATGCGCCCAATCTTCCGTGGAAGGGCGTCATTCATTTCAGTGATTTAATGACTACCAAGTTTAGTATTCCTTGTACCATCACCAATGATGCCAATGCCGCGGCTTATGGTGAAATGCTTTTTGGCGCAGCTCGAGGAATGAAAGATTTTATTATGATTACCTTGGGTACAGGTGTCGGGAGTGGTATTGTGGCTGGAGGGAAGCTTATTTATGGGCATGACGGATTTGCGGGGGAGTTAGGTCATACGATTGTGAAACCCGGGGGGAGAAAACATTGGAGCACAGGTTCTGAGGGAAGTTTAGAGGCCTATGCTTCCGCTACTGGAATAACCATCACGGCAAAGAAAATGCGGGCTGAATTTCCCGAATCGATGTTAAATCAATATCCTGAAGATGCTATAAATTCCAAAACTGTTCATGAATGTGCGTTGAAAGGTGACGCAATTGCCATCGAAGTATTCCGATATACAGGGCAGAAGCTTGGTGAGGCGTTGGCTAATTTTGTGATGTTTTCATCTCCTGAAGCAATTCTTTTATTTGGCGGTGTCATTAAAGCCGGAGATTTTATATTGAAGCCCGCTAAATTGCATATGGAAAGAAATCTTTTTCCTTTGTTTAGGAATAAAGTGAAACTTGTCTTTAGTGAATTGGAAGAAGCCGATGCAGCAATTCTCGGGGCAAGTGCATTGGTTTGGGAAAAATAGGCAGACCTTTCTTCGCAACATAGACTACAATTAGCTTTTAGTAGCTAAAGGCATAGTCTTTGCGGATAGATTCTTTTAAACTCAAAAAATATATGAAAAAGATCGTATTTCTTTCCCTGTTGCTATGCGCAGCTTTATTCTCGAAAGCGGACCAACTGCAGGCCCTTACACAGAAGCAGGCCGAAGCCGCTGTTGTTTACCTCAAGAAAGAGCCTGTTATTATTTTGTGGTGCAGCTGCTGCGATAACCAAATTCCCAAAAAGATCTCGGTGAATGAAGTTTTTTATAAGAAAGATTCCGACGGAAAATATTATTCTGTTATCGTAAAAGGCAGAGATGAAAGTGGGACGGAAGTAGAAGAATATGTTGATTTGGCTTATGTATTTGTAAAAAAAGGTAAAAAAGCCAAAAGTCTAGGGAAGGTCTTAAAATTTGAATGCGATCCTTGTACCAAACCATTCGAATGGTCTGTCTAATTGATGGAGCGAAGATGTAATTTTAAAAAAAATCCCGAGCTGATAAGTTCGGGATTTTTTTGTGCGGAAGAAGGGACTCGAACCCCCACGCCTTGCGGCGCCAGATCCTAAGTCTGGTGCGGCTACCAATTACGCCACTTCCGCATTAGGATTTCTTATGGGACAAATATAGAAACCAAAGTAATATCTTGCAAATATGGAAGATATATTCTCTGCTTTAAATACGGATCATCCTGTTTATGAACACAATATTTTTCACCATAACGCTATTTTTTTTTATCATCTAGTTTTTAAGCAACCTTTTCAGGCTATCTCTCCATTAAAATACGTGCTGATTGATGAGAATCTTATTGGATAAGGAACGTTTAAATTTGATAAGGAACGTTTAAAAAATTACAGTTATCATAAAGCCATTTACGTAACCATTTGTTGTTCTAAGGAGTATGCTACGTATTTTTACTCGTTTTACAGGAACTTTAACTTATTTTATTTTAGCTCTTTTTTTTTATAATTTTTAATGATCATCTTTAGGCTATTATAAACGTAAAATTTGAGTCCATTACACAATCTTTCTGAAGAGACATTGATTCTTTTATTGAAGAAAAAGAATCAACAGGCTTTTAGTTATCTTTATGATCACTATGCCGATGCGCTCTTTGGGGTGGTTTATCGTATCGTCATATCAACTGAGCATGCAGAAGAAGTAATACAAGACGTCTTCGTCAAAATTTGGCGGTATATCGATGTCTTTGATGAGTCAAAAGGCCGTCTTTATACCTGGATGATTAACATCGCCCGTAATACAGCACTCGATCATCGAAAATCAAAAGCAATTGTTAACGAGCAGAAAAACCAACCACTTTCAAATATCGTAAATAGGGAAGAAGAACAGGATCAAAGTCAGGGTGGGCTACATATAAAGTCAGATTTTATTGGTTTTAGCACTATTTTAGATAAATTAAAGCCAGAATGGCGTATCTTGATTGAAATGGCTTACTATGAAGGGTATACACAACAAGAGATTGCCGAACAACTTGATGTTCCGCTTGGTACGGTAAAAACCCGTACCAGAGCAGCATTTATACAGTTACAACAACTACTAAAAGAGTACCGTTAATTTTGGATATTAAAGCATACATATCATCGGGGATTATTGAATCGTACGTTTTGGGGCTCGCATCCGAAGAGGAAGTGAGTATCTTAAACTGTATTCGAAAAAATAATGTCGAAGTGGAACAGGCCATCGCAGAAGCAGAGATAGCACTCGAACAGCTGGCCGATAACCAAGCGATTGAAATGCCTATGCAGTTGAAACAAAATATTTGGAATAGGCTCGTTACGGAAAATCTCGTACCAAGCGAAGGTGAGGAAGTGATCGAAACACAATCGGATTCTTCGGCCGGCCCTCATGAAGTAGTTGTTATGAATGCCGACAAGAAAGCATTTGTCAAACGATCTTACACCTGGGCCATTGCAGCAAGCCTATTGTTGGCTGTTAGTATTGGTACAAATATATTCTTATATCAACGTAAACAAGAGTCCGTAAATAAATTGAATCAGACAGCGATCTTATTCGATGCTCAACAAGAAAAGCTTGCGATATTGCAGGATAAATGGACACTTGTTCAAAATCCTACGATCAAGACCATCCTACTTAAGGGAGTAGAGAATAAAATGGATTATCGGGCCTTGGTATTTTGGGATCAGTCCTCAAAGACAGTCTATCTGAGCATTGAACATTTGCCTCCGGCACCCAAAGGAAAGCAATATCAGTTGTGGGCAATGGTTGATGGTAAGCCCGTTAGTGCAGGAGTTTTCCCACTCGACGTAAAGGCAGACATTGCGAGTAAGATGCTGGACATTCCTCATGCCCAGGCTTTTGCTATTACACTGGAGGATGAAGGCGGAAAAGATGTGCCTACACTCAGTGCATTATGTGTAATGGGTACTATATAAAAAATAACCCTGGGCAATAACTTATTGACCACACCACTATTATTGCTGATAAGAATCTAAGCTTTTTTGATTGAATGCGCGGTTCGGTGGGCACAGTATTCGTAAATTTCAGCTGATAAATTTCGGTAAATTCATTGCAGAAGTTAGTTTTAGTTTATCTTTAAAAAAACTTTTTTGAAGTAGCGATGTTCATGTCTATATTTACAATGCTATTCTCTCTGTCGGTCTGCCTTTTTTTTATAGAGCAACATAAGCTAAATTAAAATCTATGTGGGCGGAAAAGGATGATTGAACCAAGCTATACCTGAGGACCTATAAATGCGTAGAAGAAATAATTGATAACCAATACGGGCTTTTGAATGAATGCTAAATTATCTCCCGCAAACGAATCAGATCGAATACGTGTTTTGCACGCATACGAAATTCTACATACAGCACCAGAGGAAGAATTCGACCGTATAACTAAAATTGCATCGCTTGTATGTGGTACGCCTATTTCACTGATTTCATTAGTTGATAAAGATAAGCAATGGTTTAAATCGCGCCTAGGCCTGGATACCGAAGAAACAAAAAGAGAGGTTTCATTTTGCCAGTACACACTGCACGAAGATCAATTAATGGAAGTGGAAGATGCCGAAAAGGACGAGCGTTTTAAATCCAATGAATTGGTCACTTTAGAACCAAATATCCGTTTTTACGCAGGCTTACCACTAATTGATCCCAATGGTTATGCATTAGGTGCGCTGTGTGTTATCGATCGTGTTCCGAGGCAGCTCGATCAATATCAAAAGGAAATTTTAAGACTTCTGCGAGATGAAGTCGTCACACTGATCGTCAATAGAAAAGAAAAAGAAAAGTATAAGGAAAGTGAACAGAAGCTGAAAGCATTTTTCGAAAACTCTCAAGGACTGATGTGTACACACGATCTGAATGGTAATTTCATAACCGTGAATGATGCGGGTGCCAGAATCCTGGGCTATACAAAAGATGAGATTCAGTCAAGATCGCTTTTTGATATTGTTCCCCAGGAGGGACATCAAAATTTACAAGATTACCTATCCGTAATTGTTCAACAAGGAATTATTAAAGGGGAAATGCGTACCGTTACACGTTCGGGCGAGATGCGTATTTGGATGTTCAATAATATTCTACAAAACAATACGAACAAAGTCCCCTACGTGATTGGAAATGCAGTGGATATTACTGAGCAGCATTTTCTGGAAAAGAAACTTAAACATGCACAGGCAACTTTGATGCGGACTGGAAGGGTGGCCAGGATTGGTGGTTGGGAGTATACACCTGCTGATGGAAAGATTGTATGGTCGGAAATTACCAGAGAGATTCATGAAGTACCTGACGCATATGAACCAAACTTAACAACGGCACTGAACTTCTATAAAGAAGGGGAATCTAGGAATAAAATGCGGCTTGCAATTGAACATGCACTCACGACAGGAGAGCCTTGGGATTTGGAACTCGAAATTGTCACATTCACGGGGCATGACCTTTGGATACGTGCGTTGGGAAATGCTGATTTTGAAAATGGGCATTGTGTTCGTTTATTTGGTACTTTTCAGGATATTGACAAACGTAAACGCATAGAAGCAGAATCTTCGCATTCCAAAAAAATGCTGACAGAAGTGTTAGATGCTACCTCCGCGGTCGCTATTATAGCAACGGATAAAACTGGCTTAATTACATTGTTTAACACAGGTGCCGAAAACCTTTTGGGATACAGCAGTGAAGAAGTCATTGGTAGATTAGGTCTTGCACATTTTCATTTAAAAGAGGAACTCGTTTTGCGGGCTAAAGAAATGGAGGTTGAATTGGGGCACGCAGTAGATGAATTTCGTCTTTTTGCAGATACGGCTGAATTACATGGCGCTGAACAACGAGAGTGGACCTATTGTAGAAAAGATGGAAGTAGGTTACATGTTTCGCTCGCTGTTACTTACATAAGGGATATAAACGAAGATGTCATTGGTTACCTTGCCATCGCCACAGATATAAGTAGAATCATTTATCAACGTGAGGAGCTTGAAAAGGCTAAAATAGTTGCAGAGCAAGCTAATGTAGCACAAACTCAATTTTTGACGAACATGAGCCATGAACTTCGCACGCCTCTAAACGGAATTGTTGGCTTTACCGATTTACTGCTCGGAACAGCACTTGAGGAGACGCAAAGGGAGTACCTCACGATCGTGGATCAATCTGCTAATTTATTGCTTGGAATTGTCACAGATATCCTAGACTTTTCCAAAATTGAAGCAGGCAAATTGGAACTGGATGTCGAACAGACTGATCTTTACGAATTAGTTATTCAATTGACAAACTTTCTTAACATACAGCTCAAAGCCAAAAGACTAGAGTTTTATTTGAATATCGCTCCCAATGTACCCAAATACATCTGGGTTGATGCGCTGCGTATCAAGCAAGTATTAATGAATTTACTGAGTAATGCGACTAAATTTACGGAGAAGGGCACCATTGAACTCAGTATTTCAGTCGTATCAGAAGGTCCTGACCAAGCTGTGTTGTGTTTCAGCGTAAAAGATACAGGTATAGGTATCAAACAAGAGAAATTGGAAAAGATATTTGAAGCTTTTTCGCAAGAAGATAACTCGATGACTAAACGCTATGGCGGGACTGGTTTGGGACTGACCATATCGAATAAATTGCTTCATATGATGGACAGTGAATTGAAAGTGGAAAGCATTTTCGATGCAGGAAGCCGATTCTTTTTCAATATCAAAGTACCTGCTATTTGGGAAACGGAAGAATTGGCAGGACTGGGAGAAATAAAGGATGTGCTTATTGTTGCTGAGGAAGCGTATGAACGAAATGATTTGGCCCGGATGCTGTCTTTTAAAAAGATTAATACAACGCAAGCAAAAACAGGATTTGAAGTAGTACAAATGTTGAAGGGGGGGCGCCGTTTTGATGCTATTTTGATTGATAATCAATTGCCCATTATGAGTGGTATTGAAACCATACAGCATATTCTCGAAAAAAAATACAATAACAATTTTGAGCAGCATATTATTCCTGTTTTTAGTGCTTACGAACACAATATAGCGCAGCTTTGTCAGCCTCTTGACATAACGTGTTGGTTAGTGAAACCTGTGACGCAGGAAGCCCTTTATGCAGCCTTAGTAAAAAGTATATTTCCTAGAGTTGATTAACTTTTTGATTATCAGTATTTCATATTTTTTAGTGGCCTAGTGTCCTACATATGCTTTTGTATTTAAAATAGTCTTTAACCAGGATAAAATATCAATAATAGCTATTGATATTCAAAAATGCGATTTGTTATCTTCCATGAATCAAGAGTACTGCAATTATCGCAAGTTTCGGATTTTTTAGGGTTCTCTTTTGATATAGTTTTGTGTAAACTAATAAATATTACACGATGCAAGTTTTTAAAGATAAAATCATCTTGGTTACAGGAGCCAATAGAGGAATAGGTAAATCACTAGTGAGTGCACTGCTTAATCATGGAGCAGGAAAGATATATGCCACCTGCAGAAATTTGAAATCGATGCCGTTATTCGATGATGATCGAATAGTGCCTTTACAACTGGACATTACGGACGATGAACAAATAGCGGAGATTGCAAATGCAGCTCTCGATACAGAAATTCTGATCAATAACGCCGGGACCTTAAATCCAGGAAACATGCTACATGGAGAACTTTTGGGCATGGAAAATGATCTAGAGGTGAATTATTTTGGGACAATAAAAATGATGCGTGCATTTGCTCCAATTCTCATAACGAATGGAGCGTCTATTATGATTAATATCGTTTCCATTGCGGCATATTCTCCGTTACCCTCAATTGCTGGTTATGCGGCGTCAAAAGCAGCCCTCTATTCGGCTACACTATCCGTTCGCATCGAATTGGCTAAAGATGGTGTAGCCGTGTATGCGGTGAACCCTGGAGCTATAGATACTGATATGAACAAAGGAAGCGATTGGGAGATGCCAGATCCAGATACTACAGCGGTGAAAATATTGGAATATGTATCCGCTGGAAAATTGGACATCGTTCCGGATGATATGGGGCAAGGTATGTATGCCGCATGGAGAGAAGATCCTGAGAAACTGTCAAAAATATTTTCGGATCTTTATTACATGGAAAAATAATTGTGTATAAACCGTTCGGCGCTTGTACGCTTCTGTATAGTATCGAATAGGTGGCAGGGGTCAAAAAATAAGCTATTCACAGCGAGTATCAGGCTACAATCGGCACAATCTCTTAGGCAAAATAATCGCTGTGAATGCGTTTAACACCAAATTTGACTATTATTCTTTTGATTGTAGGTAGGGGAGGCGATAGTGTTCATCAAATCTTTTTTTGTCATCCCTATAGCTGCTAACTGCTCCTAGTTTATGCATTATTTTAATATAACACCACGCAAGATCAATTTGGTATGGTTTGAAACCGCTACGTGCACTCTTGGGGTATAGATGATGGTTATTGTGCCATTCACCTGCTACAATGCCTGGCCATAATTGATTTATGGATTTGTCCTTCTCATTGAAATCGATGCCTTCCCGTTGTTTGTCTTCGCCTTTTGCATGGCCTTCATAGTTGAAGGTTCGGACGCCGACAGCCCAGAAGCCAGCCGCGCCAAAGAGTGTGCAAGCAAGGGCATGACCACCAATCAGATAGAACATGGCATACCAAAAGGCCCAATTAAGTATCCATGACCACACGGCGTGCGATGGATTGACATATGATCCCCATTTTTTATATTGTGCATAGCTATTGGCTGTAACACCTGTGTGTCGCATAAGTAATTTCACCCGGTTATATGAATTTTCCGTCAGGTCCTTAGCAATAGGCTGATGATTTACATCGGCTAAGAAACAGTATAGAAAGCCAGCCTGTGCATTGTATGGATCGCCGGGTTTATCCGATTTGGCATGATGCACATGATGCGAAATCACATATATTTCTTCGGGAATTACATTGATAGTCAGATTCTGTGTGACAAAGCGCCAGAAACCGTTACGGAATTTAAATGCACCATGTGTGGCAAATCGATGATGCCATATCGTGCCATGGGTTCCCATAACAATCATACTATAGAGGAAGGCTGCCAATACTGTCCACCAACTGAAGTGGTATATCAAAAAGAGTATAAAAAACGGAATTAGGCAGGCTACTTTGAACCAGCTAAAAAAGGGTAGCCAATTTCGTTTATCCTTAAAAATATTGAGGCGTTTGAAGAATTCTTTGAAAATTTCTTTCTTGGTTGGCTTAACGAGGTTTCCATCGGCGTCTTTCCATCCGTAGGTAGGAACTTGCAGAACATGGTCTAAAAAGGGCATTTGTGGTTGATGTAAATTCTAATTTTTGTTAAAGTTACCATATTACATGGTTAAAAAGTGTTAATCTTAAAAGTTTAACATATCCTTAAGATGTATCATGGCGTAGTTCACTATAGTTGCATCGGTATTTTTGATTAAAGATCTGATAAATTGAAACGTCAACGTCTGGAATATAAACAGATGTTCCAATGTGGTAATTTTGCAAGTGTTTGTTTAACCTGTCGGCAAAATTGTCGTTTGCTATTCGCAAATCGCTTACGGTATGTAGAAAAGACTTTGGAAAGAAATTTTAACGATCGAAACATTAAAATATGATGCAAACTTTTTAAAGTTCTGCAGCGTTTATATAGGGGAAAACCACAAAATTTATTTAAATGTCAAATAACAGTGTACCACAGAAGGTAAATGACCATCTTGCTAATGAACGGACTTTTCTCGCTTGGATACGAACCAGCTTAGGGATTATGGGCTTTGGATTCGTAGTCGTTAAATTTTCATTATTTATTCGTCAGATAGAGCTCATTTTAAAGAAAGATGTCGTTGTTGGCTCCCAACATGAATATTCTGGCGTTGTTGGCGTTTCCATTGTGGTTATTGGTGCATTGACTGTTATTGTTGCTTTCTTTAAATACCGAAAGACAAATAAGCAAATTGAGGAAGAGAACTTCGTTCAAACTTCGAATAGTATCACCATTGTTGCTGTATTAATTTTTGTCATTGGTCTTATTCTGAGTTGGTATCTTATCGACGGTCTTTAGAGCGCAGAAATTATTGTATTTTTACAATAAATGACCCAGCCTTTTGCCTCGATAAAATAAAAAGTCGACTCGTGTTTGTATCAATCAGTTTGCAATTATTTACTAGCGTCTTAAAAGCCCAGTTGGTATTAAAATCAAATTTTATTTGATTTGGAATAATCGGTTATTCCAAGCTTATTTCCGAAAGGATCATTAAATTCGACTGCTAGACCTGTCATAATCTCAAACGGCTCGCTTAAAAATACGATCCCCTTCTCCTTTAAATATGCATAGGTTGCCTTAACATCTGCAACGGTAAACCAGATACATGGTTTTGCCTGTTGGGCAGAACTCAGTATGATAGCTGGTTCATTGTCGCCTATTTTGAACGCAGTCATCCCTTTTGCTGGAAAGTCAAACTTAGTTTCGAGCCCAAGTTGGTCTCGATAAAATTTCTTTGCTATATCGAGGTCATCGACCGGTAAAAAGAAATTGTCGTAATCCAATAATAAGTTCATGGTAATTAGGGTTTAATTTGTGATAAGTCTATTCCAAATGCTATCAATTGCGACTCTCCAAGTTCAGTGATATAGAAGTTTTTATCTGCGGGATCTTTTTTTGCCAACCAGCCTTTTGTTATCAAATTTTCGAGTAAGAGCTGACCGAGTTTACCGCCGATATGTTCATAACATATTTTTGCGGGCTTCAATTTGTCGTTTTTTTTCATTTTTGTCTTTTCTTTATCGTTCACTTTTGATTTATAATTTCTTAGCTATAAAATTATGAAAATGCTATGGATTGAAAAATGATAGATATCATTCATTCTAGTAGCTCTTTGACACGATGTAAAGCATATCTCTTTTAGATTTTAAAAACAAAACGTGCCCAAACTTGGTATCTAGAGAGGAATTTTATTATATATGGAACAGGAACAGGATAGCGAGTCGCAGGTAAAGAGTTTATTTGAACATTTTAAAACTCAAATAGCAGACCCAGCTTATATAAATGTTGATTTTTTGGTTTCACTGGTAGACGTCGTTCGTCCAAAGCATGTCAATTTACATTATCGGACTGACATTCAATTTTTATTAGACTATTTTGATGCATCACCTGAAGAACTTCAATGTTTTCAGCTTTATCTTAAAAGAATCCTGGTTGCCAAGGATTTTGATCAGCTGATTTCTGATACGGGCATCATAAGTTATGCAGATTTTTTTTACGAACTAAAAAAAAGAATTACAGAACGGTATCTACCTTTTCAGCCGCCGAAGTCTACTTTACAATATCTTTTAAATCAAGTTTTTTATAAATCTCGCGATGCTGAGTGGATAGCAACGATACCTCAGGATCAGGTTGATGAACTGTTTTGTTTATGTGGATTGCAAACGATTTATGACGATGAAACTGGCTTTGGGATGATTGAAATATTGTATGGACTGGAAGTGTTGGTCCAACGTATTACAGGGCGTGCTATGGAAACAGATGTAAACAAGATGGTGCCGGAGTTTCAAAATTTTGATAGTCCATTTATTGCAATTATGCGGGAATTTACCGAATTGAATGATCGTCTTTTGCAATCCAATATAAAGTTTATTCCATCCAACGATCTATCTTATAAGCAGATTTTGGTGCTACATAGACAATGCGAAGCGTATATCGAAACAGCATTCGACAATTCACATCGTTTTGGCATTTCAATTAAAGTGAATCAATCCCTTTTGCGCATGCGGCAACAATTAGAAAGGATCCGAGAAATTTTATATTTTTTGGTGATTGATCATCCGGATGAAAAGAAGCAAAAGACAATCAAACTGGCAATCACTCTCCTTGGATACAATTCCGGGAAAAGCAATATTCGCAAATTAGTTGGACAGAGTACACAACTTTTGGCCTACGAGATTACGCATCATACCGCGCAGACCGGTGAACACTATATCACCTCAAGTGAAAAAGAATATTGGAAAATGTTCCGATCCGCCTGTGGTGGTGGCCTCATTGTAGGTGTGATGTGTATCTTAAAGTTATTGTTGGGAAAGGTACATACCAGTGAATTTGGTCATGCATTTTTATATAGCCTGAATTATGCGATAGGTTTCACGTTAATTTATCTTTTTGGTGCAACTTTAGCAACCAAACAACCCGCAATGACGGCTTCTGCTTTGGTCAATGCAATTGAGCAGGGAGCTTCCGGAGCTGGAAATAACAGACATCGTTATTGGATGTTTGCTGAATTATTTGGAAGGTTATTTCGGTCTCAGTTCATTGCTTTTGTTGGTAATGTTGTGATGGCTTTTCCGATGAGTCTTTTTTTTGTCTGGTTGATTCAACAGCTGTCTCATGTTAATATTGCGAGTGCACAGTGGTTACATCTTGTTAACGACCTTAACCCTGTAAAAACACCTTTAGTTTTTCATGCATCAATCGCGGGAGTTTTTTTATTTCTTTCGGGAATTATTGCTGGAAGTATATCAAATAGAGACAAGCACAATTCAGTTTATTATCGCATTCAGGAGCATCCTATGTTGAAAAAGATATTCGGACAGCGGCAGACAAATAAAATAGCTTTGTTTTATGAGAAAAAATGGGCAGGTATTGTATCGAACGTTTGGTTTGGAATTTTTATGGGAACTACAGCTCCGGTCGGACTTTTTTTAGGTTTAAATTTGGATATTAGGCATATTACATTTGCGAGTGGGAATTTGGCATTGGGTTTATTTGGGCATGGTATGGAGTTGCCTGCTGAGATCTGGTTTTGGGGTATTTTGGGGGTTGGAATGATCGGGTTTTTCAATTTTATGGTCAGTTTCTCTTTATCGTTGATTTTAGCTTTCCGTTCACGTAACTTATCCTCGAAAGAATTGATTAAAATGGGTAAAGCCGTTTGGATCTATTTTAAGATAAACCCAAGGCTGTTCTTCTTCCCACCTCGAAAAGGTTAAGTTATAATGAGACCCAGCAACTTTCAGTCAGTCACTGCCAATGCAACGATAATAGGATAATTTCCTTTTAAACATTGATATCACCAGAAAGATCGGGTGTGTCTTCGTCGTCTTTCTCTTTCTGTGCGGCTTGTTCTGCGTCCTTATTATGGGTACGATCGTCTTTAATACCTGATAAATCGGTATTAGGACGCTTTTGTCGTTTGGAAATGTCATTTTCTTGACTTTCGGACAAGTCTGTATTTGACTTCTTTGAATCCGTATCAGCGATCGCTGTCATCATAGAAATAAGTATGCTTGCCGTACGATCTTTATTTTTCAATCTATTCATTTGACTTGTTGTTTTTAGTAGGGAACAGCGTTCGTAGCGTTATCGTTGGCAAAAACTATAGCTCACTTTCGCCAGCAACAATTTCAATAAGGCTATCAAGCAAGGTAATTTTTATTTGCTGGCCACTGTAACTTCTGCATTCGTCATCGATGTGTATTTTTTTGCCTTCCCATTCCATGGTCAACCGGCTAGCTCGGATGGGTTTTATTTTCAATGCTACATCGGATCCATTCAATAGCCCGTCAATATAGTCTAAAAGTTCCTGCCGTTGCTTGTCAGTTACAATGATAATGTCGAACTGTCCGTCGCCCGGATCAGCATTAGAAGATAAGATTAGTCGCGGCCCCATGCTTGGAATATTCATAACTTCAGCGAGAATACATGCTGTTTCAAAGTTACTTTCTGCTAACTTTATCTTCAGCTTCTTGGCTGGGAACGTTTGGACCAGTTCGCGTAATTGTTGGAGTGCAATTTTTATTTCTTCTTCCGCACTAAGATCTTCCGCTAAACTTTTTTTATCCATTTTCTCCATCAGTAAAGGAAATACCCCGAAACCGATAGATTCTATAAAATGGAGGGGCTTTTTTGCTAATCCCAAAACCATTCCTACATCGATTTTTTTAAGTTTACAGTCGTTCCAGAGATCAATGGCTTTTTCACAATCAAGGGGAATCCCAAGAGAAATAGCAATATTGTTTGCAGTTCCTTGTGGCAATATGGCGATTGGTCTTTTAAATTTTAGTTTTTTTTCCAATAGCGCTAAAACTGCAGCTCTGATCGTGCCATCACCGCCGGCCAAGGCAATGATATCAGTCTGCGGATCGATCTTCTTGACAGCGTTTTTTTTTGCGACTACTGTGCAATTGTGTCCAAGATTTTCAATCAATTGACATAGTTCATCTTTGTCCCCATTGGTATCATCCCCAGCGGTAGGGTTATGTACTAATCTTATGTTTTTGCCATGTTCTTTCATAACAATTGAACAAAGCATGGCTGAGATTGGTTTTTAAAGAAAAGAACAACTATGAATATACTTATTACCAACGACGATGGCATTTATTCGCCTGGTATCGCAGCACTGGCAAGGATAGCGAAACAGTTTGGGACAGTAAAAATTGTGGCACCCGATGTGGAGCAGTCGTCAATGGGACATGCGATCACGCATTCCCGGCCGCTAAGTTATCGGCGGGCACCTATTACTTTTGAAGATATTGAAGCTTTTAGGGTCAATGGAACTCCGGCAGACTGCGTAGCATTGGGTTTACATATGTTTCCTGATACGCAGGTTGTACTTTCCGGTATCAATATGGGGCCGAATCTTGGTAATTCTATGTGGCATTCGGGGACACTAGCTGCTGCTAAGCAGGCCACCCTTCTTGGTGTTACGGGTATTGCTTTGAGCACCCCTGTCGGAAAGACTGAACCGGATTTTGAAGGCTTATCTACATGGACAAGCGATGTGCTAAAAATATTAATGGAAAATAAAGAACCCGCGCTTTACAATGTGAATTTCCCAGCCCAACCCCAGGGCATAGCATGGACAAGACAATCAGTAAGGTTGTATGACGGCAGGGTTGTATCGGGAGAAGATCCTATGGGAAGGGAAAACTATTGGATCACTGTCGTACCTTTAGAACCTGCTGATAAAGGCACAGATCGTTGGGCAGTAGAGCATAATTTAGTATCCATTACACCGTTACGTCTTGATCTTACTGCGCATGATGAACTTGCGGAAAGAGTGAAACGGGAGCAAAGTTGATTTGGTGGAGCTAAGCGAATGGGTAAATTAAACATTAATGGAAAAGATATGAATGCAACAGAAAATTTAATGCAAAAGGAAAGATTTCGTCCAGTTGATAAGGCAGGATTTGGAGGCGTAGCCTTAGGGAATGGATTTCAGCACCATACTGATTACGCATGTTTGGAGGCGGTAGAAGCGGCGTGGAAGGCGGGAATACGATTGTTTGATACATCCCCATGGTACGGTTTAGGCATAAGCGAACGCCGAATGGGCTTATTTTTAAAAGATCAGCCTAGGGAAAGTTTTACCTTGTCAACAAAAGTGGGCAGACTCATGTTGCCTCAAGAGGATTTTAAAATGGACCAGCCGCTGTGGAAAGGGAAATTAAATTTTGGCTACCGCTATGATTATACTGCTTCAGGTGTAAGAAGGAGCTTAGAAGATAGTTTACAACGCTTAGGACTATCTTCGATAGATATGGTATTTATTCATGACCTGTCACCAGACAATGGAGATATGAAAGACAGCTATTCTTATTATTTCGAGCAAGCTGCACACGGGGCGATGCCTGAATTGACTAGGATGAGAGAAGAAGGGATTATTAAAGGCTGGGGGCTAGGAGTTAATACCGTTGCACCGATATTACAGACATTGGAAGTTGCAGATCCAGATGTTTTTCTTTCAGCCTGTCAGTATTCATTGATAAAACACGAGGAAGGGCTGAATCAAGTTTTTCCTAAAGTAGCTGAACGAGGTATTTCAATCATTGTGGGAGCGCCATTATGTGCTGGATTTTTAGCTGGAAAAAACCGTTATCTCTACGATGGAACTTTCCCTGCTGGTGTCAAGGAAAAACTAAATGCTTTGTATCAGGTCGCAAAAAATCATAATGTTGATCTTCGCACAGCAGCATTACAATTTTCGGCAGCTCCCGAAGAAGTATCTGGAGTGATACCGGGTGCACATACGGCTGAACAGGCGGTAGAAAATGCAAATTCGTTCAACGTTAAGATCCCCAATGACTTCTGGATCGAGCTAAAACATGAGAAACTTATTGAACAAAACTGTCCAGTACCAAAGATGTGAAGTACTTGACGAGATTTAGGGTGTGATTGGCACACCCTCTTTGAAGTGATGTCAATTGTACGTTATATGTTAGACCAACTTTAATATATGTTATTGAATAGATCTCAATTGAATAGATCTCATGAAATCTGTAGGGATAACCAGCTTAAAGGTAATCTTAGTGTTGTCTGAGTGAACGATTATTGTCCCTTTGTGAAGTTTTGCTATTTCACTTGCAATAAATAGTCCTAATCCTAAACCTTTGCTATTGTCTCCTCGCATAAACGGTTCGAATAAGTTTGATAAATCCGACACTTGTTGAGGGAATATAAGGTCATTTGTAACGCTAAAAATAAATTGCCCTTCTTCAATGAATGCATTGATTTCTATATTTTTATCCGGGTTCCCATGCTTTATTGCATTTCCAATTAAATTTGCAAAGGCCCTTCCCATTTTATGTTGATCACAACGTATTTCAGTTGGAAGATCGATGTTGGCCATTAATGTTTTATTATGTAAAAATTCATATTCGGATAGGATTTGTCTAATTAAAGTATCGATCCGGAAACATTCATTAATTATTGTGGGTTTATTTTCAAGACGTATACTGCTGAAATCCAATATATCATCGATCATTCCTTTCATCCGAAGAGACGCTTCTTCTATTTTCTTTATTAAGCGTTTTTGGTTATCATCTTTTACAGTCCCCATCAGATATTGTGATATCACCTTTACGATACTCACAGGGTTATTCAGATCATGGGCTAGGGAGGTTAAAATGAGCTCTCTGTTTTTAGTGTAACTGAGCTCCTGTTTTAATTCTCTTCTCGCCTTGTTAAGGCCGAATATTGTTTTAAAATCTATTGCAATTAAATCACTACAAACGGGGAGCAGCGTTTCCAACTTGGTTCGGTCAAAATGTACAGGCTCCGCATTCATAAAACTCATGTGCCCTACAATAGCATCCTTCTTGTTAACTATTGGGTAAGAGATATAACTTTTTAAGCCGAATTCCTGAAGAACGTCAGTCCATTGATCAACAGTACATTGTGTACTATCATTAATGTAAATAGGCGAAAAACCTGTTCTAATTTCTTGATATATTTTAACGTAGGTGTCGCTGTTTTTATTGACTATTTGCTGAGACTGATAGTCATAAACGCACCAATTTCCCCATTTTAGTCCATCTTTCTTACGTATCAAACCATATCTCATTTTGGTCTGGCTACAAAGTTCCTCCAAAATTCGTTGACAGGTATTGAAGTCGCTTTTATCGGATGTGTCGTATGGTTTATGTATTTGATTTGGGATGGTCATTTTTTTTGCATTGTTAGCGATGTGAATCCACCGATGGGTGTTCATCTCTCAGTGAAAATACAACATAGTTTCCTAAAAAATTGATATAATCGTAAAAGTGGCGTCAAAATAACAGTAATCAACACATTATTTTTCCAATTTTGCTATTTGCTCGATTAGTCCTTTAAATATAAAGGCATGAAATGGTAGCACGGCATACCAATATAGCCTACCTGAAATTCCCAATGGCCTAAAAGTCGCAGTTTGTATCAACGTTTGTCCCTCGATTTTAAATTCGAGCCACGCTTCACCCGGTAATTTCATCTCTGCATAGAGAAGTAGTCTTTTCTGTTTTTTATCTGCAATTAATACACGCCAAAAATCAAGGGTGTCACCTGCGGAAAGATCAGTTTTGCTTTTCCGCCCTCGTCGCATCCCGACCCCACCAACCAATTGATCCATAAAGCCCCGGATTTTCCAAAGCCAATTGCCATAGTACCAACCCGATTGTCCTCCTATAGACCAGATCTTATTTAATGAAGCGTCACTGTTGCCCAGTGTAACACTACGTACATCTTTAAAGCAGCCATAAGCGGGTACTTCCAGCAGTCTACTCAATCCTCCAGATAAAATGTTACTGGTCTGCGCATCTTTCCAGCTCGAAATCACATGGTCACTTTCAATTTTTTGGAAAGCCAATTGGATAGCGGTACGGTAGTTGATCAGTGTGATGCCAAGTTGCTCGGCTAGACGATTTGGTTTACAAATCACTTCTACTTTCATACTGTCAACTAAGTTTTTTGCCAAATTGTATGAAGTCGAAGTAACAAAATAGAGCCAATAGGAAGATAGTCTGGGTGTCATCACGGGAACGATGTAAATATGTCTCTTAAGCTTTCTTTCAGTGGCATACTGCAAAAGCATTTCTTTGTAAGTAAGAACATCCGGACCACCAATATCATAACTTTTGTGGTATGTTTCAGCGTTCAGCATAACACCGACCATAAATTCAATGACATTCCGGATTGCTATTGGCTGGCATTTAGTTTTAAGCCATTTTGGTGTCACCATAATGGGGAGTTTTTCCACTAAATCGCGTATGATTTCGAAAGAAGCACTACCTGACCCGACAATTATACCAGCCCTTAATGTTGTAATGGGAATTGAACCACTTGCTAATACTTTTTCTACATTTCTCCTTGAATCCAGATGTTTGGAAAGCTGATTGGAATTACTTATTCCACTCAAATAGATAATCTGCCGTGCTTTGGTCGACTCAATGAAATTTTTGAAATTGGTAGCGCATTCAATTTCCATGCGTTGAAAGTCGCCAGTTTGGGTAGCCATCGAATGTATAAGATAATAAGCTACATCAAAATCAGTCGGCACGTTTTTGAGTGTTTCTTTATCCAGAAAATCTACTTCGATAACATCTATATTATGCTGTTCAGTTGGAATATTGAGACGATCTCTATCCCTAACACAGCAGATAAGCTCATGTCCTTGCTCCAATAATACGGGTAATAGGCGTTTGGCAATATAACCCGTCACACCTGTCAAGAGAATCTTCATAAGCCATTACATCTTTTATTTGTGTTATTTCCTGTGTAAATACCCTAAAATATAAATAAATTTTTAATTTTAGTTAGCGGTTTGGCTAGGTATTCTTTCCCGAGCATTGTAGCAATCTGCCTCTCCTTTTAGACAGTTAGCGTTTTTATAAATAGAATAAATACATTTTATCCATCACACGATGTATCACGAAGTAAATTTAAAATGGATTTTTATTCCAAAAAAATAATCTGAGTAGGCGAAAAGTAAATTTAAACGAAAATGATTAAGCTTTAGTCGTGTCGGCAATATCTTATTCCTCGGATCTGCGAGCTTCGCGGCTCCCATTAATTGTTATTGCACGAAATATGAATGTTACAGTAGCCAAAATTAATAAGACGTGAACAATATCTTCTGTTACAAACCCGCCAAGAAAAGTTACCGCCCAAATAATGACTATGCTGACGGCTATCGAATATAATAGATCTTCCATATGATATTTCTTGATTGAAGAACAATATGCCGATGAAATCGTTTAAAATTTGATAGGAAAAGATCACTCTCAATTTCGATATTGGAAGCAGAGATATACTTCTTGTAAGATTGAAATTAATCAATGTATACTCGGTATCCTCGGAATATAGAAGTTTAAAAGCGTCATTCCCTTAGGTTTCCAAACATATAAGATGGAATTTATATTGCAGGAACAGGATTTGAAACCAAAAATGAAATGCCCGATTTTTCGGGCATTTCATTTTTGGTTATTAATGCTTAAGCAGATTCATTTACACCGGAAACAGCAATTTCTGTAAGTAACGTATCTGTTTCTTTTTCTTCATCAAGTGTTTGTTGTAGCAATTGCTCTGCTTCTGAATGTTTCATCAGCTTTGCAAATGTAACCAGACAACCATAACTTGCTATCTCATAATGTTCAACTTTTTGCGCTGCAGAAATAAGCGCTGCATCCAATGCTGGGTCTCCTTCAAAATTTTCGATAATCTCGTCAGCTTCCTCTAGGAGCCCCTCCATGGCTTTGCATTTCTTACCTCGAGCAGCGATTCCCAATACGGAAAACACTTCCTTAAGCCGCTCAATCTGCTGTTCGGTCTGGCCATGATGTTTTTCAAATGCCTGTTTCAGTTGTTCATCTTCGGCTGCTTTGCTCATTTTCTTTAACCCTTTTAAAAGTTGTTTTTCAGCACCCAAAATATCTTTTAATTCGTCTACAAATAACTCATGTAAATGCTCATTTGGCATTTTTTGTTGATTTTGATTCGATTTTGCCATAATTCTTTTTTAGAGATGGACATCTGTCAAAATAAGATCGTTTTTAAAATCTCATTTTCATTTCTTTATTGTCACTGGCATTCGTCAATTGGTGACAATAAAACCCTTACATTCTTTTGTTCCGTATAGTCGAAGTGAGCTTGATCGTATCATCCGTAACAAAATTTAATACATATGCGGTCTATTTGATCTCAAATTCAGGTATTATTGCTGTTTTTTAGTATATTACAAACTAATAGTAACTCAGAATTAAGCTCTATATTATTTTGATTAGTTTATTTTTATCCTAAAAACAACCCTTTTTTTTTATACATAAAACTATAGTAGTATATTAGTGTTCTAATTTGTGCGTATGAAGTATAAGCTTTTAAAAGAAATCATTGGATTAGTCGAGGAATTTGACGCGGAAACAGAAGTTACTGATAGCTTTAGCGATGACTCCGATGGATTTAAGCGTTGGGTAACGGCAAAGGAAACAGGAATTTCTGTTGAGCCCTATTGGGAAGGAAAAGAGAATGGGCGCACGCCAGAGAGTGTAATCAGCACCTTACTTGTGCATATGAATAGGTTTGCAAAAAGCTATTCCAAAGCGGCTATATGGGAATCTGATTTTTCAACCCAGGAGGAATATATATATCTTATTACCCTTAGGTCGTTTGGCGAGATGACAAAAATGGAGCTAATCAGAAGGAATATTCATGAAAAACCTGCGGGTATGGCCATTATTAACCGTTTAATCAAACAAGGATGGATTAGCCAGCAAAATTCAGAATCGGATCGTCGAAGTAAAGTGATTTATATTACGGAGAATGGTCGATTAGCTTTAGATCAACAAATGGAAAAAATACGGCATGCAACACAAATTGTTTCAGGTAATTTGACATACAGTGAAAAAATAACATTAATAAGTTTATTGGATAAGCTGAGCAAATTTCATCAGGTGATTTATGATAAGAATATTTCACCAGATAAACTGTTGGAGCAGATCAATATAGCGAAATAACATCCTTAGTTTAATTAACATCAGTGAAGAAGAAGGAATCAAATTAACATAAATGAAGAAGAAGGTAGCAGTTATAGGTGCGGGTTTTTCAGGTCTTTCAGCTGCGGCTTATCTCGCTCAGGCTGGATGCGATGTACATGTTTATGAAAAGCATACGGTGCCCGGTGGGAGGGCGAGACAGTTTGACACAGTTGAAGGATTTAAATTTGATATGGGACCAAGCTGGTACTGGATGCCTGATATCATTGAGTCATTTTTTTTAGATTTTGATTGCAGTACAGCGGATTTTTTTGAGCTCGTTTCGCTCAATCCGCAATTTGAAATGATATTTAGTTCAGGGCAGATTAGCGTACCCGAATCTTATCCGGAATTAAAGCAGTTGTTTGAGCAGATCGAACCTGGAGCGGGTGAGCAGCTGGATAAATTTATGGAGGCTGCCAAATTTAAGTATGAGGTAGGCATGCGCGACTTTGTCAATAAACCCTGTCACAATTGGAGTGAATTTCTGTCCCCTAAGATTGCTCTTAGTGCTTTTAAGCTCGATCTGCTTTCTAATTTTAGATCCTATGTTGCTAAATATTTTAAGGACCAGAGGCTACGCACATTAATGGAATTTCCTGTTATATTTTTGGGTGCTTCACCCAAAGATATTCCGGCCTTATACAGCCTAATGAATTATGGCGGTTATGCATTAGGTACTCATTATCCAAAAGGAGGTTTTTTTCAATTGGTGCTAGCGATGCAACAGGTGGCTGAGAAGCAAGGCGTAACTTTTCATTTTGATCATAATGTCGATGGAATGAAGGTTAAAAATAATACGATCAGTTCGCTGGAGATTAACGGAGTGTATCATGATTATGATGTTGTGGTTGCCTCGGCAGATTATCATCATATTGAAACATTATTAGATAAAGAGTTCAGAAACTACGATGAGGATTATTGGAAAACCAGGACGTTTGCACCATCCAGTTTGATATATTACTTAGGTATGAAGTCTCCTATTCCTAATTTAACGCACCACACCTTGTTTTTTGAGCATCCATTGGATGATCATATTGAATGTATCTATGGCGAAAAGAAGTGGCCTCAGAATCCTTTGTTTTATGCTTGTTGTCCATCCAAAACGGATCCCAATGTGGCGCCTGCAAATACGGAGAATCTTTTCTTATTAATGCCATTGGCTACAGCTATTTCGGACGATGAAGAAACGCGTGAAAAATATCTTATTCATATGTTAAAGCGTCTAGAAAAGCATACTGGTTCAAATATGTTATATGAACAGATCGTATATAAAAGAAGTTACTGTGTGAGCGACTTTGTAAGCGATTATAATGCTTATGGCGGAAATGCTTATGGATTAGCAAATACATTGACACAAACAGCGGTATTGAAACCGAAAATCAGGAATAAGAAAGTTAAGAATCTTTTTTATACAGGGCAGCTGACGGTGCCCGGCCCCGGGGTACCTCCATCCATTATATCGGGTAAGATAGTTGCCAAAGAAGCCATTGAATTATTGCGTAAATTATAAGATCATGAAAAAACTATTTGATGAACTCGCTTATGAAGTGAGCAAAAAAACAACTGAAAAGTATAGTACAAGTTTTTCGCTCGGTATTTTGGCTCTAAAACCGAGCATTCGTGCAAGTATTTATGCGATATATGGTTATGTACGATTGGCTGATGAAATTGTCGATAGTTTTCATGGTTATGACAAGCAACGGTTATTGGGGCGACTTTATTTGGAAACCACCAACGCTTTAGATGAAGGCATTTCGTTAAACCCTATCCTGCAATCTTTTCAGGAAACCGTACGCAAATATAATATTGATATGTCCCTTATCAATCAATTTCTTCATAGTATGGAGATGGATCTCAACAAAGTTGAGTACAATTCAGAACGCTACAAGGAATATATTTATGGTTCTGCAGAAGTCGTGGGACTGATGTGTCTACAGGTTTTTTGTGAAGGCGACCGTCAGCGCTATGAAGAGCTAAAGCCTTATGCCATGAAGCTCGGTTCTGCATTTCAAAAAATCAATTTTTTACGCGATCTAAAAGAAGATTATCAGGTGCTTGGGCGCACCTATTTTCCAAATTTGGATATGAGCCAATTCGATAATATCATGAAACGTCGTATCGAAGAGGAAATTCATACCGAATTTAAAGAAGCACTTTTGGGAATCAAGAAGTTACCTGCGTCGTCTAAGTTTGGAGTTTATTTAGCTTATAAATATTATCTCTCTCTCTTTTCACAGATCCGAAAGAAATCTTCTGAAGAAATTTTGGAAAATAGGATTAGAATACCTAATATTCAAAAAGCTTATGTCGCAGTTAAAAGTTACGTGCGCTATAAGGCGGCTTATTTATAAATCCATCAGCTTATCGCAATATGAACTTGATTATTATACTGCTCACTTTTATCGCCATGGAAGGCGCTACCTGGTTAATTCATAAATATATTATGCATGGCTTCTTATGGATGCTCCATAGGGATCACCATGATCATAGTAACGAGGGATTTTTGGAGAAAAATGATTACTTCTTCATTATTTTTGCTGTTCCGACCATCGCGCTAATGTATTTTGGTTCTTTAAGAGATTACAATTATCTTTTTTATATCGGCATTGGGATTATGCTGTATGGCCTGGCTTATTTCTTCGTTCACGATATCTTTATACATCAGCGTTTCAAATGGATGAGTAAAACAAATAATCGTTATTTTTTGGCTCTTCGGCGTGCTCACAAGCAGCATCACAAACATTTGGGCAAGGAAGAAGGGGAATGTTTCGGTTTTTTGTATGTGCCAATGAAATACTTTAAAATGTATTCTAACAATGAAAAAATATGATGCAATATACTTATTCGCTTATCTTATTTTTTACGGTAGTAATCTGTTTTGTCGCATCCTTCGACAAGCGGCTTCGATTCGACCGTGAATTTTTTCCATTCTTAAAAGCAGCTGCGCTTGTTGCTATATTTTTTATCGCTTGGGATGTGTGGTTTACAAGTGAGGGAGTTTGGTGGTTTGACACAAGATATACTTTAGGACTGGTGATAGCAGGACTGCCGATAGAAGAGTGGCTGTTCTTTATCTTCATTCCTTTTTCTTGTATTTTTACTTATTTTTGCATTGACAAATTTTTTAAACTGCAATCCCTTTCCGCCTTTAACAACATCGTCGTTTTTGTAAGCATCATTATATGCGCCGTGGTTGCTCTCCGTTATACCGATCGAATTTATACCCTGGTAACCGCTGTAGTCACTATTTTAACACTGTTGATTTTCCATTTTGTTTTACGCGTGCAATGGATTACGCAAGCCTCTTTGGTTTTTACCCTGCTCATGTTGGGCTTTTTACCTGTGAATGGTATACTCACGGGAACTGGATTGGAATCGCCAATAGTGAATTACAACCCAATGGAATTTATGGGCATCAGGATACTGACGATTCCTGTAGAAGATGCGGTATATGGCTATACACAGTTTTTATTGGTTCTCTATTTTTTCAAGAAATTTCAAAATAAAGGTTTTGCTCCAATAGCGAAGTGAGATGCATTGGAGCAATTGGATTAGGGATACGTATGCTGCATATGTCCGTAGAGGAGCTGATTCCGACTTCATTTTGTTATTTTATTTTTACATGCTTTAAGTAAAAATTGTTTTGTTGATCAATTTCTATCGTGTAATTACTATTGAGCTCTAGTGTCCATCCATCCCCCTTAATGAGATTTTTTTCAATGGATATAGGTTTAGTGATGGATACCTTTTTCCAATCAGGACTAATTAAAGCCCCATTTGTGACATCTAAAATCCCCCAAACATCTGTAATTCGGGTGGTGGGATAGTATGTGCCCAAGTTTTCGATTGGAATGATGGTTCTAGGGTCGAAAGAATAGTTCATTTTTTCGAAACGAATTTCAAAATGAGAAGATTCGACAAACTTGTTTTTGTAAGTTTTGACTAAGCGTTTATTTTCAGCATCCCTTTTATTTTCTTCTTCAAAAATTACAGCTGCATTATATGCTTTGGAAAGATTTTTAAAATTTTGTTCAGTTGGCGGAAGGAGAGAAATAGCAGACTTGCGGATAAATAATGCTGTTAGGTCAGTTTCTTTATCTATTTTTTTATTCCAATCGTTATCCGTTTTATACAGCAGATAACCATAAGTTGGCGTCGTTTGGTAGGCAAATGATCTTACAAAGGTGCGATTGTTTTGAGATCGATTAATACCATTTATAAGATATTGTTTTGTCGATTCATCGCTGCGGGCACTGACTATTATTCCTGTAAATTCGGCAATTCCTTCGTTAATTTCCAATAAATTCTCATTTTTAGCAGCTTCATCGAATAACACGTATCTATATTTTCTAAAAAATAGGGCATTGGTGAGATGACGTTTCATGTCATTTTTATGTGTGGACATTAAAGCTTGTTTTAAAGCTTCAAATTCAAGACGTAAGCTAATCCGGCCATCTTTTTCGTCGAGGTGATTATTGTTCGCATTATTTAGTGAGAAACCCAAATCAGGTTGTATACGATGAAATGACTCATGTGCAAGCAGATTTATACGATCATCCCTGTTTTCTGGAAGTGGCAACATAATCATTGCCCACCTCTTGTCATTCCAATCCAGTGCCGTGTTGGAAAAATTGACCTCCTGAGGTAGAATTCCAGTATATAAGTTAGCTGATGGTTTTAAAGTTTTTTTTCCATCCAATTCGTTGGCATAGATCGTGCGTGTGGCGGGATCAATAAGAAGAATTGGTCCGTATATACTTTTATTCCATAACTTGAAACTCTGATCTGAGGCAGTTTTGAGCTCTTCAAACCAGGAGTTGATATCGGCTGTTTCATATTGCTTACGTTGTGCATAAGCCTGCGCAGTAAGATGGATAATAAAGAGAAGAGTAAATATTTTTTTCATAACTGTATGGGAAATAATTGACTTTCAAAATAGGCTGGCCAGTTTAAATTAAAAAGTATTAAGGGAGAATCTCTTGAAAAAAGGTATCATGATAGGTTTTGCCAATCGCGATTTCATATTTGTCGATAAACACGTCATTATGGTCAAATGAGTCGATTTTATGTTTATTAATGATATAGGAGCGATTTATCCGCAAGAAAATAGATTTTGGAAGCCAGTCATGTATATTCTTTATGGTCATACGTGTAATCACGCGTTGATCTTCCATTTGGAAAATGACATAATCTTTAAGAGATTCAATAAAAAGAATTTCGTTGAGATTGATCTTAAAAAATCTACGGTCAGATTTTACAAAAATATAATCATCCGTGATTTGCTCTAAATTTTTATTCTCTTCATCTAAAAGAAGTCCATGATAAACAATCGCCTTGTCTACAGCTTTACGAAAACGAACGGTATCAATAGGTTTAACAAGATAATCAATTGCGTCGACCTCATAGCTGTCTACGGCATATTCGGAATAAGCGGTGGTAAAAATCACAAGCGTATTTTTGGGAATATTTTGTGCAAACTCAATTCCGTTAATTTCCGGCATATTGATATCCAGAAAGATTAAATCAACAGCGTTTTGTTGTATAAATATACCCGCAGAAACAGCATTGTTGAAACTTTCAAGAAGTTCAAGAGATGCAATCTGATCGACTAGTTTCCTTATTCCTTTACGCGCTATAGGCTCGTCATCTACAATGATACATCTCATAATAGTAGCGTTAATTTTACGATATAATTTTGTTCTGTTTCTTCTATTTCTAAATCGTGCCGATTTTCGTAAAGCAACTGTAATCTACGAACGATATTGCTCAATCCGATACCCCCCCTTTCTTTTTGCCTTTGGTTTATAGATTTTGAATTTTTGCATATAAAAATAAGGGATTCTTTTTCTAATTGAAAGGATATATTAACATAAGATATGCCATTACTGTTCAGGTTGTGTTTAACAGCATTTTCTACAAAAGGAATGAATAACAAAGGAGCAACAATTACTTTATTGCTGTCTCCCCAAATTTTTATATCGAACTCAAATTGGTCCCTTCTGACTTTCTCCAATTCCAGATAGTCTGTCAATAGACATACATCGTCAGACAATGAAACTTTATCCCTGCTGTTGTTAGTGAACTGGTATTGCAGTAAGTCATCCAGTTTGGTTAAAATGTGGGCTGCCATGTTAGGATCTTCATCCACCAGTATATTGGCATTATTAATCGTATTGAATAAAAAATGAGGATTGATTTGACTCTTTAAAAATTTGAGTTCCGATTCAGTAGTTGCTTTTTGTAACTCCTGCTGCTTTATTTTGCTTTTTATTAAAGGCTTAAAGAGTAAAAGGGATGAAGTGCCGACAATAAATAGGATGATTGCCAATAGGCTAGATGCTAAACTCAGAAATATAGCTGTAGGGCTGGGATCGTTTCGGCTGACTGCGATATCGTAAAACATATGTTGTAGGATTATCACTATCAATAACGCAAGTACGGAAAATAACACGGCAGCAATTAAATAATGTATCAGCTTATCTTTGGCCAAAAAGAAGGGGAAGAGCAGGTAAACGTTTACATAAACCAGCATATTCATAAACACATAGTAGGCTACCCAACCGCAAGTTCTGTCGAAAGATAAGTTTAGTTTATCAGGCGCATCGAAGAATATCCCAATTGAAATTAACAGCATAAATAGTTGCATACAAAGATGCCTTTGTATGCTGTAGCGATCCGCAATTAAGAAAGCAATTTCTTTATTTTCTACGGCTATTTCCATTCCTTAAGATCTAGTTGAAGACTTATATTTCCGGATTCCATAGTAAATATATATAAATCAGGATAGAGCATATTTAATTTGTCGGTTATTTCCATTTTGTATTCCGGGGGTAATAGATAAGTGTTCTCATAGTTTACGATAAAGCGTATTTTTTTTTCTGAAATTTCAACGTTAATACTTAAGCTTTTAATTTCATTTGCTATCAGTATGGACTGTATCAATACGATGAATAAAAGAGGAGAAATCAGCAAATTGTTGGTTTTTCCCTTTACCTCCAGAACATATTCAAAACGGCTATCTTCAATAAATTTTTTTAATTGTAGTAAGTTTTTTAGGAAGATTATTTCGGAATTAAGGAAAACTTTATTTCTATCGCAGTCATAGAGTTGGTAGCGCAGTAAATGACCGAGTAACATCAATATTTGTGAGGCTTTTTGTGGATCTGATGCGGTTATTAAGGCCGCTTTACGTAAGGCTCTCGACATAAAGATTGGCGAAACTTGTCCTTTCAGTTTGTTTACTTCTGTTTCAAGGAAGTTCTGCTCCAGCATCATCACATCTTCGTTCTTTTTATTCCATTTTCGAAAGAGTTTTATAACTGACATGCTCCATAGACAGATTATAGTCATTGCTGAGGAAGATAGACTGTCTATTAGGATAATTGGATTGCTATAGGATGTTATGCGATGCGGTAGACTCAAAATTGCGCGTATGGAATATTCCAAAACAAGCGTGCAGCCCATAAGCGCTACCACAAAAGATACTAACAAAAGGATATAAATGGTATAGTTTTCCTTTAACAAGAACTTTGGTATGAGGTAAAAATAATTCAGATATGTTGTTAGTAGGTAAGTGACAAATGAGAGAAAACAAATTAAAAAGATAGTGTTTCCCAAAGAAGACATAATGTCTTGATACACTATAAATGTTTGATTAAAAGTAATAATAACTAAGGTTACAATAAAGGTTAGATGCCTCCATGGTCTATAATTGGAGGCAAATAAAAAATGATACGGTTTGCTTTGGCTCATATAGGTACTAAAATTACATTAAAAATCCATTCTATACAGTATATTAAAAAGTGATGTTGCTTGTTTTTTGGGTACTATGGCCCCTGTCTTTAGATTATATTGATGTCCATAATACTCTTTTGCGCCTGTAACATTCAGCCATTTGATTGCAATCTCGTGCGATCGTTTCAATCTGTTAAGTCTATAACTTATCGAATAATTAGCGATAAACATGGGGGAGAATTGTTTAGCAAATGCATTTTTTTCCTCGTATTGGATTTCTTTATCAGGATGGTTAAGGGAAGACTTTTCCAATACCGGAGCATATCTTTCTCCTCCTTGCAAGGTCAATTTCAGGTTAACGCTTAGTAGATCCCGTTGCTGTTTGTCCATAAACCATTCTTTGCCTGTCAATCCATTAATAATAAAACGCCTGTTAAATTTGCCGTTATGCCAAATGGCGTCTCCACCCGCAAATTTGGCATCAAATAGAGTGGCGGTCAACATATAATAAACACCTTTTTGTAAGTAGCGCTCGATTGTAATATCCAATCCGACATGCTGTCCTTTGCCCCGGTTCACCAGCGCATCTTCCACGTAGAATAGGTTGCGGTTAAGGATGGAATATGAGCTATCCGCAATAACTGGCACATGGAAGAGATATTGATAAAACGGTTCTAGTTTGATACGCATGTTATCCGACAGTTTATATTGATAGGATAAAGACATATGGTGCGCTTTGGTGAAATCAACATCCTTATTTAGTGGTTGGCCATTTCCTCTATCTTTTACAAGGAATACGTCCATCTTCTCCATACGGCTATGTAGGCCATAAGCCATGGCAATCGAGCTTTTAGGTCCTGAAGACCACTTTATAGCAGCTCGTGGTTCAACCGTCCAATGGTTATTCAGGGTTAATAACTGTGCATTGAGCCCTAATGTTACATAGATTTTTTTGTTTAATTCAATTAATGAACTGCTGTAAGCTGAAAGCAATGTGGTAGTCCCTTTTCCTTCGGAAATTGCCTGCAATGGTTTTCCTACAAAAGGTGAACGATCCAGCTGGGTGTTGTAATACATGTTTGTTACCGTAAAGCCGGTTTTATTGCTATACTTCTCCGCATATTTTTTATCAAAGGAAGATGTTAAAATCACATTGGTATAGCGGTTTCTTAAATTTAAATAGGGCATTTCGGTACTATCGTTGAAGATATCTTCGGTTGCCTTATTAGTTGAATGGGTAGTGGCCAAAGTGGTACGAAGAACTCCTCCATTCTCAAAAAAATAGCGATGGGTAATGCCGGCTGCTGCAGACATCTGGTCTGTTTTTGAGGATTTACGATCATCCATATACTTCCAGCTTGATTCTGATTCTTTTTTTGTACGGAACCTATCGGCTAATGCGTTTCCCCAAATTGAAAATGTTCCTTTATGCTTACTCGGAAAGTTTAATTTAAAATTTAGATCCTGATAGTCCAATAACTGCCCATTAGTTTCTCCTGCGTTAAGTTTGCTCATTAAGCCTGTTGTAGAATAGCGGTAATTAATCAAATAAGAAGCATCATTATTTGTACTAAAAGGTCCCTCCGAAGCGAAATCCAAGCCCAATAACCCTGCTTGGAAGGTATGTTCATGTTTCCGATTATTTCCTGTCCGCAATTTTAGGTCAAATACCCCTGATACGGCATTGTTATATTCTGCAGGAAAGGCGCTATTATAGAAATCCGAGTTGGCTAAAACATTTGTGCTCAATGAAGTCAGTATGCCGCCGCCCAAAGTCGCTATATCTGCAAAGTGATTTGGATTCGGTATTTCTATTCCCTCAAGTTTCCACTGAAGCATACTTGGTGCATTTCCATGTACTGAGATGCCATTATTTCCAAGACTTGAAGATACCCCGGCAAAAGAACTAACCAGACGGGCGGGATCATCCATTCCGCCGGCATAGCGATTAATTTCTTCAATCCGAAGTAAACGTCCTCCAGTCAGCGCCATTTTATTTGAAGCTCTTTCCTTATTGGCTGCCATTACTACGTCTTTCAATACGTAATGCGTCGGATCCATCGCAATTTCTAATGCGATCTCTTTTTTAGAAGTTAACATAATCTCTTTAATCACTGTAAGCTCGTAGCCTAAGCAATAAGCCTGTACGGTATATCGTCCGACTGGAAGATTGGGCAAAACGAATTCACCCTTATCGGAGGTTACTGCAACCAAACCTGGTTTTTCCAACACTCGGATAGATACGGCAGCGAGCTGTTGGCCGGATAATCGATCTGTGACGACCCCGCCTATTTTTTGTGTTGGGGGAATCTGAGCATGAACAGCCGTAGAAATTAAGGTGAACAAGAATATAATGACGATTTTATCCTTTAATTTTTCCATAATTTTATAGAGTAAATCGAAGCTATGTCGAAGCCCCTTTTTTCGCGCTAATTTTTGGCTGAGTACGATTTCGAGTGCATCCAGGACTCTTTCGCATTCAGGGGCTGATACTTGGGATAGTTTTGAGATCTGTTCTATTGTTTCTTTTCTATTCATTCTTAAATCTGATTACGGTTCAAATTTATCGGTCTAAAAAAGTTCCTTTAGCGATATGAGACGAAATGACGCTAATGAGCGACAGAAATATGTATAGCTAGGATCATGCGATAGCATAGGCAGTTCCCGACCAATTGCAAATCGATAAATAGGGGCATGTTTACCTGATTGCGTACTGATGTAATATGTATTTCTTATTTTTGTATACCTAGTATTGCCTATGCATATCTAATCAATGATTAGATTGATCGAAAAAAATTGCTAGATTTGAATTAAATTTTATCTACTTAAACTGAAAAGCAAAAACGGCTCAAATTTATAAATGAACTCTGATCAACAGATTTGGCAAATGTTTCAAGTTGGACATGAACCTTCGTTCAAAATACTTTTTGAACGCTACAACCACCTGTTGTTCAATTATGGATTTAAATTTACGCAAGACGAAGAAATCATCGAAGATAGCATTCAAGAGCTATTTGTTAAACTATGGTGCAATCGGGAAACTTTAAGTGTAGATGTCGCGGTGAAAAATTATCTGTTTAAGGCATTCCGGCGCACACTGATCAAGAAAATAGAACAATCCATGCGAAGGGCGGATATTGCTCACTCATCCCTTGATTATTTGCCCTTTACCATCGAACTACCTCATGATCTCAGTATGATCCGTCAGGAACGTGCCCAAGAGGTAAGAGATAAGCTGGATCAAGCGCTGCAGCAGATGACCACACGTCAACGAGAAGTTATCCACCTGCGCTTTTTTGAAGAGTTGCCGTATGACGAAATTGCCGAAATTATGGGTCTTTCGACCAAAGATACTTATAAATTGTACTACAGGGCATTGGAAAGTTTGAGGAAACATTTTGGCACTTTTGGTTTATTGGTACTACTCCATATACTTAACGAGCTGCGTTATCACTAAATCTTTCACCTATCTGCAAGTTTTTCCGAAATAAATAATAGACATTATTTACAATCATAGTCAGCATTAGCGCTGTTTAATGATGATTTGACTGGGTAAGTCTGTTTTTTTTAAAAAAAATATAATTTATTGGGGTAAAATTCTGTCGAGTGGTGTAACCTATATAAAACAGTATGAACTCTCGATTATCAAAATATAAAGATTATAAGGCAACAGATTTTTTTGCGGATGAGGATTTTGTGCTGGCAGTGCTAATGCCGGAAGCTACCTTAACCGATTTTTGGTCTGAACTTAGTCTTCATTATCCACATCTTTCAGACGAAATGGCTCTCGCCAAAACATGGGCCTTATTGATCCAGAATCAGACCACTGCACAAAGTACCTTAAATAGTGACGAGCGCTGGGCGAGGATTCAAGCACAAATTCCAATCTACGAAAGCAAAAAACAACGTAGTCGGATTGTACGCACTTTATTCCGGTGGACAGCATCTGCAGCAGCCATCTTGTTATTTATTGTGGTGGCATATGATGTTAGCCAATTTGGGACTAAAGAGACCAATACGGCCTTCGGTGAACAACGTCGACTTTCCCTTCCGGATTCTTCTATCATCAGACTAAATAGTAACTCTCACATTTCATACGTCCGCAGTTGGAAAACGGATAAACCGCGCGAAGTTTGGCTTGAAGGAGAAGGCATGTTTGAGGTAAAACATACTGCCATTAAAAACCGTCTGCGCGAAAGCGACTTCTTTGTTGTGCACGTGGGGGATCTTTCATTGACTGTGTTGGGGACAAAGTTTAATGTGAAAGACCGTCGTGGACGTATCGAAGTGGCTCTATTTGAGGGAAGCGTCCGTATTCAGGGACAAAACGGTGAAGATCGTATACTAAAACCAGGGGAGACTTTCGTCTATGATACATCGGCAAAAGCAAATCAGGTTGTTACTAACGATGCGAATAGGGTGCTATCCTGGACGCGCGGTGAACTCAGTATTGAACATAACAGCTTAGCAAATATTGTAGATGTATTGGAAGATAACTATGGCTATCAAGTTGTAGTAGAAGATCCAACATTGCTCAATAAGCGATTTACAGGTGTTATACCAGTCAAAAAAATAGATGACATCCTCTTTGTTATCAAACATACTATGAATGTAAACATCGAAATGAAAAACAAACAAATAATAATAAAACCTAATTAAAAAACGAAAATTAATCAATCGAAATTTATGAAAACTAAATTACTTGTGCCTATAGTCTGCCTGTTGAGTACCACGGGTAGTTTTGCGCAAAAAAGAGCTAGTCTCAGTCAGGCTCTTAGCGAAGTTACCCGAATCTATGGAACTAAATTTTCCTATGAAGAGGGCTTGATCCGGGATGCCTTTGTCAACAGTGAGCATATTCCGAAAAACAAAAGGCTTCCTGTGGAGACCGTGTTAAAAGAACTTCTTTATCCAAATAACTTCTTGTTTCTTTATGTACAGAACAATTACTTCACGATTATAAAAGATTCGCGGGGCAAACGAGACAATGATGGAGACGACCGCTTCTGGAAAGTCATTACGGGTAAGGTTAAAGATAACAACGGAACAGCACTTGCTGGTGTTACTGTGATACCGGATGGCTACGCCGTACGGTCGGGTGTAACCACCAGTAGCGACGGAAGCTATACCCTGCGCCTAAAGGATCCAGCAGAAGCAATCATTTTTTCTTATGTTGGTATGGAGCCTACCCGAAAGGTCATCGGCAGCGATACACAGATCAATGTCACCCTGGGCTCGGTTAACAATCAACTGGATGAGGTTGAAGTTGTGTCGACAGGATACCAAAAAATTGCAAAAGAACGTGCAACTGGGGCTTTTGGTCAAATTACCGCTAAACAGTTGAAGGAAGTGCCTTCCATTAATCTTTTGGATCGCATTGCAGGCATGATTCCTGGCGTACAGGTTGACCCGGTGAAGAATTCAATCACCGTCAGAGGAGTAAACACCTTCAATACAGATGGCGATTCTAAGCGTCCACTTATTGTCATAGATGGCTTTCCCGCAATCGATCAGGACTTGGTAAAAAATACCACGCAATTTGCCAACAATTCCATATTGAGTCGTTTAAATCCGGCAGATATTGAAAGTATTACCGTACTTAAAGATGCGGCAGCAGCTTCCATATGGGGGGCGCAGGCGGCAAATGGTGTTATCGTCATTGAAACAAAAAAAGGACGTGTAGGCGAACCCGTCATCTCTTATAATACCAGCCTCAGTATTTCAGCTCCAGCAGATCTTAATAGCTTGGATCGGATGACCACTGCGCAGTATATTGATTTTGAAAAGGAAATGTTCGATTATGGCTGGATAGCTGATCCGGAAGATTGGAATTCGTCATGGCAACCTTTTAATACCAATAAGCCTGCTAGTGAAGCGGTTCAATGGATGTATAAAAATAAAAAGGGATTGATTAGCGATGATGAGTTGGCTAAACAGCTCGATCGTTTAGGTCAAATTGACAATACCAGCCAAATTCGGAAATACCTGCTACAGAATGCAGTGACCCAACAGCACAACCTTTCCCTCTCAGGCGGAAATGGAAGGACAACGTATGCGTTCTCGGGCAGCTACGCAAAGGATGTTCCCGTATTCCGTTCCAATCAGGCCCAGTCCTTTTTTATGAATTCAACTTTATCGACAAACTTTTTAAATCAACGATTAAGTTTGACAACGGGATTGAATTATAATTATACGAATACTGTTGCTAACCAAGTTGCGGCAAACGCCATTGGCAATTCGACTGAGGGATTAAGGCCATATGAATTATTGGTTAATCCCGATGGAAGTAGAAATCGGCGATCATTGCGTTTTACAGAGTCTGTAGCAGCAAATCTAAAAGAGATTGGGTTGTATGACTGGACCTATAGTCCAATAGATGAACTGGACTACAACAAATATACCACTGAAGACAATCGAATAAGAATTAATGCTGATCTCAACGCCAAAGTGACTAGCTGGGCGAACATCAGCCTGTCAGGTATGCTTCAACGTACCATTGCAAACAGTCGAAATCTTGACGAATTAAAAAGTTATTCAATGCGTGACTTTTTAAATTATTATTCTACTGTTGATTTCCAAAATAATACGTTCACCAAAAATTTCGTACAGGGCGGGAGAATCGCATTGCGAGACCAAAATGCCACACAGTATAATATTCGCTTGCAAGGTAATGTCAATAAGACGTGGGGTGACTTCGTTAATTTAAATCTTCTCGCAGGAGCAGAGATTAGTTCTCAAACAGGCTTTAGCTCATCACAAACGGGATATGGCTTTAATGAAGATACCTATTCAATCGCTCCGTATAATCAGCTTGGTAGCTTCATGGGGATAGAGGGCTGGCAGCAGTCGATTACGGGGTCAGATGGCATTAGCAGAGCTAACCTACGCAAGATGTCTTATTACTCCAATGGAGCATTATCATTTCTTAAAGATAGGTACATTTTGTCTGCAAGTGCACGTTTTGACGATCTTACGTTGGTTGGTATTTCAAGATCGAAGCGAGCTAAACCAATCTGGTCTGCTGGGGCCAAATGGAATATCAAGTCCGAACGTTTTATGCAAGAAGTCGATTGGCTAAATGCGCTGAACCTTCGTATTACCTATGGTGTCGGTGGTACCGTTCCACAAGGTGGATCGAATGTTACCATCATCAACGTCGAAGGACCTGATTATGCAACAGGTGAAATACCGGCATCAATATCGCAACCGCGAAACCCTGAGGTTGGATGGGAAAAGGTATATACGCAAAATTACGGACTTGATATCAGTTTGATCAATAACAGATTAAACATCGCATTTGATCTTTATAAAAAACACACACGTGATATCCTGTACACTTTTCCTTATAATGCGACATATGGATGGACAGACCTCCAATTTAATGGCGGAACAATGCAATCTAATGGAATCGATCTGGGTATACAGGGACTTATCATTCGCAAGAAAGACTTTCGATGGAGCTCCACCCTTAACTTTTCCTACAACACCAACAAAGTTACGGATTCACGCTTAATAGCAACAGACATTAGTAACTACATCAATGGTTCGATTTTAGAAGGGATGCCCTTGGATTATCTATATGCCTATAAGTGGGGGGGGCTCGATGAGACGGGACAGTCACAAATTGCCAAAGCCAACGGTGACATCGTAAAGAGTACGCAAGGGGGACGCAATGTATTTGTGCGTGAAGATCTCGTGTATATGGGACGTAAAACGGCGCCTTACTTTGGTGGTTTTATGAATACATTTTCATATAAAGGTATTAATCTTGGCTTTCGCATAACCTACGATCTTGGAAATGTCAAACGTCTGGAAACATTTGGTAATTATCCACAATACCAAGGAACTTTCTATGGTGTGCTTAACACAAACAAGATGCAGACAGCGCGTTGGCGAAATCCGGGTGATGAAGCAACAACAAATGTTCCGGGCTTAAAAAACATAAATACAAATAGCTTCAACAGGTTTAGAGATTCCGAGCTAATGGTTATTGATGCTAGCCATATACGTTTTCAACAGATATCGTTGGGATATAGCGTACCGTCAACTTCACTTAAGCGTACGCCGTTTAAATCTGTGGGTGTAAACGCTGCAGTACGAAATTTAGGCATTCTTTGGAAAGCAAATAAACTAGGTATTGATCCCCTTTATGTACGCACGAATAGCTATAATAATTTGCCGCCTACCAAGAATTTTTTCTTAACCATTGACGCCACCTTTTAAAAAATAAACAGCATGAAAACCAAATATATTTTTTTTGCATCGATTTTTGCGCTGACAGCCGTTATGCAGGGCTGCCGTAAATATGTGGAAGTTGAACAGTATAACCGTAGGGAATTAAAGTATACTACAGATTATGCTTATCTCTTAAATAATACAACGGTATTTTCGCCTACTTTTAGTACACCGATATTATCTAGTGACGATATCACTTTTGCTAATCTGGCATACCAACAACAACAAATTGAAAGTATCGCGTGGCCTTATATTTGGTCCTCGCAACTTGTGCCGGATAATACAGAAGATCTGAACTGGTCAAGACCTTATAAACAAATTTATACGGCCAATGAAGTCATTGCTGGCGTGATGCAAAGCGAGGATGGTTTAGAGAAGGAGAAGCGTGCACTCTTGGCAGAAGCGAAAATCCAAAGAGCTTATGCTTATTTTGTGTTGGCTAATCTTTATGGAGACATTTATGACCCAAAGACTGCCGGAAATGCATTGGGGGTACCCCTGCTTTTACAACCTGATTTATTTGCTTCGCTAAAGCGAGCATCGCTCGCCCAGGTGTATGCGCAGATACTTCAAGATTTAAACGAAGCATTAGTTGATATTCCGACAACGGCAAGCAATAATAGACATCCGAATAAAGCTGCTGTAGAAGCTTTGTTGGCCATTGTAAATCTTCATATGCGTAATTTCGATTTAGCAGCGACGCATGCAGATGTAGCCCTCCAATACAATGCAACACTTTTAGATTTACAACAGTTCGCGACATCGGCATCTGGATACCCCCTTCCGTTCAATCATCCTGAAACCTATTTTTTAAAACAGGTTGGACAAATGATTGATCAACAATTAAATCCCGAGCTTGTTTCTCTTTTTGATACCAAAGATCTTCGACGTACAGTTTATATGCAAGCTGGTACTGGTCAGATGCCAAGTGGCGCATTGCGCTCAAAAAAAATGAGCGTGATGGTCGGTGCTCCTAATGCTGGACCTTCTGTTCCAGAGATGTTACTTATCAAAGCCGAAGTTGAGGCGCGAAAAGGAAATACAGCGACCGCAATGGAATTTGTCAACAAGCTGCGCGCAAAGCGATTCAAGCAACAGGATTTTACACCGTTATCGGCAACCTCAGCAGACCAGGCGTTACAAATCATCGTGGATGAACGCCGACGGGAGTTTTTCGGAACAGGTTTACGCTGGCTGGATATGCGTCGGTTCAATCTTGATGCTAAATTGGCGAAAGAATTTAAAAGACAATTTATAAATCAAGAGTATACACTCAAAATTAATAGTGCTAGCTATGTATATCCGGTAGCAAATAAATATTTACAGCTCAATCCAGAAATAGGTCAAAGACCAATGTAAAATAATATAAGATGAAAAAAGAATTTATTTTTTTAGTGCTGTTGTTTGTTCAGGCTGTGTCATATGCACAGCCTCGATTTGACAGCAGTGTTTTTAAACCAGCCAAACCTAGAACATCTGAACCTGTTCAAGTGCTATACGATGCCAAGGATAAAGATCTTGAATTTAGCGATGCAATAAATGCGGCCTGTTTTCTCTTCGAAGATTTTTCATGGAGGCAAATTAGTCTTCCCATGCAAAAAAATGCAGCAGGGCTATGGACAGTAGTGCTACCTGTCAAACCGACAACGGCTTTTATTGCTGTAAAATTCTATCAGGGCGAATTTGATCATCCCGACGTAATAGATAACAATCAGGATCGAGGCTATGCGGTAGCTTTAAGTGATGCAAAAGGAAAAGCAGTACCGGGAGCCTTTCTTGGAGAGGCTGCCTTCCAACAGCCCACCATAGCAGCAGGTGGAATTTTCACTTATTATGGCAACCAGCCCGCAGCGATGCCTGCAGAATACCTCAAAAGCTTGGCTGATAAAGAGTTTGCCTTGTCCGGAAAGCAATACCTCCGCTATTTTCAGTCTTTTATGAACTTACAAAAATTGGCTTTAGGTGATGCTTTTAATGCTTACGCTAAGAAACTCATTATGACTCAATTGGCACAAAAAGACCTTACGGAGGATGTACTTGGTCAGCTCTATTCTTTTGGTAGCGCAGGTTTACAAGATAAGGAATTAACGCAGTTAATTGAGCAGCGCGTAAATGCTGATTATCCGAAGGGAGCGACAGCGCGATTCATCGCTTATCGTAATACAATGGTCGGCAATCCCACTAACGACGAGGTAATCAATATATATGAAAATTTTTTGAAGGATTTCCCCCTTCAGCAATGGAAACAAAGTCCAAATGGTCAGGGATTTATCTATTATGCGGTTTACCGAGGGTTAGGTTCGGCTTATTTCGATACTAAGCGGCTAGACAAATTTGCTAAGCTTTACGATGATATCGATTTCCGCACAGGAAATGAGTTGATGCGATGGAATATTATGCGTGCTTACATGTTTAAGACAGTAGGAAAAGATAGTCTTTATCAAGTTTCCGAAGCTGTTTTTCCCAAATTGATAGCTCGACGAAAGGACAATTCTTATCAGGTTGACTTTGAAAATCAGGCACAGGCAGATTCCAATGTGGTTAAAAACTTGAATGACCGTCTCTTTACCCATATCTCCTTGTTAAATGATCTCAAAAAATATACAGAAGCACGGAAATACTTTACGCTGCTCTCCGAAGATGCTAAATACAATAATGCCGAACTGAATGAAATTAATCTTCAGGTTTTAGAAGGGCTTGGCGATGATAAGCAAATCCTGCCTTTACTGGAAATGAGCGCGCGATACAATGCAATGACGCCGCGGATGTTTGACAAGCTTAAATCAATTTACTTAAAAGGACACCCCAATGATGAAAGTGGTTATCAAACTTATCTGGCGGGATTAAAATCTGATGAAGAAAAAGCCGCATTGCAAGCCTATGTTGATCATAACTGGGTCAATCACCCGATGCCTAATTTTCGTTTAGAAACCGCTGACGGGCTATTTATTACGCCAGAAGACTGGAAAGACAAAATTGTGGTAGTGGATTTCTGGGCGACTTGGTGTCGACCATGTATCATGGCATTCCCCGGAATGCAGCTTTTGGTCGATAAATATGCACAGGACAAACAGGTTGCGATATATATGCTGGGTACCATGCAGACCGGAAATTATAAAGATAAGTCAGTCAACTATGTTCGTAGTGAAGGTTTCCGTTTCAATCTCTTACACGATTCCGTCAATCCAGTAACTAAAGAACAAGATGTACTATTTAGACAATTGGTTCCATTGTTCGGCGACTCTTCCATTCCACGGAAGATCATTGTTAAAAACGGTCGTGTGCGCTATTGCTCAGGAGGTTATTCGGGAAGTCCGAGTAAATTGATGGATGAACTATCCCTTGCTATTGAAATCCTTAAAAATGAAAAATAGACTATTAAACCAAGATATACTATGAATAGTAAAGCAACAAGCTTACTCGTCGGAATGCTCGGTCTGGGACTGTCTTTACAGGCTCAGATGAATCCAAAATATAAATTTGAGGAGGCACTGAAGCTTATTCAGCAGAATTATGTCGACCAGGTAAATGAAGAACATTTGGTCGATGCCGCGATCAAAGCAATGATATCGGATTTAGATCCTCATTCACGTTATACGAGTCGTGAGGAAGCCGAGCAAATGCGTGTGGTCATGAGTGGAAGTTTTGCTGGAATTGGCATTCAGTTTCTAAAAAATAATGAACAGACCTTCGTAACAAAAGTTAATCCAGATGGTCCAGCCATGCGTGCAGGAATCCGTGTTGGTGACCAAATCCTCGGCATTGATGGCGATAGCATCGTTGGGGAAAAATGGGGGAACCGTGAGATTATGGAAAAATTGCGTGGGGAAAAAGATGTACCGGTTGTGTTGACAATCGTGTCGCCGGGAAGCACTGACAGCAAAAATATAAGCATAGTACGCGAAAATATACTGGAGAAATCCGTTCGTGAAAGCTATATGGTCGACAAGGAAATTGGCTATATTGCACTTTCAATTTTCAATCAGACCACGCGTCAGGAAATAGACGCTGCTTTAAAGAGCCTTAAAAGCCAGGGAATGAAAAAATTGATCCTGGACCTGCAGAGTAATGGTGGCGGCTATGTGCAATCCGCTATTGGTGTCGCAGATGAATTTTTACCCAAAGAGAAAATTGTTTTTTATTCCGTACCTAACCAAGGCGGAAAAGATTACTACTTCACTGGCGGTTATGGTCAATTTTACGAAGGGGAATTGGTCGTCCTAATTGACGAATCCACAGCTTCAGCCAGTGAAATCGTTACAGGAGCACTTCAGGACTGGGATCGCGCTGTGGTCATCGGTCGGCGCAGTTTTGGAAAAGGCCTCATGCAGAAACCCGTTCCATTGTCTGACGGTTCAGAAATGAATCTAACAGGAGCCCGCTACTATACTCCATCCGGACGGTCAATTCAGAAACCCTATACCAAAGGAAAGGAAGATTATTTCCAGGATTTTAATCGCCGTATGGCCTCTAAGGAATTATTGGAAGCAGGACATATTTCTTTTCCAGATTCTTTAAAGTACAGCACATTGACTAATAAAAGGACCGTGTATGGCGGCGGAGGCATCATGCCAGACCGATTTGTGCCCATCGACACAAATCTATATAGCACCTGGATGGCACAGTTCATGAACAATGGGATTGTTGCCAAAGGTGGATTTGAATTTGTACAGCAGAATCGTCGCGCGTTACTGAATGCTTATCCAGACTTTACCGCATTTAATTCTCGATTTAATGTGCCTAAAGAAGTGCATAGACAGCTGATTTCAGCAGCACGTAAGCAGTCTATTGCTATACCTCCAGAAGATCATCAAAGTGCCCATGCTGCCATCGACATAGAATTTAAAGCGCAGGTTGCCTCACTACTTTATACAGGTGGGGATTATATGGCGCGCATCAGAAATGAATCGAATAAGAGTTTCCAAGACGCCCTACTTGTCCTTCGTGACGAAAAGCTTTATAAACAATTATTACAAACGGGCATTGTTGGGCAAACCTTAAAAAAAGGTACTGAAAACGTGTCAAAATAAATTTTAAATAGTAGAATAAATACTGAATGAATATGAGAAATATAAAATGGACCCTCGCATTGGCCTGTATATTGCCAGCGATGGGATATGCGCAGCAAAATTATACGCTGCAAGGTACAGTGGGCAAGTTAGATAAACCTGCAAAAGCCTATCTTCGTCTGAGCTACGAAGGAAAAGAAAAGATTGATTCTGTTGAAATGAAAAATGGAAAATTTGAATTTAAAGGAACTATTCCGTCACCGATGGAAGCGCATTTACGTATCATTCACGATAATGCCCCTTTCGATCCAGCGAAACCACCAAAGCAAGATATATTGCCTTTTTTGATAGAAGGAACAACAATCAAATTCGCGGCGGCAGATTCTATACGACATGCAAAGATAACTGGATCTCCTTTGAATGCAGAAAATGATCGGGTAAATGCTATGCTAAAGCCGATTTATGACCAGTATCAGGTATTGGAAAATGAATATAAGTCCAAATCGCTTGCAGATCAGCAAGACCCCAAATACATTAAAACATTGGAAGATCGTGCTAATGTGATACAGCAACAGACAATCGATGCAAAGTTGGACTATGTTTCCAAAAATCCAAAAAGCTATATGGCCTTGATGGCATTTAACTCAACATTACCACCCGAGTTTGACGCTGTCAAAGCCGAAAAAATATTTAGCACATTAGATCCGAGCTTACAAAACTCTATTCTTGGGAAAGACCTTGCTAAGCGTATTGCTCTGGTCAAAAAAACGAGCGAAGGAGTAGAAGCACAAGATTTTACACAGCCCGATGTTGATGGTAAACCGGTCAAGTTATCGGACTACCGTGGAAAGTATGTCCTGATTGATTTTTGGGCATCTTGGTGTGCACCTTGCCGTCGTGAAAATCCAAATTTAGTAAAAGCCTATGCGAAATACCAGAAACAAGGCTTTGAAATTCTAGGAGTTTCCATGGATAAAGCCGCGGATAAAGCGAAGTGGTTAAAAGCTATTCAAGATGATGGACTGACTTGGAAACAGGTGGGGGATCTTAAGGGATGGGAAAATGAAGCAGGGGCCATGTATGATGTCAAGGCTATTCCCATGAATTTTCTGGTTGATCCAAATGGAAAAATTATTGCTAAATATTTGCGTGGTGAAGAGTTAGATAAAAAACTAGCTGAAATTTTTGCAAAATAGTTTTCATTGATGCTATAAAACAGCATCAGTGCCGACAAATTTTTATCCAGTTGCTAGGGCTGCAACCTCATTGTAGCCCTAGCAACTTCCTGTAAGTGATCACTTCCAAGATCGAATACGGCAATATATTGTCCGGTTTTAAAAAACAATATTCCATTTCAAGCTGTCTATCTATGTAAAATAGATAAAGAAAATGAATTTTGATCTGATTAAATGTGCAGACCTGAAGCAGGCCATACATATACCAAACACAACGACAGACCATAGTGAAGAAACTTGGTTTGTTACATTTGGAGAGGAAATCATAGGTGTCGGACTTTTTCCAATACAAAGCGAACATTGTTCCTTAGCAATTGTTGGAAATAGCTATGATGATAAGCAAATACTGGGTGATATTGACGCACACGATCCAGTAATTATTGAGGGCTTGAATATCGCATATGAAGGCTATTTAAGATCTATTGTTGGCGACATCGTTATAGGTGAAAAGCGAGTGGAAGATTAAACGAGCACGCCAATTTGCTGATGGTTACAATAGCTGCACGTACCTTTTAATTTTTTTTTCGCAATAAAAATTCTTTCATTTGTAAAGAAGAGAAAGTCGTGATGATAAGAAAAGATCTTTTGATCGAAATAGCTGAAGAGCTTGAAGATTACTGCACCAATGAATCAGCAAATGGCACACTTGATGATTTCCTAAAATACATGTATCTCAAAAATTCAATTGGGATGACTCAAACACGGAAAGTCGGGGGAGACCATGCAGTGGTAGAAGATAGGGACGTTCCAGCAGAAGATTTAGGAAAACTTCTTTTGATGATGAACCGTTATGCCAAACATTATATTAAATTGGCATTCGAAGGAACTCATCTACAGTCTCCAGAAGACTTTACCTTCTTAATGGTGCTATTTTCTTATGACAAACTTCTGCAAACAGAACTGATTCGAAAAAATGCAGTCGAAAAGGCCTCCGGTACTGAAGTGATTCGGAGATTAATGCGTCTTGGTTTAATTGAAGAGGCACCCAAAATCTCTGATAAAAGAGCTAAACCAATATGTATTTCCAATGCTGGGCGTGCCGAATTATTTAAGGTGCTGCCTAAAATGAAAATTGTAGGTAATATATTAGTTGGAAATCTTTCCAATAAAGAACGTGATTTATTGATCATATTGCTTGCAAAGCTTGATCATCATCATCATACCCTGATTGAAAAGAAAGACGTGAACGACCTCGAACAATATTTAAAAAAAGATTAGGCTAAGCCTAATCTTTTTTTATTTGAAAAAGCATTCTTTAGCTTAATCTTCGTGCAATGTGTTATCTTTGCGCAATGTGTTGATTATTAAATACCTATTGATTGTGCTCAACCGTCTTTTTATACCGATGTATTAGCTAAATTAATTATCTTCAATTATTTCACTGCTATTTTTTTTTTCTATTTTAGTATTTTTTAATACTAAAATAGAGTTTAAATGAACTATATTTGGTGGAAGATTTTAAATAATTTTTTTATGGTTACTAAAAAAATGGTGGTAAAATTCAATGAAGCTTATACCATTTCTAAGTAGCATCAGTGGCTTTATATTTAGAGCATGACAATAAATAGGAAAATTAGGATTACAAGATATCGGGTTTAGCGTCATCTCTTGTTTTTAGTTTGTTTTTAAACTTAAAATAAGGTATTCTAAATTTATTTAAACAATAATAGTATATTTATAATCTATTTAGGTTGAACTGAGCATCCCGATAGCGGATGATGCCCTTCACTACAGGCTGTAAATCGAGTGGAGTAAGAAAAGGAGTATTGGACATTAATTATGAGGGAGTAAGAATTGATCAAACCTTATTTTAGGTAAATAAGTTAAGTAATGAAAGAAAAGAGATATTAAATAAATAGATATGAATATAAACAAATATTTTATCATCCTGTTTTGTATGTTGTTTGGATTTACAGCGTATTGCCAGAATAATAAATATCAATTGTCGAGTCACATTTTGGATATTTCCAAAGGAAGTCCCGCACCAAATGTCAAAGTTGATTTGGAAAGACTAATGCCAAATAAGGAATGGATTACTCTAGCCAGTGAAAAAACGGATAGTAACGGTCGTATTGGTAATTTTTTAGTAGTTGGAAAGAGTGATAATAAAGGGATATATAAACTTAAATTCTATACAGAAAATTATTTTGTCAGTCAAAACCTCGAAACCTTTTATCCTTTTATTGAAGTCATTTTTGAGATAAAAGACGATAAACACTACCATGTTCCAATCACGGTAAGTCCATTTGGATATTCCACATACAGAGGTAGCTAGGTGAAATGAAAGCGGCTTATTGATCTTGTATTACTCAATCGAGCGTCTAGTCAGATCATAAATTATTGGACCATGAAGAAACTATTTGATGAACTCGCTTATGAAGTAAGCAAAAGAACTACCGAAAAATATAGTACCAGCTTTTCACTCGGTATCTTGGCACTAAAACCCTGCATTCGTAATAGTATTTATGCAATCTACGGCTATGTGCGGCTTGCAGATGAAATTGTAGATAGTTTTCACGGTTATGATAAGAAGCGCCTTTTGGGACGCTTATATTTAGATACAAACTGTGCTTTAGAAGAGAAAATTTCCTTGAATCCCATATTACAATCCTTTCAGGAAACAGTACATAGGTATGCAGTAGATACTGAGCTGATTCGTCAATTTCTTCACAGTATGGAGATGGATCTGACTAAGATCGATTACAATGACGAACGTTATAGGGAATATATCTATGGCTCGGCAGAAGCTGTGGGACTCATGTGTTTGCAAGTTTTTACCGAGGGAGACAGAGCGCAGTATGAAGAACTGAAACCCTACGCCATGAAACTCGGATCTGCATTTCAGAAAATAAACTTTTTACGTGATCTCAAACAGGACTATCATATTCTTGGAAGGACGTATTTTCCTAACTTGGATATGACAGTTTTTAATAACGCAATCAAAAGTCAGATTGAGCATGAAATTCACAATGAATTTAAAGAAGCGCTTTTGGGAATAAAAAAACTGCCCGCATCTGCAAAGTTTGGGGTTTATTTAGCTTACAAATATTATCTATCACTTTTTGCCAAGATTCGTAGAAAATCTTCAAAAGAAATTTTAGAAAATCGGATTCGGATACCGAATCTTCAAAAGGCCTTGGTTGCGGTCAAGAGTTATGTACGGTACAAAATAGCGTATTTATAAATTGAAATATGAATTTAGAGGCGGATATTCCTTGTCTCTTAAATTACAAAACTATGGATAGAAATCATGTTGTCATTGTAGATAAAAATGATCAACAAATGGGTCAGATGGATAAGCTTGCTGCTCATAAGGAAGGGCTATTGCATCGGGCTTTTTCAATATTTATTTTTAACAGTAGCGGAGAGCTACTGCTGCAGCAACGGGCGTTGGATAAATATCATGGTGGGGGGCTTTGGACAAACACATGTTGCTCGCATCCGCAGGTTGGGGAGGACGTTTTAGATAGTGCTCAAGAGCGGCTTTTTTTTGAAATGGGCATCACTTGCGAATTAAGTTTCTCTTTCGCCTTTATCTATCATGCTAAAGTCGAAAATAATTTGATTGAACATGAGTATGACCATGTATTCATAGGATGTATCGATACTGATCCAATACTCAATCCAGCAGAGGCCGCTGATTTTAAATGGTGTTCGGTTGAGCAAATTTTGACGGATATTTCTGCTCATCCGACACGTTATACCTATTGGTTCAAAGCCGCGCTTCCTCAGGTAATACAGAGGCTAAAACAAGCTAGTATATGAAGAAGATCTTAATCGCAGGAGGGACTGGTTTTGTAGGTGGTTATCTCGTTTCCCACCTCACACAGCTTGGTTATGAGGTACACGTCTTAACACGTAAGGCTCTAGCGGAATCTGAGCAGAGCGGAACAAAGTTTTTTGAGTGGGATTTAGAAAAGAGCTACATCGATATAAAGGCTTTTGAGGGAGTAGATACCATCATTAATTTGACTGGTGAAAATATAAGCGCCGGACGATGGACAACTAAACGCCGTTTGGACCTGATCGAAAGCCGGGTGTTGTCACTGAATTTACTTTACAAATACATCGAACATCATGCTATTGCGATTGATAAAATCATTTCATCATCGGCAGTTGGGTATTATGGTGCATGTACAACCGATACCCTATTTTCGGAAGATGCTTATAGCGGCAGTGATTTTCTGGCCCACATCTGTAAATTATGGGAGAAGGCTGCTCGGCAGTTTGAAAGCTTGGGCGTCAAAACTGTTATATTGCGAAAAGGTATTGTCTTGGGTAAAGAGGGAGGTATGTATGCTAAGCTTGCGCCGTTGGCAAGACTTGGTATCAATGTGTCAGTAGGCAATGGGAAGCAATACCTCCCTTGGATCGACATTCGTGATTTGGGGCGTATCTACGAGTTTATACTCCATCAAGAGGATGCCCGAGGTGTTTATAATGCTGTTGCTCCTCAACATATTACTATGAATGATTTTTCTTACGTATTGCTGAGATCGTTTGCTAAAACAAGCCTTTTGCCTAATGTTCCTGGATTTATGTTAAAACTATTATATGGCGATATGGCTGTCATGCTGCTGCAAGGTTCGCGCGTCAGTGACGAGAAAATTAGGCGTATGGGTTTTAAATTTATTTATGACACCATAGAACGGTCGCTGCTGCGTGATGGTAAATGATCGATAATTATATAAGCTGACTTTAGAACTTTTTCGTTTTATTTGCTTCATATGTGGTTACTCGTCCATATTATTTATATATACATATGATGCTTTACAATAACTATGCAACCTCCGTACTGAAAGATCTGAAGACCGCCATAGATGATCAGATCGCTGATTTTGTTGAGCTGGTCAAATTTCCAAAGAACACCTTATTGTTATCACCCGGACAGCGGAATTTGTATTATTATGTGGTGGAGACAGGAATCTTAGTGAACTATTATATAAGAGATACGGAAGAAGTTGTTACAAGCTTCACCTTTCCTGGAGATATCGTAGCTGACTTTAGAACAGCCGTATTCAAAATCAAAAGTACCGACTATATTAAGGCTCTTAGCCCAGTGACGGTTTATCGTATTTCTGTAGCTGATTTTGATAAGTTGAAAAAAGACAATATAATTTTATTGGAGTTGGAGAAAAAGCTAATTATTGCCTACGCTCTTCTTTTAGATGAACGTTTGCGATTTATTCAGCATACAACAGCTATGGAGCGATATCAATTTTTGATGGGTCATTATCCACAATTAATTGCCACCGTGAGTATCCGATATATAGCATCTTATATCGGAGTTAAAGTTGAAACATTGAGCAGGATTCGAGGCAAAATTTAGACGCGAATTATAGGGTACCGCTGTCTACTGATTTTATTGACAATTGTCATGTTTATTGGTCGTTTAATTTCAGTTTTTTGTATTTATGAAAAATAAGAAAGCAAATAAGACAGATGCTGCGCGCGTGTTAGAGGTTATATGTAGTTCATTTGTAAACGATCCTTGCTTTAGGTGGATGATTGGAAAAAGAAACTTCGAAAAAAAGATTTATTTTCTGGCAAATTATATAGTTGAAGAAACATTCACTAACGGTGAGATATTTATTGATCCGACTAGAAATGCTGTAGCACTGTGGCAATCTCAAAACAAAACGCGTGTAACAGCTGCACAAATAGTTAGAAACTTAAAGTTCTTACTCTACATGGGACCTTCGACAGTTTTTCGATCACTTAAACTGCTAAAACTTAAGGATGCGCATATAGATAATCAAAAGCCATATCTATATTTGGCATGTATCGGTGTAATGCCTTCGGGGCAGGGGAAAGGATTGGCTAAAGGATTATTAGATCCTGTTTTGACTGAGGCCGAAAATTCTGGAAGAGATGTATATCTGGAAACTGCTAATCCATTGAATGTAAAAATTTATAGGAAAAAAGGTTTTGAGATTATTGACGAAGTGGCGTTATCCGATATCAGAATGACGTTTATGGTAAGGCGCAGTTCAACTATCCATAAGACCGAGAGTGTCTAAAAATTGGTAAAGGGCTGAAAAACTCATTGAAATCTCCATATAGCTCTGTATGGACAACCAGTAAAAATAGCAGCTATTGGAAAAATGAAAAAGTAAATTTTCCTAGCCTGCTTCTGAGTAAAATGTTGTTCACTAAATGCTGTTGAGACGTTTAAATGGACTTTTATCAGCTTTTGTATAGGTAGATAAGTCAAAACAATATCTATATTAGCTTGTTTTTATGGGTAAAATATAATGTGCTTCTATGAATAAAGACAATAAAATTAACGACTTAACTCAACTCAACGAAGACCTGGAAAATTATTTTAGCAATACCATCATCCCACAATTATTTGTGGATGCGGACTTAATTTTAAGGAAGTTTACTCCGCCAGCGATGAAGCAGTTTGATCTTAAGCCAGAGTTCATAGGAATGTCCCTTGAAAATATAAGGGGAAATTTTCGGTTTCCGACTTTTATCAATAATATAAACACTGTTATGGCAACCGGTAAAATCCTGGAGAAAGAGATACAGACAACAGATTTAAGGTGGTATCAGATGAATATACTTCCTTATCATGTTCGTAAAGAGAACCGGACAAACGGTGTGATTATAACATTTGTCGATATTACTCCGAGGGTGAGAGATCTTAAGGAACAAGAACGGCTGGTTTTGGAACATGAGTTGCTGCTGGATACGATAGCCCATGATATCAAAAATCCATTATTGGTACTCAATCTTACATTTGGGTTGATGAAGGAAGTAAAGGATAGAAATTCCGAGAAATTCTTGCCTTTAATGCAAAATCATGAGAAAAGCTTGATAGAAATAAAAAAGATAATTCACGATCTTACCGAAAGTCGGTGGGAGAAGCAAAAGTATCAGGCATCATCTGAATTGGTAGATCTTCCTAATATTTTGGAGGACGTACGTTTAAGTTTAGCACAGCAGCTTATAGAGACCGATGCGATTATTCATCAGGATTTAGCGGTTTCGGAATTTTATTTTGTACGACGTAAGCTGCGCAGCGTGCTCTATAATTTGATCAATAATGCGGTGAAATATACCCCAGAGACACGCCCTCCGGAAATTCTCGTGAGATCATTCATAGCGGGTGACTATATCGTTGTATCTGTTAAGGATAATGGGATCGGTATGGGAGCTAAGGATAAGGAAACAATTTTTGAGAAATTTACGCGGGCTACCAAATTGGTTGATGGATCCGGAGTGGGCCTCTACCTGGTCAATACTATTGTCAAACAGGCGGGTGGCAAGATAGACTTAATCAGTGTACCTGGACAAGGGACTGAAATAAAGATCTTTTTAAAGCAAAGTTAGTTTAAATTGTTAACAATTGAGACTATCTGCCTATAGCACCTTCGACAATGCGATAATTCCTTCTTCTAATTCTTTTTCCGATAGAGATCCATAACCTAACCGGATGCCTTTTACCGGTTTATCGAAGCTATAGGTATTTGGTAGAATGATTTGAATTCCTACGCTGTCTAATTTTCCTGCGACATACGACCAATCGACGGCCTTATGGGGCACTATCCAAAATGCTAAACCACCTTCGGGGAAAGTAAATGTCGCTTTGTCGGCGAAATGTTTGTTTAACAGCCCCGCCATAAAATCCCTCTTGGATTTGTAATAATGGCTTGCCTTTTTGATATGACGTTTAATCGTACCATCTTTAATAAGTTGTAACACTGCCTGCTCCATAATACCGTCTCCCTGCACATCAATTATTTTTCGCAGGCTGCCCGCATTTTTAATTAAGTCACCGTTATTGCTTACCAGATAGCCAATACGCAATGCGGGCGCTACTACCTTGCTTAGCGTACCGATATATACATAGTTTTTTAGTTCTGTAAAACTTGACAAAGGCAACAGCGGACGGTATCCGAAATGAAACTCATTATCATAATCATCTTCAATAATAGTAAAACCATAGGTGTTGGAAAGCTGTATTAATTCCAATCTTCTCTTTAAACTCAGGGTTGCAGTCGTTGGGTATTGATGGTGCGGGGTTACGTAAATAGCCTTTATTTTTTTATAAGTTTTCAGATAGTGACTGACCTCTTCTATCATTAAGCCGTTGTGATCTACATTAACCGGCAGCAGCGTGGCCCCTGCATGTTCAAATGCTTCCCATGCGGGTTTGTAACCAGGATTTTCTATCATCACATAGTCGCCTTTGGTAAAAAGACATTGTGAAGTGAGGTACATCGCCATTTGACTTCCCCTTGTGATGCAGATATGATGTTCGTTTACCCGCATTCCCCTTTGATGATTGAGCATTTGAACAATTGTTTTACGAAATTCAAAATCTCCAAATTCATTGCCATAGCCCATCATCTGCCACTTGGCTTTTTGATTGAAAATTTGACGATAAGCGCGAGCCAGCTCACCAATAGGAGCAATTTTAGTATCCGGATGCCCATCATCAAACCGCAGATGATAATGCTGGTTTGCAGTACGCTGTATAGTCGCGGTTAGTTCATCACTACTGTGTACATCTTTAAAATTAGGCAATGTATCAGCAACAAATGTCCCTTGTCGTTCCTTAGAAACCAGCCAGCCTTCAATCAGCAGGACACTTAGCGCTTCTACAACCGTATTTCTATTGACTTTTAATAGTTGTGCCAAGTTTCTGCTTCCGGGTAAAGCATCCCCAGGATTTATTCGTCCCGAATGGATATCTTTTATTAAAGCATCGGCAATTTGTAGATAAATGGCCTTATCCAATTTCTCATCTAATTGTATTTCAAACTTCCAATCGCGTAACATCTGGACTATCAATTTTTGTAAAAACTGCATCATTAATACAGTCCAAAGATACAATACTTTTGTCATGCAATAGTGCAAAAAACAAATCATATTTCAGTAATGGCAAAATTAGAAACAGCTACAGAAGTAAAGAAATCTATTCATGACGAGCAAAAACAATTCAGTTCAAAAGATTTTCATCAAACATTTGCCCGGCCAACCTATGTAAAGCCTTCGCATGTTATCCACAAAAATGTAGAGAACGCTGGGGTACATCATCAATTTTCGGAGGAGAGAAAACATCCGGTATTCTTTGTGGATCTGCCAAGTAAAAATGTAAGTATGACTATCGGTGGATTATTGCCTGGACAGAAAACGCATCTACATCGCCATACCTATGAGACCGTTTTGTATGTGCTCGAAGGTAAGGGGTGGACAAAAGTTGAAGATGAAATTGTGGAATGGGAAGCAGGTGATGCTGTTTACATTCCATCGTGGGCGTGGCACCAGCACCAAAATCTAAACGATAGCCAACCAGCAAAGTATATTGCCTGCGAAAATGCCCCACAACTTCAAAACCTTGGAGTAGCACTCCGTGAAGAAGAAGGAAGAGATTTTTAACTTTAAAATGAAATTTACATAATGAGCACAGTACCATTTAAAGGTGTGATTGCCTATCCCATTACACCCTTTGACAGCAACGAGCACATCGATATTCCCTTGTTCAAAAAGCAGGTAGAGCGATTAGTGACAGCTGGTGTACACGGTATTGCTCCCTTGGGGAGTACTGGCGTGATGCCTTATCTGAATGATGGTGAAAAAGAAGCCATTACCGAAGCGACGATGCAACAGGTGGCAGGCAGATTGCCTACACTGGTAGGGGTTTCAAACCTTACAACAGAGCGAACCGTTTATCATGCAAAGTTTGCCGAAAAAGCAGGAGCAACAGCCGTAATGATTATTCCAATGAGCTATTGGAAACTTACCGATGACGAAATTGTAAACCACTACGACAAAGTAGCGTCCAAAATTTCTATCCCTATTATGGCATATAACAATCCGGCTACGGGCGGCGTGGATATGTCGCCTACATTGTTGAAACGTTTACTGGACATTCCAAACGTTACGATGATTAAGGAAAGCACTGGAGATATTCAGCGAATGCATTATTTGAGAAAGGTATTGGGAGAAGAAGTAGCTTTTTTCAATGGTTCGAATCCGCTGGCTTTGGCCGCTTTTTCTGCAGGTGCACGAGGTTGGTGTACCGCTGCGCCTAATCTGATACCTGAACTCAACATAGCACTTTATGACGCCATTGAGAAAAATGATCTGGGCCGGGCGAGAACAGTTTTCTACCAGCAGATTGAGCTGCTGAAATTTATCGTCGCCAAAGGTTTACCACGCTCCATAAAGGCAGGTCTGGATTTGCTTGAAGTAGGTGGCGGTGGATTTAAAAGCCCTATTCAGTCCCTCGATGAAATGGAAATAGCAGAACTGGCTGGCATACTTTCAGCTATGGAAAACGAAGTTTATCAAAGTTAAAGCTTGCTGGTGTACAACCTCTTTTCAGCATTGTTACCGGCTAATGCAAATGTATGACATCAACTTTGGAGTTTCGATCACAGATTGGAAGTCTTTTAAAAGCCCGGGAACCAACCAGAGCTTCTGGGCTTTACAGGTTCAGATGTGATTTCAAATAAAGTACAATGACGTCAAAACAGACGGGTAATTCATGTAAAGCTCGGTATAGGCCATTCAATACGATTAAGGTGAATGTAAAATCGAAAGCAGTAACCAAATCTTATGTACTGGCATACCCGTTTTTTGATAAACTGTACCACTAAGCTCATCTTATTATCATCTATTTTAGCATAATCAACAACACTCATAAAAAATGGAGTTTAACATTAAAAAAGTAGGTCTCAACGAATTAGACGAAACCGCAGAATTATTTAACCTTTACCGGATTTTTTACCGCCAGAACGAAGACTACCAGCAATGTAGAGAGTTTGTGCGGGAACGAATGATTCACGATCAATCCACTATTTTTGTGGTATATGCAAATGGTAAAGCTGTTGGTTTTGTACAGCTTTACAAACTGTACCATTACATTAAACTTGCAAAGCAATATCTGTTAAGTGATTTGTTTGTACATCCTGATTATCGAGGGCATGGCTTATCTGTGGCATTGATAAACCAAGCAAAACAGTGGTGTGGCGAAACAGAAGCTTGCGGATTGATGCTTGAAACGGAAAAAACAAACGACATAGGGAATAAGCTATATCCACGTTGTGGTTTCGAATATGATGGCAATCACAACTATTACTATTGGTGGAAGTAGAAAAATACGATAGCAGGACGTATAAATACAACGGTATTCTGTTGTAAAATAGGTTGCTAAAGAAGCGTTAAATTTCGGCCGAAAGTTTCGCTTTTTGAAAGGCCAAAAGGAGTAGAACGCAATAGTTTTCTACTCCTTCTTTTGTTAATTAAGTTGTTTTAATCGACATTATCATTTTTTCCAGTCTAAAAAGCTACCGTTTAGCTCCTATTTCCGATGGTACAGCAGCGATTCTCCTTTTCATTCCAAACGATTCGGAATTGAGGGCTGAGCGTAATTCGGACTATTGTTCAGAAAATTAATTTTCCGATCAGCAATCGAAAATATAGATAGAAGATGAAAGAGTTACTTGGAAAAAAAAAGAATAATGAGTGCAAAACCGTTTTAGTTTTTACTACATTTGCATATAACCATCTTACGATAGTCCTTATACAAGTTAAACGATACAGGTTGAACGGCAATATGATGAAATATTCCGGCATCACGTAGTTATCTTGTTTGGCGTTCACTAATTTATGATGCTTACTAGTTTATAACGTTCACTAGTTTATACCATAAATTTTAAGATTGGAAATAGATAACCAAATAGAATAAACGTTTAGCAATATTTGCTATCGATGAAAGGGTAAAACGTGACCATGGATGCACAAAAATACGACGACGCTGAAGAGAAAGCTGTGTTGATCGCCCTACGTTCGGGTTGCCAACAAGCTTTTCAGCTAATTTACAAAAAGTACAGTGGACGTATTTATCTCAATATCCGTAAGATGGTCAAGTCTGAACAAGATGCTGCTGAATTACTACAAGAGGTATTTATTAAAGTGTGGGATAAGCGTGAATTGATTGATCCCGATCAGTCTTTTCGATCGTATCTGTTTCAGATTGCCAAATATGCTGTCTACAATTTTATCCGAAGAAATAACGTTGAAAAGCAAGTTCAAGCATATCTCAGCTTGCAAAATACAGCATTGTATAGTCATGTCGAAGAACAACTCTATGAAAAGCAATATCGGCAATGGTTGTCGGTAACCATAGACCAGCTTCCACCACAACGTAGACTGATTTATAAACTTTGTAAGATTGAGGGCAAGACCTACGCGGAAGTAAGCACTTTATTAAGTATATCGACGTCGACGATCAATGACCATATTGTAAAAGCCACTAAGTATATAAAGGAGAAACATGGAATTTTGGACAAATCTACATGGCTTCTCGTTTCATTTATACTTCTCCAACAGTAATCATGTTGATCATCTTTCTCTTCCTCAAAAAAAATAAAAAAAAATGAAACCGGAGCAGATGATGTACGCTGCTGAAGTGTATTAGCTGAAAAGAGAGTAACCAATTGTGGAAAAGGAAACACTTCGATATACGCTAAGGCAGTATATACATGGAAAACTTAGTGAAGAAAATTCGCGCAAGTTCTTGTCCTATATAAAGTCTGGTAAAGATAAAATACTACTTCAAGAAATCATCCAAGAGGTTTTGGACGATCCCATCGATCAATATTTGTTGGATGATCCAGCGATATTGGCTGTATTGGACAATACATGGGATCAATTGCATCACCACATCAATAAACCCGAAATAAGATCGCTGCGACCCTGGAAACGTATTGGCGCAATCGCAGCCTCCATTATTGGACTATTAGCTATCGGTCAATGGTTTTTTAACGTAGAAACGAACAATGTTGGTCCGCCAGCAATACAAAGTGCAATATCACCTGGAAAACAATCCGCCACCTTAACGCTGGCCAACGGCAAGCAGATTCGTCTACATGAAGCACAGAATGGTCGGCTTTTGGAACAATCGGGCATAAGAATCTCTAAAACAACGGATGGCCAACTGATTTACGAGGTCAGCGGTAAGACGCAAGGCGATAGCGAACATAATACCTTATCGACAACCAAAGGAGAAACCTATCGGATTAAACTACCTGATGGTACACAGGTATGGCTCAATGCGGCCTCTTCGCTCAGCTATCCCGTTAGTTTTGCTAATCAGAAAGACAGAACTGTCACACTGACCGGAGAAGCTTATTTTGAGGTAGCGAAGGATGCCAAACAGCCTTTTATTGTTCAGGCAGCAGACCAGCAGGTCAAAGTGCTCGGTACTCATTTCAATGTAAACAGTTATGCCGACGAATCGGCGGTACAGACTACTCTTCTTGAGGGTCGTGTGCAGGTCAGTTCCCATAATCAAAAATTGCTATTAGCGCCGGGAGAGCAGTCGAGCCTTACAGCGCATGGGGTGCTAAAATCCCATCCAATAGATACAGCTCCGGTTATTGCCTGGACAAACAACGAATTTATGTTTGACGAAGATGATATCGAAAGCGTGATGCGCAAGGTTGCACGCTGGTATAATGTCGAGGTCATCTATCAGGGTAAAAAAACAACCGAGAAATTTGGTGGCGGAATATCGCGTTTTGATGATGTTCAAAAAGTCTTAAGCCTGCTCGAAAAAACGGGTGCCGTACATTTCAGAATAGACGGAAAAAAAATACATGTACTTCCGTAATGATCCTGTAAATAATTAATTACACAATAACCTAAATAAACGAACCGATGAACAAAAAACGACAAAACGAATAGCCACAAAGGTGGGGGTATAAAAAAGCAACCAAGATCCTGAAGGGACTCGGTTGCCGTTAGGGACAATTAAATTTAACTATCCAATCTGCAGTATGTTTCTGTTTTGGACGACTCGAATACACTGCAAATAAACCTTACAAATGTATCAAAATTATATCAGAAAAAAGGAGATAGCCTATCGGCTATTCCGTAAACTATGGCTTATTATGCGATTGACAACCATAATTATCTTGGTTACTTTTATGCAGGTTAGCGCTACCACCTTTGCACAAAAGGTAACATTAGAATACTCCAACATGAGCCTTAAGAAAATATTTAGGGAACTCAAATCCCAGACGGGATATAATTTTCTGTACACGGAACGGCAGATGGTAAACGCGAAGTCTGTTGACATAAAAGTTAGGGACCGTCAATTGTCGGATGTATTGGACCAGATTTTTAAAGATCAGCCATTGTCTTACCAGTTGGATAATAAGACTGTGGTCATTTATGATAAGCCAAAAGCTTCCATAAAGTCCGCACCGATGGCGTTTACGATGACCCCAAATCAGGTTCCTGTAAAAGGACGGGTGACCAATGACCGTGGCGAACCTCTTGCAAATGTCTCTGTGCGGGTCAAAGGAAATGAATCTATAGGTACTACCACCAATGGTGATGGTATGTTTACGCTCACAAACCTTTCGCCCAAAGCGACCCTAATATTCTCCTCTGTTGGTTATGATGCATTGACCGGGGAACTGTCTTCCCTGCGGACCGATGGATCGGGGCAGCTCAATGTAATCATGAAAAATAGCAACAGTCAGCTCGAAGAAGTTATCGTAATCGGCTATGGTACTACGACACGTCAGCGTGTTGTCGGGGCCGTTGATCAGATCAGTGCGAAGACTTTCGAAAACCGACCTGTAGGCAATGTAACGCAAGCTCTTCAGGGAGCCTCGCCCAGCTTGACCATCCAACAGAAAAGCATGGACCCCAACGATAATTCGATGAATATCAATATTCGTGGGATATCTACCATAAACAGTAATGCACCGCTGGTGGTGATCGATGGAATTATTACAGAAGGTGGAACGCTCAATAAGATCAATCCGGATGATATCGAAACGGTGTCGGTATTGAAAGACGCAGGTTCTACGGCGATATACGGTTCAAGGTCTGCCAATGGCGTTATTTTGGTAACCACCAAAAGAGGACGCCAAAATCAGCGGCCTGCAGTGACTGTCGGCACACAGTGGGGCGTGCAAGAACCCAAAATTTTATTTTCACCGGTTGCAGGATATGAAAATGCGACCCTTCGTAATCTTGCGCTGACCAACTCAGGAATGGATCCTCAGTTTTCACCAGCGGCTATCGCAGACTTATATGCCCATCAGGATATCGAGCGGTGGAACTTGCCGGAAATCATGAAGAACTCTTTCCAGCAAAAATATAATATCAGTGTGGCCGGGGGCGGCGATAAAAGTTCCTATTTGTTTTCAGGCGGCTTCTACAATCAGCCCAGCAACTTTGTCGGACAGGACTTTGGCATTAAGCGGTACAATTTGCGGAGCAACCTCAGTACAGAGATAGGCCGTTTTAAACTGACCTCAATCTTAGCCTATACACGCAACAACAACATGAGCAATACGGCCGGAAGTGCCATTATCAATGCTTCCAGACTTCCGCCTTATTACTACTATCGCATGCAGGCTGACAATGGAAAATATCTTGTCAACAATGCACTGACAGATCAAAATCCTTTGGCTGAACTGAATGAAGGCGGCTATATCAAAAACGATAACGACTATTTTAATATCAACCTGAATCTCGAAGCAAAACTCTTCGAAGGTTTAAAACTGCGTGGTATATTCGGAGCGGACATCTATGCCGATCACCGTTCTATCCGTAGAATCCAGGTGCCACTATATTCCAGTCCGGATGCCACCCAAGCTCAGGTCTACGTCAATTCAGACCGTAATACGGAAGATTTTAACGAAAAAGCTTCCTTACTGAACTTTCAGCTGCTCCTGGATTATGACCGAAATTTTGGCAGTCATCATGTATCAGGTCTATTTGGGGCATCCAACGAATCCTATACACGCCGACAAAACGAACTGAAAATGAAATTTACTGATCCGGTCCTCGGCACACCTACGACAGGGACAGTTATTGACCCTGTGAGTGCCCGTGTAACACCAAATGGGACGCTGCAAAATAGTATCAATTCGATCTTCGGCCGTGCAGGATACGACTTTGCAAGTAGGTATTTTGCCGAATTTAGCTTTCGCTACGATGGATCTTCTAAGTTCTCGAAAGCTAATCGCTGGGGCTTCTTTCCTTCGGGATCCCTCGGATGGCGGGCATCCGACGAAGTATTTATGAATTGGTATAAACAACATGTCGGTAGCCTAAAAATCAGATCTACCTATGGTGTTCTTGGCAATCAGGCCGTAGACGACTACGCGTATTATTTTACCTATGAATCCTATCAGAACAGTTATGGATTTAACAACAAACCTGTTTCTGCTGCGGGATTTAATTATGCTAGTCTGGATCTACGCTGGGAGAAAACTTATAATTTCAATATTGGCTTGGACGCCACTTTCTTCCACGATAAATTAACGGCCAGTTTCGATTATTTTAAAAAGCGTACAGTTGATATCTTGATGTCGCCACAAATACCTTCCACATTCGGAACTTCCTTAAAGAATCAGAATTTAGGTGAAATGAACAATGAGGGCTGGGAAATAAACCTCAGCTACCGGGCTACAACTGGCGATTTCCACCATACGATCAATGCGAATATGGGCGATAGCCACAATAAGATTATTGCGATGCCCGGTGATGACCGTATTTCAACAGTCGATAACATTACTAAATTGACGCGTGTTGGGCTACCTTATAATTCCTACTATGGGTACAAGATGGCCGGATTCTTTCAAAATATCACGGATATTGAAACTTCGGCCTTACCGAGCGGTATTACTGCAGCAGATCTGCGCCCGGGCGATGTAAAGTATGTGGATCGGAATAACGATGGAATTATCGATGCACGGGACCGCTTTGTTTTGGGCAATGGTTTCCCCCGGTTTACATTTGGGCTGACCTATAACCTGAACTATAAAGATTTTGATTTTAGTATGTTCTGGCAAGGGGTAGGCAAGCGCGATATGATGATCCGCGGAGAATTGATCGAACCATTTCATCAGAATTATTCATATACCATTTATCAGCATCAACTCGATTACTGGACACCGACTAATATTGATGGACGCTGGCCACGATTGACTGCAAATGGATCAACAGCATCGACCAACAATTTTGGGAAAGATTCTGATCTCTATCTTTTCAACGGGAAATACGCGCGATTGAAAAATATACAGGTAGGTTATTCTTTACCCAAAGAAGTAGTGTCGAAATTGGGACTGCAGCGCGTTCGCTTTTTTATCAATGCCCAAAACTTGCTGACTTTGAGCAAAAACTCCTGGATAGATCCCGAATCCTCCGAATTTGATTCTAACATGGGTGGTTCGGCCAATAGTGCCCGCAATTATCCGACGTTGAAATACTATGGCGGTGGATTAAATATTCAATTCTAACCTTTTATGTAATGAAACTATATAAGATACTTGTAGGAGGCTTGAGTTTAATGGCAATTCTCCAATTAACATCCTGTAATAAGTTGGATACGCTGCCAACAGACCGCTTTACCGATGAAAATTTTTGGGACTACGCAGACAATGCCGAAAAAATTGTCAATATGGCCTATAATCAGCTGTATTCAGCAGATCGTATGTGGAATGATGAAGCCCTGAGTGATAATATTTTTGAGGGGCGCTCAAACACAGACCAGCGTGCAATCCGTAATGGAACTGCCGATCCGACACTGGGCCGCTTTGGGGCAGAGTGGTCCGATCTCTACGGCGGTATTAAGACCTGCCATGTCTATCTAGAGAATGTGGAGCGTGTACCCGGAATGGACCCGGCACTCAAAAAACGCCGTACTGCCGAGGTGCGCTTTATACGTGCATTTCTCTATTTTAGACTTGTTAATTTCTATGGCGCTGTGCCTTTCTTCACGAAAGATATCTCACTGGAAGAGTCCAAGGCTCTACCACGGACAGAAAAAGCGACTATTATGGCATTTATCCATCAGGAGTTGGATCAATGCATGGCCGATCTACCGAACAAAGATGCTTTACCGGCAGACGACCGCGGCCGGATTACCAAGGGCGCCGCTTCAGCCTTTCAAGCCCGGGCCTACCTGTATGAAAGCAACTGGAATAAAGTAGTGGAGTACTGTGAAAATCTGATGAAAAAACAAACGGAATTTGGAACTTATTCATTATTCCGCAGTTATCCCGAGTTGTTTACTGCAGCCAATGAATATAATGCAGAGGTTATTCTGGATTATGCATATGTACCTCTTTTAAAAACCTGGAATAAGTTATATGATGCAGCACCGATCTCTGCACAGGCACGTTTAAACGGATATGCACCATTACAAAGTCTGGTTGATAATTATTTGACACTGGGCGGAAATACCATTGCTACGGATCCGCAATATAACGACAGTAATCCCTATGTCAACCGCGATCCACGCATGGCTGCAACCATCGTTTTCCATGGCGGACAATGGACAGATTTTGACGGTACAACACGCAAGATTTTTATCAAACCCGGCTCGGGTACAACCGATAAGGAACGGCTCGACGAATATCAGGGTGCCAGTGCCAACGCTTCCGCGACAGGTTATTACGTAAAGAAATACTACGATGTAACAGCAACGGTAAAATACGATGCCGGATTGAACATCATCATGTTCAGGTACGCCGATATCTTATTGATGTATGCAGAAGCAAAAGAAGCACTGGGACAACTGAATGCCGCTGTATGGGACATGACGATCAGACCTATTCGTCAGCGGGCAGGTTTTGAAGCATCAAAAGCGCTGGACTTCCCGACGACCGGGGACCTAAAAACAATTGTCCGAAATGAGCGGAGAAGCGAGCTCGCACTTGAGGGATTGCGTTACTATGATATCATGCGCTGGAAGGCGGGTAAAACTTATTTGGACGGCCAGGTATTGGGCGCTAAATATGGTGGTAACAATAGTAATATCAAACTGGATATCCGTCGATTTGATGAAAGTAGAGACTATCTCTGGTCGATACCACGAACCCAGATCGATCTAAATAAAAATTTATTGCCTAACAATCAGGGCTACTCAAACTAAATTAATTAAAAAACTAGCGCAAACGGCGCATTAAAAAAATGTACGTTTCGAACCATAAATTAATGATAAAGACATGAAATGGTATTTTAAAGTTATAGCAATGGTCGCATTGGCTGCGAGCATCGTCTCCTGTAAAAAAGACGATATGAGATACGCTGACGCAGAGGTGTCTGCTGTTGAGAACCTATATGCCCCTGCAGATGGAAAAGCTGTCAAATTATTAAGTTCCAGCTCCGCAGCGCTGTATTTTGAATGGGAGTCGGCCTTGGTAGCCGACGGTGGGGCAGCTCAATATGAAGTTGTCTTTGACAAGTCCGGCGGCGATTTTAGCAAACCTCTTTACACAGTTACGTCGGATAATAATGGAAACTCAAACGGCGCCAATATCAGTCACAAAATATTGAATCAGGTAGCAACGAAAGCGGGGATCAACCCTGGTGAGAGCGGCGATGTAATCTGGTCTGTGTATGCGATCCGTGGAATGAAACGAGTGTTGAGCAAAGCTAAGAAGGTATTGAACATCAAAACACTGGAAGGCTTTGCGGAAATCCCCGATGAATTATTTATCACTGGAGAGGCAACTGAGGCTGGGACGGATGTTGCTTCATCTTTACCTTTTAAATTGGTAGGGAACGGTGAATATGAGATCTTTACAAAATTGGAAGCCGGTAAAAAATATATTTTTACGGATCGCAAGTCTGCTGAGGGACGTGTTTTCTATTCGGAAGATCAAACCAAAATAAAAGAAGGTGAAACCGGAAGTAACAGCATTGCTAAGACCGCAGTATATCGTATTCGAATAGATTTCAATGTTGCAGCAGTTACCTACACAGAGATCAAAAACATGGGCGTTTATTTCTCGCCATCCGGAGCTGTAGTGTTGGATCTACCTTATCAAGGTAAGGGAATTTGGGCTGCAACGGGTATCATCAATTTTAAACAAGAAAGTTGGGGCCGCGACCAACGTTATAAGTTCCAAATGGAAACCGTCAAGGCCGGAAAGGCTGAAACCTTACAGCTGGGAACTCAGAATGGAACGGACAGTCCTCCAAATAGTTCATCAGCTCCTTCTTATTATTTCGTTCGCATATTGCCCAATCTTTCGCAATGGGATGATAAATGGAAATTTGTAGATGCAGTAGACGGCCATCCAACAAAAATATCGATGATTTTACAAGGCGACAAAGACTATACGCATACTGTAGTACCAAATTAAAGGAGGAGACCCGATGAATAAAATGATTATACTGTCATCCATAGTGTTTCTACTCTTTGGATGCACCAAGATTGAGGACAGCTACCCGTATGAAGACTCCGTAGACGAAAGCTGGACAGCTATTGCAACACAGGTTTCCGATAAGATGATCGCCGGGTTCTGGAATGAGTCCGGGTATTTTAACAATGCGATCAATCAATCCGATCTGGGATTTCAATATTGGCCCAATGCACATGCCATGGATGTTGTTATCGATGCTTATCTACGGACGAAAGATGCCAAGTATAGTGCCTATTTCAGCAAATGGTTTGAAGGTGTGAAGATCAAAAATGGCAATACCTATTATAACGTATTCTATGATGATATGGAATGGAATGCACTGACCATATTGCGCCTATATGAAATTACCAAGGATCAAAAATACCTCGATACGGTATTACTTTTATGGAAAGATATTACCGGTGCATGGGATGAGCAATATGCAGGCGGCGGATTGGCTTGGAAGAAAGATATGCGCTATAGCAAAAATGCTTGCTCGAATGGGCCAGCTAGCATTCTGGCAGCTAGATTATATCGTTTGACAAAAGATGAAAACTACCAGACCTGGGCCAAGAAAATCTACGAATGGCAAAAGGCAACCTTGTACAATCCGTCAACAGGTGCTGTTTATGATAATATTAATGGTCAGACTGGTAATGTGGATATGACGACCCTTACGTATAATCAGGGAACGTTCCTTGGTAGCGCGGTTGAGCTTTTTAAGATCACGAATGACCAGCTTTATCTAGTTGATGCGCAAAAAATTAGTTATTACACGATCACACGTTGTATCGATGGCGGGAATAATATCTTGCGCGACGAGGGAAATGGCGACGGCGCATTGTTTAAGGGAATATTTATACGATATTTCGTAGACTATTTAAATCAGGAAGGAATTGATGCAGCCTACCGCAGTAAGTTTGAGAAGTTTTTGGTCAATAATGGTAAAATTGCCTGGACTAAGGGAACAAGTCTACCGACGTTGTTCTTTGGGCCATCCTGGGCGCAGCCACCTATTGGCAACAGTGAAATTACGGCCTATGCAAGTGCAGCCATGCTCTTTGAAGGATTAGCAAGCTATCAAAATAAATTAAAATAATTGAACGAATACAAAGAAGCCTTCGTGATCCAACAGGTTCCGAGGGCTTCTTAAAGAATTATATGCAGATGAAACAAATTACTAAAATAACGACCACTGTATTACTGTCAGGCTTATGCTATCTTACCAGCAATGCACAGCGCAGCAAAGGACAGTCTGCTGAAAGAGCCCAAGAGACTTTAACTGTTATTTATGCTAAATATGGAAATGCCAACAACCAGCTGTTAACAGAGAAATTTCCTTTTGACGAAAGCTTTAAAGCAGACTATCTTGATAATCCCGAACAGGCAGCCGGGCAAAAGAAATATGCCTACCTATGGCCATTCTCGGGAAGCTTTTCCGCTGTAAATACATTGATGGAGCTCCCGAAGAACAAAGCTCTTTATCAAAAGATCCTGGACCAGCGCGTGCTGCCGGGATTAATGGAATATAGGGATCATTCCAGGGAGCCTGTTGGTTATGCGTCCTATATCAATTCTGCTCCAGCATCAGACCGGTTTTATGATGACAACGTTTGGCTCGGAATCGATTTTACCGATAGCTATGTGCAGACAAAAAAGATTGATTACTTAAAGCATGCAGAAGAGATCTGGACTTTTGTGAAAAGTGGTGAAGATGAAAAGCTTGGCGGTGGAATCTATTGGTGCGAGCAGAAGAAAGAGTCTAAAAACACCTGTTCGAACGCTCCTGCAGCAGTATTCGCACTTAAACTCTTTGAAGCAACGAAAGACAAGGAATACTTGAATGAGGGAAGGCGTTTGTATGCGTGGACGAAAGCAGCACTGCAAGATCCAATGGATAACCTGTATTGGGATAATATTCAGCTCAATGGAAATATAGGTAAAGCCAAGTATTCCTATAATTCAGGGCAAATGTTGCAGGTTGCAGCATTGCTTTATAAGCTGACGAAGGAAAAAAAATATCTTCAAGACGCCCAAGTGCTGGCGAAAGCATGTTTAGCCTATTTTTTTCGCACTACGGAGGAAAGCGATTTTCCAATTTTAAAGAACAGTAATTTATGGTTCCATGCCGTAATGATGCGAGGGTATGTTAGTTTATTTGAGCAGGATGGAAATAGAACCTATCTTGACATTTTTGCTAAAAACCTTGACAGGGCTTGGTACAAAATGAGGGATCAATACGGACTGTTTGACGTTGATTGGACTTTAGAGAAGAAGCAGACGTCTAAGTGGCTATTGGATCAATGCGCTTTTGTGGAAATGTATGGACGTTTAGCGCAGCTAGGGTATTAGTCAAGCTTACTATCGTCATTTACCTATGTTAACGCCGACATAGACATATTTACCTCATTTGTATACTTAGTGGCTAAACAGCAACGTTTTGATTGGGTGCTGTCCAGTTTGTCCGTTACTATCTAAACGGACAAACTGAAAACATACGCTACACCAAAGTTTTTTTACACCTACTTTTTAGCCACCTTTTTCTCCAAATATCCGCTGAATAATACCATTAAATAAGCAAGTAAATCAAATATTAAGGTAAGCCACGGAGTGTAAGCTAACCCTTTGTTAACAATAACCCACCCGCCAATAGTTGTCACAATAGTTATACCTCAGTTTAACCGATCATGTAATCAATGGTTAGACCCAGTAGAAGGACCATTACTGAAAATGTGATTAATCCTAAAACATATGCAGCCAGTGCTTTAAAGTAATTTCCTGCCTTTTTAGCGTCGAAGAATTGTCCTATTGCCCAAGAGCAATATACGATCCCTACAATGCCGCCAACATTAGCTATACGCATATGAGTGACACCTTGCAAAATGGAAAATACGGCATAAATGAGCATGCCCATTCCCATGACAAAGCATAGTAAGATTAATATTTCAAAAAAGTTATAATTATACTTTTTAAAAAATAGCTGAATCCATGCCGCAATAAATACACCCATAATGAGGTTTGCATAACCATAATGCCCCTGTACCCACGCAAACAGTACTCCTGTAGTGGATGGCTTAGCTTCGTTGTAATGGACATATTTGTCTTCAAGATGGAAGAAGTGCGTGATAATGGAGTATATCAACGAAGTCACAATAATGAATATAATCGGTTTGACTAGCCGACTTCGATTTTCCGAAATGTATTTTTTTACATTTTGGCCGGGAGTGATAATAAGTTCTTTGATCGTATATAATATACCCCTTTCAAAATGAAGTACATGCTCAATTTCATGAGTAATGTAATGTGCGTCTATTCTTTTGAGAACCGCTGGCTGTCCGCAGTCTGGGCAAAATTTTGAAGCAATGGTAGTTCCGCAGTTTTTACAGTTCATATATAAGTGATTTTAGATGAATATAGTTGATTAGCGTTCGGCAGCTCAGGGCCGAAAATCTGCAATGACATTGTTATATTGGCGTGCAGACTGATAAAGTGGTTATAATTATAATGGATCTTGGTGAATACTCATGTTTTTTTGCATCTTAAACGATATTAATACTATTTCGTTCAAAAATATTGCAGTTTACACGAAGATTAGCTACACTTAAGTGTAGTCTGCTAAAAAGAATTTTTATTATACGCTATTGTATAATCCAACAAGCCTATATTTAAGATGATATGCAGTGCTTATCCAGTGGTAGCTCGGTAATGAATTGTATTTTAAACAATGGAAAAGAAGCAATCTCTTGAAGATGTGCTCTACATTTCGAACAATCTAAAGAATATTTTTGTTTAAGCCAAACCGATGTGATGATTGCAACCTGATACGATGTAGTTAAGCGAGATATGTAGCATCCTTCTAGTCACTTGAGGTTCATTGCTTAAGGATGGTTATATTCAAATCTTTAAAATAATACCTTAAGTCGTGATTTTCAAACAGAAAAAAATGAATGGAGATGCTGGTAATTGAAGTTTTTTTCGAATTTATTCTTGTTTTTTTTGAATTTTTCAATCCTTTTTCTTGATTTATTAACTCACTATTGTGTTTGAGCTTGTTAATTTCGATTATTGCTGTAAATAATCTTGTATAGATAGTTGCCTTAAGTTGTCAATTAAAAAATCACGTCCAATTATGAATAGAAAATTTAAAACAATAGCCTTTATTTCGCTATTGTTCATTACGACCGGCATCCAGGCCCAGGTAGGTAAATATGTATGGAAAGATTCCACTGAAGGTGGATATGCCTATAAGTATGTGACCAACGATCCCGTTCGTACCCGTTTCTACAAACTTAAAAACGGTCTCACTGTCATCCTCAGCCCGAATAACAAACAGCCTCGTATTCAAGCATACATCGCGACCAAGGCTGGAAGTAAAACAGATCCTAAAGACCATACCGGATTGGCGCATTATCTTGAACATATGCTTTTTAAGGGTACCGACAAATTTGGTAGTCTCGATTGGTCGAAAGAAAAACCATTGTTGGATCAGGTTGACAATCTGTATGAGAAATATAATCGTACAACGGATGCTAATGAGCGGGCGGCGATCTATAAAGAAATTGATCGCGTATCCGGTGAAGCAGCTAAGTATGCGATTCCGAATGAGTACGACAAGCTGATGAGTAGTATGGGCTCCAAGGGAACCAATGCATTTACATCTTTTGAACAGACCGTCTATGTGGAAGACATTCCCAATAATGTGCTCGACAAATATTTAACGGTTCAGGCCGAACGCTTCAGAAATCCCATACTGCGTTTATTCCATACCGAGCTGGAATCCGTCTATGAAGAGAAAAATATCAGTCTGGATAACGACAATAGAAAAGCTATAGAAACTATTTTTGCGGCCATGTTTCCGAAAAATAATTATGGAAAACAAACGGTATTGGGCTCTGTAGAACACCTTAAAAACCCTTCGCTAAAGGCAATACGGGAATATTACACGACCTATTATGTGCCCAATAATATGGGCGTGATTATGTCGGGTGATTTCAATCCCAACGATGTTATTCAACGTATTGACAAGTCGTTTTCCACAATGAAACCTAAAGCTGTTCCAGCCTACACTTTTGAAAAGGAACAAGCGATTACGAGTCCCGTTACTAGAACTGTCATGGGACCTACAGCGGAATATCTGCTGATGGGATTTCGTTTTCCAGGGGCGGCTGATCCTGATGCGCAAATGCTGAATCTTATGGCAAATGTGCTGACCAATGGATCCGCGGGATTGATTGACCTAAATCTAGTTAAATCACAGAAATTATTGGGTGCAGGTGCATTTCCCTACGTATTGAAAGATTATTCGATGTTGATACTTCAGGGGAACCCCGGTGCCGGACAAAGTCTGGATGATGTCAAAAACTTATTGCTGAGCGAGCTTGATAAATTGCGAAAAGGGCAGTTTTCAGATGACTTGCTGACCTCAATCGTTAATAATGAAAAGAAAGCGCAGATCAAGTTATTCGATAACTATAGTAGCACTGCGGAGCAGCTCATGTCAGGCTTCACATCGGAGATTGATTGGGCAAAAGAATTGGGTTATACCGATCGATTATCAAAAATTACTAAAGAAGATATCGTACGTTTTGCCAATAAGTATCTTTCTGATGCGAACTATGTTGCTGTCTATAAACAAAAAGGACAGGATGACAAGGTGGATAAAGTATTGAAACCGACTATTACGCCGATTACTGTTAACCGAAATATTGAATCCGCCTTTTTGAAGCAGATCAACGCGATGCCTGAGCAGGATATCAAACCTAAATGGATTGATTTTGCAAAAGATATGTCAACAGCAAAATTGAAAGATATCGATGTGTTGGCCGTTCAAAATAAAAATAATGAGTTGTTTAGCCTTACCTATCATTTTGATTTTGGAAGCTGGGATAATAAATTATTAGGCCTTGCGGTGGGATATTTGGAGTTTTTGGGTACCAAAGATAAGAGTAGCGAAGACTTTAGCAAGGCATTCTACAAATTGGCATCAGACTTTTCGGTCTCTTCGGGAAATGAAGAAAGTAGCGTTTCTGTTTCAGGGATGAATAGTAATTTCGCAGCATCCATTGCCCTGTTGCACGATCTTATGCACCATTGCGTGGTAGACGAGGGGGCGTTCAAAGCATATATTGAACGCGTCAAAAAGTCGCGGGCTAATGCCAAGGAGAATAAGGCATCCATCATGGAAGGATTAAAAGCGTATGCACGTTATGGCGCCAAAAATCCATTTAATTACACCTACACCGATCAGGAGCTTGACGGATTGAAGGCATCTGAACTCGTAGCTGTGTTACATCATCTAGCAAATGCCAAACATCGCATCCTATATTATGGCCCCCAAGAGGTGACTGATTTAGTGAAAAATCTGAAACCTTTAAAACAACATGATTTACCTTATTCAGCGATTGAGAAAGGTATGAAATTTGAGGAAAAGCCTACAAACGAAAATAAAGTCTTGTTTGCCCAGTATGCGATGAAGCAGGCAGAAGTTTTCTGGGTTCGTAATTCCGGATTATTTGATAAAAACCAAATACCTACAGTGGCTTTCTTTAACGGTTATTTTGGAGGCGGCATGGGAAGTATTGTTTTTCAAACGCTGCGTGAATCCAAAGCTTTGGCCTATACCACTTATGCTTACTATGGACAGCCTCAAAAGAAGCAAAATCACGGTATGGTAGGCGCGTATATAGGAACACAATCTGATAAGTTTAAAGATGCCGTTAGCGGTATGAATGAGCTTTTGAATGAGCTTCCAGAATCAAAGGTAGGACTAGAATCAATTCGCACCAATTTACTAAAGTCGTTGGCAAGTGAACGGATTACTGGCGCAGGCATTCTTTCCAGCTATTTGGCCGCACAACGTCGTGGACTTACAGAAGATGCTAGAAAGATAATTTTTGAGAAGCTTCCTCAGCTGACATTTTCAGATCTAAAAGCATTCCATAACGATAATATCAGTCATAAACCGTATATCTATTGCATTGTAGGCGATGAAAAGGACCTAAATGAAGGCCTGATGTCTGGGTTGGGAAATGTTAAAAAATTAACTCTTGATGAAATATTTGGATATTGATCCAAATAAAAAAATATTCAATGTTTATAGTTTATCGGGGCACATCTATTTTGATGGCCCCTTTTTTATTCATTACCGCCATTTTACGATCAGCTAAAATAGGAACTTTGCGAATTTCAAAGCTAAAGACCAAAAAGTTGAAAGCTGATCTTTTGGAATCTGCAGTGGTAATACTATTTTTTCCACATGAGGTGACGCTTTATTGGTAAATTAGTTCATCAAGAGCATCCTAACATAAGTTATATGTGATTTAAAACAAAATTATATCTGCTCTCAACAGGACCAGTTGGAACTGTGATTACATCATATCCCAGATCGATATAAGTATCTTTCATTTTGCAATAAGTATGAGCTGCTTCTTCCCAGCTTTGCTTTCGCTCCATATCAGTTTCATAAATTTCAGCCCATGGCGGTAATATGAAAACCTTTCTGTTATAAATCGTATCCTTTACAGTTTTAATTTGGTCATCAGTTACAGGTATATTTTCCATTTTCATGTAGCATAATGTATCCACCAGTCCACGATCAAAAAAGACCGTTTTATTGCAACTAACATTGAAAATTTGATGATAAGCCTCTAGCGATTCCTTAAACATCAGTTGTGCATATACGTATTTGTTTTTCCAAGGAACGCCATCACCATTTTTATTCACTTGATCTTTAATGATGGCTCGAGCAGATTCAGGAACAATTGAAAAGCCCTTTTTATTAAGAAAGTCAACCAATGTTGTTTTGCCAACACCAGGCCCACCTGTGATAATATATAGATTCATTTTTTCTATTGGAGTTTTATTTTCATATTATACGCTTTGGAAGGATATGGTCATAATATTCAGGTATTTAACCGTTAATCTAGCGATTTTATTTCTTATATTAGAAATATGAATAGAAATTTTATAACCATTTTAACTCTTTTAACGATATTTTTATCTGCTTGTTCAGGTACCCGAATTGCCACAATGAGGAAATCGAAGATGGAGCAACTTGAACTGGGGATGTCTAAATCGCAGGTTGTTACTATTCTGGGGTCGTCCTATTCAATTTCGCAAAAAGAAGTTAGCAATAAGGATACCATAGAAGTGATTTCCTATAGAAATATTCCTTTTGATGATGAATTCTATTTGTTTCGGTTTAAGAATAATAAATTGGAGAAATGGCATCGAGAGTTCCAGCCTATGTACAAGGAAATAAAACCATAGTTTTTTATAATAACAGCGATCCATTCGCAGCGAGGTTTTCGGAAAGTTGATAAATTATCTGGATTTTAATCTGGCGATATGCCCTTATTCTTTAAACTATAGGTGCAAAAGTTTAAAAGGTTTTATAGATTGCTTTTCCTTAGCTTTGTCGTTTACCAAGAATTGAAAATAGCCTTCCATGGATAATATCATCGCATCTATACGTAAGCATTTTGACATAAGAGATGAGTCTTTAGCAATATTGCTTAGCGGTTTAAAAGAACTGAGTGTGTCAAAAAAGACCATACTGATAAAGCCAGATAGAATTGATAGAAATATTTATTTTGTTGAGAACGGAATTTCTCGGGCATACACAGTACGCGATGGAAAAGAAGTTACATCTTGGTTTAGCAAAGAAGGGGATCTACTTTATTCAACAAATAGTTTTCACGGACCTGTGCCCGGTTATGAGAGTGAAACAGTTCAGGTTCTCGAGGATTCGTTGTTATATTTTATGCCAATTGATCAATTGGAAGTGCTCTGTCGTAGTCATATTGATATTGCTAACTGGATGCGGTATGTGCATCAAAGAGCCTTTGTGGAGATGGAGCGTAGGTTAATCAACCGATTTTATCTGTCGGCCGAAAAACGATACGAAGATTTTATGGCAAATCACGCTAAATTAATCCAAAGGGTAAATCTAGGCTATATAGCTTCCAATCTCGGCATATCGCATGTAACACTTTGCGCTTTGCGTAAATAGCATCAATTTCTTTAACTACTTAAAAATTGTTCAAAATCAGATTGTCTACTTTTGCATCTTAACCAAATTACGTTGAGCATGCAAACCTCTTTTTCTAATTTTGATCAGCAAAGAATTGTCTGGGTTGATCTATTGCGTTTTATCGCTATAATCATGGTGATTGCCATTCACTGTTCCGATCCGTTTAATGTGTCGCCCGAAGCGCGATCAAACCCGGATTTTAACTATTGGGGAGCTATATACGGCTCACTGCTCCGTGCCTGTGTGCCTATCTTTGTTATGATTACTGGGCTGTTGTTGCTTCCAGTCAAAATGAACATTGGCGAATTTTATAGAAAGCGTCTTCTGCGGATCGCTGTTCCTTTTTTATTGTGGTCTGTATTGTATAACCTCTTTCCTTGGATTACGGGTGTACTCGGTCTTCCCTCGACGATCATATCAGAAGTATTTGCCTATGCGCCGAAAGACGCCGCCCAAACTTTTAAGAGTGCGCTCGTTCAAATTTCCTTAATTCCGATTAAGTTCAATGTTTACACCGTACCTATGTGGTATATCTATATGCTGATAGGCCTCTACCTTTATATGCCCTTCTTCTCTGCGTGGGTAGAGAAGTCAACGCCAGGGCAGCGAAAAGTCTTTTTTGTAATTTGGTTATGCACGCTTTTTTTGCCGTATGCCTACTCATTTTATTCGAAGGAACTATTTGGTCTTAGTGCTTGGAATAGTTTTGGTACATTTTATTATTTTGCTGGATTTAATGGGTATTTACTGCTTGGGTATATATTGACACATCGTTTCAAAGTATGGTCCTTTCGCAAAACGCTTTTAGTTAGTATACCCTTATTTGGTATTGGGTATGGAATCACATTTAGTGGTTTTAAATGGATGGTAGCCAATCCGAACTCCAGTGAGGAACAGATCGAACTGTTTTTCTTATATTGTTCGCCACAGGTATTAATGATGACATTAGCCATTTTTTTGTTTGTTCGAACGTTTAAGGTGAAATCATCTAAATGGAGAGAGGTGTTTTCAAATATTACAAAATGCGGTTTTGGAATTTATCTGATACATTATTTTGTTGTAGGTTTTGGTTATTGGCTGGCTAACATACTTGCGATTCCGATATCGTTAAAGATCCCTGTCACTGCAGCTATTGTTTTCTTGATCTCCTGGGGCTTTGTCGCTTGTTTTTATAAAATGATTCCCCGGGCATCAAAATGGATCTTTGGATAATCCGCTTTTATGAAGTAAGCTAATGATTATTATGATGTTTATTTTTCTGAAAAATAGGTTGTATATAGATGCAGATGAATGGAAAAAAAATATATTGTATCTTTAGTGATGGCTAAAAGTAATGTATTTACGTTCAAACAGGTTTTACCTTATCCCACAAGTTGGAGCCTTTTCATTATTATTCCATGTTTGGTATGTTATAGTTTATTATACTATATATTTTTTAAGGCAATATTCCATCTTACGATCATGATGTTTTTCATGCTTATCTATTTGGGTACATGCTTTTTTATTTTAAAGGCGCTATCCGTATGTATGACAATTTGGTTCGAAGGAGATTTTATATATGTACAAAAAGGAAATGCATCTCCGCAGAAGTACTTAAAAAATAATATTTACGGATTTTATGCTTACAACTATGAAACCGAATCACCTGCCTTAAAAACTTCAAAGATATATTTTAGGTTCTGCGTGACAAATGGGAAAGATATTTATTTAAACGATGTCGAATATAAAAACAGGTATGATGAAATTAAAAGCAGAAATCTGAAGAAATTTCTGAAATCAGCACAAACAGAACTGCAATTTTCAAAAGTCAGTACACATAGTCTTCAAAATATATACTGGTATTCTAATCACGATTAATAGCGCTAATAACTTAACTAAATTGTAAACATCGAATGATGTAAACGAAAAGAAAGAACAATGATACCGTTGCTCCTCCTCTTCGTTTACGCTACACTACTGTGCACATCCTATTTAAGGCATCAATACAGCATCTATCACATGGATTACCCCATTCGATTGATTGACGTCAGCAACCGTTACTTTTGCGCTATTACCTTTTGCGTCTTTTACATAAACGTCTTTCCCTTTCATCCAAAAAGTAAGGTCGCCACCTTGCACTGATTTGGTTAAATAGGTTCCTTTGCCATCCTTAATTGCTTGAACGATTTGCGGAGCGCTCCATTTCCCAGGAATCACGTGATAAGTCAATATTGAAGTTAATTGAGCCCTGTTTTCTGGCTTCATTAAATTATTTAGAGCCTCTTTGGGTACTTTAGCAAAAGCGTCATTGGTAGGAGCCAAAACCGTAAAAGGACCAGGCCCCTGTAAGGTTTCCACAAGCCCAGCAGCTTTTACTGCAGCAACTAAAGTCGTATGATCTTTAGAATTGACTGCATTCTCAATAATGTTTTTGGAAGGATACATCGGTGCACCACCCACCATAACAGTTTTTTCCTTTGTTTGAGCTTGGCTCATGTAAGTGCTTCCCAATAATGTTGCTGCAGTGGCAGCTGCCCATAAGATTGATTTAATTTTCATGATCTTTATTTTTTACATGTGATTTAAAAGTTTTATATGATCATTTACGATAAAATAGGAAGTTTGGATTGCCATGCAGTATGAAATTTTTATACAATACGTTGCAAAAGAACACTCATCTTAGCTCTGGTTTTTAAACGAAGTAATCGAATTAGCCATACTAAACTGGACGACCATAGCTATTTCCGATAATTCAAACCTTTCTGTGGTACCGCCCTGCTGAGAGCTGTATGCCTCAACTTTACTTTTAATCTTTCTCGAAGCCATTTTTAATGCTTCAATCATTGTCCAATCGAAACCAAATGTCCAAATAGAATGATATGCACAATAAATCTTGGCAACCAACTAAAGCGCAAAATTTAAAATAGCGATGTTCGCTTGTTCAAAACCAAAATAGTACAATCTCGACGGGGATTCGTACGATACGTATTCGATGCTCTTTTTTATACGTGTTCGATGCTCTTTTTTTCGTTTTATGGTTTCAACTTGTATATTTGAAGGCTTGAGAGCCTTTTAAAATTACGGACAGTTAACTTGAGTTTCTTTGGTTAAAGATGAATAGGACTTTATATAAAGATGAGGAAATCTTTAAGGAGATTGTAGACAAGTGCTATTCCCAATTATGTGCGTTCTCGGTACAGTATACCGACGCCATTGAAGTTTCCGAAGACTTGGTGCAGGATGTATTGCTTCGGTTTTGGGAAGACAAGAAATACCGTCTCTCCACAGAAAGTCTTCGTGGCTATATTTTTAGAGCTGTGCGCAATGCTTCCATAGACTATGTCCGAAAAAATAGAACACAGCTGTTTACCGATCTGGAAGAAGCCGCCTATCTTGCAGAAGAGGAGGTATCCGAGCGCGAACTAAAGGTAAAGCAACAAGCCTTGCACGATCTTCTCAATCGTCTCCCCGCGCAGGAACGCCGGGTATTGCTTGCCATCGTCGTCGATAATAAAAAATACAAGGTAGTGGCCGAAGAAATGGGTATTTCTGTGAACACCGTAAAGACCCACCTTTCCCGTGCGATGAAATATTTGCGAAAGAACAACATTAATATTTTAACTTTTTTTCTTTTTTATTGATTTTCGTGTCACCCATTTTCCACATCCTTTCGTCCTTCAGTTAACAATCCAATAAAAAAACCTGAAATGGATGAAAAAATAGTGACCTTGTTCCACAAGTACAGAGCAAACACATTGTCGAAAGATGAATATGCTGAACTGTACGCTTGGGTCGAGCATAATGAGGAAAATAGACAATATATGGCTACGTTTATACGGTTGTACAAAACGCAGCTTATGCAGGAAACATACAGATCTGTAGATCCGGATAGCGCATACAATTCAATCCGATCGCGTTACAACAAACGTAAAAAAAGCATACGCATTCGCTATGCCGCGGTAGCGGCGGCGTGCTTAATCGCCGTTATCTCTACTATCGCTATCCTATACCAACGAGCAGGAGAGGGGAATCATCGCCTAGAGCAGCTTGATTTCCAAAGGTCAGTCCAGCCCGTATTATTTACCTCAACAGATGGCGAAGTAAAAAGTCTGAAAAATGGCGGAGAACTGATCTCTGCTAATAGTACTGATACTGCTGCCATATATCATACCGTCCAAACCCAGCGTGGAGGTAATTTTAAGTTGGTACTACCAGACCAAAGTATCGTTTGGCTTAATGCGAATACCAAGATCCGATATGCCGCTAATTTTTTAGCCAATCGTACACTCGAACTTGAGGGAGAAGCATTTTTTGATGTGAAAAAAAATGGTACTGCATTTTACGTGAAGAGTGGCGGTAATACCATCCGGGTGCTCGGAACCCGTTTCAATGTGTCGGCGTACGCTAGCAAGCCTGTCGTGACCACCTTAGTGCATGGCTCTGTGGAAGTATCGAATAGCCGTGACCGGTTGGTACTCGTACCACAACAGCAAGCAACCAGTGTAAAATTGGACGCACCCATGACACTCAAAACTGTCAATACGGACATCTACATCTCGTGGATGGATGGAGTATTCGAATTTCATGGCGCAAAGCTCGAAGATATCATGGAGCAATTGGCACAATGGTATGAAATTGAGGTCGTCTATCAGAGTCCAAAGCTGAAAGATGTTCAGTTTACCGGGAGCTTATTCCGTGATAATTCAATCGCATATTCTTTACAGATTATACAGGAGATTTCAGATGTAAAATTTCGTAATGAAAATGGTAGACTTTATGTCTATAAGTAAGATTTCAAACTAACCACCAATTATTTTTTTATTATCTATGAAGAAAAATGAACCCGAAAAACTATGGTTTGGCATCGCAAGTCGGTACAAGCTGTTGGCTTTATTTCTATTCTGCTATACGGTTGTAATGGGACATTCGCAGGAGCAGAATCGGATTTCCATCCAGGCAAGAGCCATCTCCGTGATCAATGCATTGGATCAGGTGAAACAGCAGTCGAATATAACGATCATGTATCAAGATGAAGTCATCGACAAGCAGCAAAACTTAGACCTCAGTCTGAAAGATGTAACGCTCACGGAGGCCTTGGCTACTATCTGTATGCGGGCTGGGCTACACTACACGGTACGTGATAAATATGTATTGATTACGCGTGCCAAAGAAGCAGCAAAGCCCCTATCTTCCACGTCTGCTGCGGTCAATAAACCAACTGTTGTACAGAAACGTTATGCACGTGGTCATGTAATCAATGATGCGGGGCAACCATTGCCAGGGGCCAGTATCGCGGTGGAATCAACAGGATTTTCGTTATCTACAGATGCCAATGGTTCTTTTTTAGCAAGCATCCCAGCCGATCGTAGTGTCGTATTGATCATTACGTTTGTTGGTATGGAGCCTAAGCGAATATCCATAAAAGCCGGATCTACCGATGCGCAGCTTGGTGATGTGCGTTTGGAGTTAAAACAGAACAAAATTGAAGAGCTTGTCATCACGGGGTATCAACAGATCAAACGCCGTAATCTGACTGCATCCGTTTCGTCAGTTACTATGGATGAACTTAAGATTCCTGGCGCCACCGACCTAAACAGAATGCTGGAAGGAAGAATTCCAGATATGGTAGTTTTTAATAATAGTTCGGAAGTTAACGCGACACCTCGTTTAAGGATACGCGGGACATCAACAATCATTGGTAACCGTGAGCCACTGTGGGTGGTCGATGGTATCATCGTGACGGATCCGGTTAATTTGTCGGCAGACGAGTTAAATAATCCAGATTACATAAACCGGATAGGTAATGCAATATCGGGATTGAATCCGCAGGATATCGAACGATTGGATGTACTGAAAGATGCTGCTGCAACAGCACTCTATGGTGCGCGTGCGGCCAATGGAGTCATCGTCGTGACTACAAAGCGCGGACGTGTTGGAAAACCTTTAATAGCTTACGGTACTCAGATGACGGTAAGACAGCGTCCCCGATACACCGATGGACGTGTCAATTTGATGAATTCGCAAGAGCGCATTCAATTCTCACAGGACTTAGTATCTAAACAATTTATATACCCATTAGATATGCCGTTGGTCGGATATGAGGCAGCTTTATCCGATCTCTATTCTGGCGCCCTTAATGAGCAACAATTTCAAACTGAGGTAGCCAATCTCGCGACAAGAAACACCGATTGGTTTGATATCCTTACCCACAATTCCTTGTCGCAAGATCATGCATTAAGCGTGTCTGGTGGCAATCAAGCAACACGATATTACATATCGGGCGGATATACAGATGAAAGTGACGTAGTGAAAGATGTTCATAACAGACGTTATACTGTGTCTTCCAATCTTGATCTGACGCTGTCCGACCGATTCTCCTTGCAGTTTAATCTAAAGGGAAACCTGAATCAGAGGAAATTTACGCAGAATAGTATCAATCCAATTAATTATGCGTATAGTACAAGCCGCGTAATTCCTGCCTTCAATGCTGACGGCACTAAAGCATTTTACAGGCGTTCTGTTCCAACTGTCGGCTACCTGAATTTTAATATACTGCACGAACTGGAAAATAGCTTTCAAAAAGTTGACGGAAATGGAACGACAGCGACCGCCAATGCGCTGTTTAAGGCGACTAGTTGGTTAAAGATCAATGCCGTGTTGTCAGGGGGCGTCATCAACAATGTGCAGGAGAGTTATTGGGGCGATCAATCATTTTATGTGTCCAATTTGCGCCTCAGTGAATATGGACAGTCTCCTCCTGCAAATAGTCTGTTACCATATGGAGGGGAATTGTCTCAGACAAACAGTAATACCAAGAATTATACCGCGCGTCTGCAGGCAAATGTTGACAAGACATTTGGTAATCGTAATCAGCACTACCTAAATTTTGTGTTGGGCACCGAGGCCAATACGACGCAGTATGTGAGTTATGCCGATATACAAAGAGGATATTCTCTAGAGCGGGGACGTAAATTTGTGGAGGATATTCCAGCTACATTTACAAACTATACCAACTGGATTTTACGAAATAGACCTGTAATAGTGGACAATAGGCGAAACCTTCTGTCGGTCTATTCAACGGCAGCATACACCTATAACGATTATCTGACCTTAAATGCAAATACACGATTTGACGGTTCTAATCAGTTTGGGAATAGAAGTAATGAGCGTTTGTTGCCTGTATGGTCGGTGTCGGCAATGGCTAACATCAAAAGTATGTTGGACGCGGATGGTAAGTGGGCTTACCTTGATGATCTATCTTTGAAGGCATCTTACGGACAGCAAGGAAATATGTTGGACAATCAAAGCCCTGTACTAACATTGCAGCGAGGAAGTTACAGTGCTTATTACAATGAGCCTATATCAACAGTAGACAAGTTGGCCAATCCAAACCTGAGGTGGGAGAAAACACATTCCACCAATGTTGGACTTGATGCGATATTCTTTAAAGGCCGTTTGTTGGTCGGAACAGAATACTACCATAAGCGTACCGTAGATGCTTTTATGGATAAGCCGATCTCCGATGTCAATGGATACACTTCCTATATTGTCAATTCCGGTGTGATTTCCAATAAAGGTTTTAATATTAATCTGACGACAGTGCCGGTTAGAAGCGAAGATTGGCGGTGGATGCTTTCAGCGTCGTATTCCAAAGTACGGAATACCATGTTGACAGCTCCTGGGCAGAGTACGTATCAGTTAAGTAACTTCTTAAATGGTACGGCAGTCGTACAGGACCAACCTGTGGAGACGTTTTATTCTTATCGTTTTGTAGGTCTTAGCCCTATTGATGGTGGTCCATTGTTTGACGACTGGGAAGATCGGCAGAGTGAATTGGTGGGATTAGGACAATACGATACGTATACACGTGTGCTAGAACCAAGTGGTGTGCGAATGCCAACATCGACGGGTAGTATAAATAACACAGTAAGTTATAAATCATTACGGTTTAACATCGGCCTGGTGTATGGATTAGGTGCTAAGACGAGATTGTTTAAGTTATTAGGCAATGTTCAGACGGGTTTCTCGTCCGAAAGAAATTTCAACAGGGATTTATTGGATGCCTGGCAGAAACCCGGAGATGAGCTGACGACGCGTATCCCTGCACTTATGAGTACATCATCCCCCGGATATAATTATTACACACAGCATTGGGGTTCAAATGGAAGCAATGGTGTTGCCGTTATTGGATCCAACGCTTGGGAGATGTATGATCTATCTGACGCTAGGGTCGTTAATGCAAATTTTTTGCGGGTCAATAGCGCATCACTCACCTACGAGTTTTCCAAGGAAATGCTTGCTCCATATAAGTTGTCTCGTTTGGCATTAACCCTGGGGGCGACCAATCTCCATGTATTTGCTGATAAACGTCTTCGAGGACAGATGCCATCACAAAGTGGTTTTTCTGATATACAGTTGACAGATACACCTACATTTACGTTTGGCCTTAATATCAACCTATAGTCTTCACGACTTATCTAAAGTAATATACCATGAAATTATCGCATTATATATTTTTATTGAGTACCATGGCGCTCGGCGCCTGTTCAAAATACCTGGAGGAGGTCTCACAAGACCAATATCATGTACAGGCCTATACCGATTTGGATGAACTGCTATTGGGAGCTGCTTATTATCCAGTTAAGAAATCTGCTCCCGTACAAGAGACGGAGAGTATGGGCGGATTCATCCACTTTCTGGGAGATGAAATGGAGGAACAAAATGGTGGTTTACCTGGGCAGTATGTTTTTGATACAAAACAATTTATATTTGGCCAGTACACGTGGCAGCAACGCGTTGGTGTCAATGAAAGCAATACAGGGTTTGCCTCGGAAAATGAAGCTTGGAGTGAAACGTATAAACTGATCAATGTTGCCAACAGTATTATCGCGGCTGCCACTAAATTACCGAAGGCCACCACTGACCAAATTCAGGGAGCCAACCGTGTAGAAGGCGAAGCGCGATTTCTTCGTGCTGCATACTATTTTTGGTTAGTCAATCTCTATGCTAAACCCTATGTAGCATCCACTGCCAGCGCAGACTTAGGCGTACCGCTCAAAATTCAGGAGGAAGTATTAGACGTATTGTATCAGCGTAATACTGTGCAGGAGGTCTATGATCAGATTCTATCAGATTTAGAGATGGCAGAAAAACTATTGGATAATACAGGCCCCCAAAGATCTCTGTATAGGGCGGACATTACGACCGTTCATTTGTTATTGAGTCGCGTACATCTGTATATGCAACATTGGGAAAAGGCATTTGATTATGCCGACAAAGTTGTCACTGCTCGTCCAGCACTTGTCGACCTCAACAGTTCGCAGGGATCTTTCTTGCGAAAAGAATCAGTAGAGAATATTTTTTCAATGGGAGGAAATGATGTCCCGCGTAATATGTTAAACAGTGTACAAAGTTTTCGTGTGGCGCATGACTTGTATCAAACCTACAGTGATGATGACTTGCGCAAAACACGCTGGTACTGGGCTATGGGAGATTTTGTAGGGTATACTAAGACACCTTCTTCGGGGGCAGCAACATTGCCGAGTAATATCAGTTATTACAACAACCAATATTTCAGTTCAGGCTTTACAGCGGTATTGTCTCCCGTATCCGACAAATTCTTGTACCGTACAGCAGAAGCCTACCTCAATAAGGCGGAGGCATCTGCATATCTCAATAGAGAAAGTGAAGCCAGAGCAGCGTTGAATCTGTTGCGTAGTAAGCGCTATAAAGCAGGATCTGCTTATGAAGTGAAAGCTGGCGGAAATGAGCTGATCCAGCGTATACGTACCGAACGTCGTCTGGAGCTCGCGCTAGAAGGACACCGCTGGTTCGATCTACGCCGTTACGGTGTCAATAATGTACTTCCCCAATCCAAACGGATTGTCCATAATTATACCGTTTATTCAGGACGTGTTTCAACAACTATGGTAGAGCGCCGCCAGTATGTGCTAGAAGAGAATGATCCAGGATACACGTTGCCACTGCCACAAAGTGTAATCGATTTTAACACGGGAATGATCAATAATCAACGGCCCGTGAGAACATTTACCTTAATACCCCGCTAACCATAAGAGCATGAAAAACCTAAATTATTTTATAGTAATAATCGTTGTAGGATGTTTGACATCTTGCCGAAAGGAGGCTCCGCTTAAGGTGCAAGAAGATCCTCGGAGCGCTTATTTCCTACCAAATGAATCTGCCACTGACGAAGAGTCCATCATGCGTAGATCATTCTTTACCGAAGAGAAAAGCTATCTTTTATTTAATGATACTTTGCGTAACGAATTTTTGGGCGTCGATTATAATGGAGACAAGCAATATCGTACAGAACGTTTGAATATGGGATATATTTTGGCAGGTACGGTAGACGGACTACAGTCATTTACGCATTTACTCCTGCCAAGTATAGAAGAGAAGCGTGCGTCTGTTGCATTTATGAAAAATTATGTATTGCCCGATCTACCTTACGTGCTGCGACCCTATTCTTGGTTTCTAACCAGTAGTACTGAGATCATCGATGTGCTAGGAATGCCATCCTACCCAGTTGCGATAGCGGGAGAGCGTAGTGTCGCTGTATCGCTTGGTGGTATTGCGACATTGTCGGACAACCAAAAGAGCGTTTTGGCCAGTCAGATAATTGCTACGACTGTTGCCTATAAGGTTGCAAAGCTTGACGACGTAGCACAGCGTTTTTATGCGGTCAGTCAAACGTTGTACGGTACACAGTTTCCTGTAGTTAGTTATACAGAAGAGGAAAATAAAAGAGAACTCCTTCAACGCGGATTTATTGTGCAAAATTGGTTTATAGAAGGTTTGTTTTTATTATATGGTTCTATTCCGTCTCGTGAAAAGGATTTAGAGTCGTATGTAAAATTGGTGTTTACGAGTACCGATGAGGAAGTAAATGCGCAATATGCCCAGTATCCAGTGGTCATGCAGAAGTATCGGTTGTTGAAGACGATTTTTACCGAGGAAGGATATTTGAATAGATAATAACGAAATGATGAAAAGATATTGTAAGATATGTATTTATATCGTCCTTGCTTTGCTCTTGGTAGCCTGTGCGGATAAGCAGGACAATTTGAAACCTATGGTGATACCAACAGGGAGAGGAACCTTTACCGATAGCCGTGACGGCTTAACGTATAACTGGGTCCGCTACGGGAGATTGGAATGGACGGTTGAAAATTCGCAGTTTGATACCGGTAATAGAAAGAATTGCACCATATACCAATCGTATGGATGGGAGCAGGGACAGCCATTGTTGTTAGACAATGCGGTTCGATATGGTTACCTCTATACGATCGAAGGAGCAAAGCTGGCGGTGCCAACCGGCTGGCGTCTTCCAACAGATGAGGATTGGAAGGCCTTAGAACAGGAGTTAGGCATGTCTGCTGCACAGGCTAATGCATTGGACTGGCGCGGAGAGCATGTGGCTGACTTGATGAAGCATACCAGTTCAGAGCGTGGTTTGGATATTAAGATGAGTGGATATTTTACACCCTACACCGTTATGGCAACATCAGGATACCGGTTCATGGGCTCATATGCTTTTTTGTGGACAGCGACAAAGGATGAGGCCAAAGAGGGGGAGTACTATTTTTATCGTAAACTTCTATACAACAGCGGGCAGGTTTACCGAGAGAGTATGGAGCCCGATCAAGCTATGCTTAGCGTACGTTTCGTCCGGGATGTGGCCGCACAATGATATTATATAATAGAAGATTAAATTTAAAATTAAACAAATGATGATAAAAAAGATGAGGGTTTTGACGAAAACCTTATTATTTGCCGCGGTGCTGATAATGTTGGCCGCATCAAAAAAAGGAGGATATACCTTACAAGGAACAGTAGAGGGAGCAAAAGAAGGTGATACTGTCTTTTTAGTGGAAATGCAGGGCTTTGGCATGCTACCGCTTGATACCGCTTTGATTACAAAAGGGAAATATCTCTTTAAAGGTGTGCAAGATGAGCCTGTTTGGCGTTTTGTGGTCTGCATGAGCGGAGGCCAGCACATCGGTGGTACGGATCTCATATTGGAAAATGGCAATATCCGAGCGGATATCATACCCAAAAAGCGCTCTGCTGTCAAGGGTACGGCTAACAATGAATTGTGGAACAGTTTTGTGCTAGAGAAGGAGAAGCAGGGCGATATGCTTAACCCACTGTGGGAGGTTTCGAGCGATTCTACAGCCAGCGATGCAGATCGTGAAGCAGCAAACAAGGCAATGAAACAATTGCAGGCAGAACAAGATCTGTATGAGTTTAATTTTATACGGAAGAATATCAAAACAGGAGTCGCAAAGGTTTTATTGGAAGATAAGTATATGCGATATTCGCTCGAGCAACTCGAGATCCTTACACAGGATTTTAGCAGAGCTAAAGTTAACAATGGTATAGCACAGGCTATCGGCAAATATGTGGATAGTATGAAGAAGACAAAAATCGGTGCAACAGTACAGAATATCAAGTTATCAAATGAACAAGGGGAGGTTGTGGACCTTTTGGATCAGGTCTCCAAAAATAAGATCACATTGATTGATTTTTGGGCCAGCTGGTGCGCACCATGTCTTGCCGAAGTGCCACATTTGAAAGAGGCATACAAGGGTTACAGGTCCAGAGGTTTCGAAATAGTCGGTATATCACTGGATCAAAGTAGCGAAGCTTGGAAGAAAGCCATAGTCGAACATAAGATGTCATGGCCGCAGATCTCTGACCTAAAGGGATGGAAAAGTGTGGCTGCCGAACAGTATGGTATACGGGCTATTCCGTTTACGCTGTTGGTCGATCAGCAGGGTAAAATTGTCGCTAAAAATCTGCGAGGCGAGGAGCTAGAGCATAAGTTGGCAGAATTGCTGTAAGAATTTCAGTATATCGCGCCAGACATGATTTGTTTGGTTAAATCCATAGAGGCTGTATCACATGTCAATTTTCATATGATACAGCCTCTTTTCGATTTAAATTTTTTATTGAAAGAGACCAACTTAGCTATTTGTTAAATGGCTTATTGGTAGATTACTCTACGGATTTTTTGAAGATAGTAAGCATTAGGTTTGCTTATTCCATCTTTCATCTTTATATTTGGCGGATTAACTAAACATGAAAGCGAAACAATTCATATGGATTTTACTGCCATTGATGCTCTTACAGAGTTTTTCAAATGTATGGCTATGGTCTGTATTTGAATTGAATAGAGATTATATCGCACGCAATGAATGTGTGAATCGCTTCAATGAAAAAGCACTTTCCTGCCGCGGGCAATGTGTGTTGATGAAGAAAATGCGTGAACATGAGGAGAAAGAACAAAAAAATCTTGAATCCCGTATTATTGACGTAGTCTTTATTGACAACTCCCACAATTTTTCTTTTGATATTTCTTCCTTAAGTAACGAAGATTACATTCGTTTGTCTTATCCAGAGTACAAACAAGATTATTCGTACAACCCCATCTTTACAATTTTCCATCCACCATTGATTTAAATATTTAATCGCATGTGGCAATTGATATGCTATTCAACGAGATGGCTTTTTCAATTGCGAGTGTCAAAAATAATTAAATCAAGATATCATGAGCACATATTCCCGTATAGGAATATTTGTGACCTTATTTTTAGCATGCCAATTTATTACATGTAAGCCATCATCTATTTCAGATCGATTACCCATTTTAGGTGAAAGAGAGATTACTGAAACTGATAGGGGCGGAACCAAGGTTATAGATACCCTATACCATACAATACCTGATTTTGCATTGGTTGATCAGGACAGTACCATCGTGTCTAAAAAAACATTGAATGGAAAAATCTATCTAGCAGATTTCTTTTTCACACGTTGTCCCACGATCTGTCCGGTCACTTCCCGCAATTTACTTCAAATCGCAAAACACTTTGTGAATGAACCCCGCGTTGTCATTGTATCACACACGGTAGACCCTAAATACGACAGGCCCTATATATTGAAGCGTTATGCTGCAGAGCTGGGAGCACCTTCCAATTGGCTTTTTCTGAATGGTCCGAAAGCCGAGGTGTACAAGCTAGCTGGTGCTGGCGGTTATTTCTCGTTCGCGCAGGAAGATCCGAACGCTCCGGGAGGATTCGACCATAGCGGCGCTTTTACACTTGTCGATACTGATTTTCGTATCAGGGCAGTGTATGATGGTACAAAAACAGATTCAATTCCAAAAATCATAACCGATATCCAGCATTTGCTGAATAAAGGATAACAAATATAATTTAATGAATTTATCAAAACTAGTTTTCAAATTTACTATAGCATTTTCAATTGCCTTATCGGCGATCGCTTGTTCGTCTAAAAATACCGACAAAAAACAGGCTGATGGCGAGGATTCCGTGGCATCTGCCATTCCTAACGAATCTGAGCTTATTTCGATCTCTGATACCATATACAATGGTCTGACATTTAAAGTCTATGCAGATGATAAACTTGACAATAAATATCATACTATTTATTTACAGGTAAAGGACAAAGATGGCAAACCTTACAATAGTTCATCACTTGACTATTACCCACAGATGGATATGGGAATGATGAAGCATGGGGCACCTTTTGAACATCCTATTGCTTTGGGCGAGGGTTGGTATCAGGGACCAATGGTATTTATCATGGCTGATATACCGGATATGGGACCAGGCTGGCACTTGTATACCATCCTTGAGAAGGAAGGGAAAAAAGATACCATAACCATAAAGCTGCCCGTATCCGCCGCGAAGACAACGCGTACGATGAGCTCCGGTACACGGGATGATAGCCGCGTATTTGTATCTAATCTGCTTCCCGATACCTTAAAGCAGGGAAAGCATCCGATCAAATTTTTGCTGAACAAAATGGAAGACCACCATTTCCCTGCACTGGATGGATATCGTATCAAATTAGCAACAAATATGCCGTCGATGGGGCATGGATCATCAGGGAATAAGGACGCCGAAGCCATTGGAAATGGTTACTATGAAGGAGAGGTCAACTTTTCCATGGCCGGCCAATGGGAAATCATCGTTGAACTGTGGAAAGACGGGAAGAAAGCAAATCAGGACGATATCAAGTACCATGTTCAGGTAACTAAATAGTTATTGAAATTAAAAATAGGGATTATCGTAATTTCTGGCTGTTTTTTTTTTAATCTGAAATAGCTTCCAGGTTTACGATAGTTTTAAAACCAACTAACATAAAATAAATTATTAAAATGAAAAAAAATCTAGTCTTTTTATTGACCGCAATTGCAGGTCTTGGTCTTTCATCTTGTGAGAAAGAAGTTGTCAAAGAAGTTCTTACGGATAGCCAAGGGACAGCGACACTTAAGTTTGATGCAAGGTATGGCGATCAGGATTTTGAATTAAACAAAAAATATGATTACAAGCTAACCAATGAAAGTGGTACATACAATCTTCAATTCGATTTTAATAGATTCCGCTATTGGGTAAGCAATGTCAAATTGATTAATGCTGCCGGACAGGAAGTACTGGTACCCAATTCATATTATTTGGTTGAGGAGACCCAGGAATTGGTCGTGGATCATTCCAATGATGTATACCCAGCCACAAAAAGAGAAGAAATCGAATTAAAAAATATTCCCGTAGGGCAGTATAAAAGCATCAAATTTTCGATCGGTGTAGAGCCTAAATATAACGATAACTTCTCGTTGACCACTGGTGAACTGGGCGTGCTGAATGGAATGGGCTTTGACGACGGATGGATGTGGTTTACAAGTTACAAGTTTCTGAACCTCAAAGGAAATATCTATTGGGCGGATGGCAATCCAAACAAAAAGGCATTGTTGTGGGATATCGGGTCTAATGAGCTATACACTGGCGCTGAAAAAGAAGTGGCATTTGATAAAAATATTGAAATCAGCGGCACCTCAACCTCTACTATAAATTTCAATGTAGATGTTAAAGAACTGTTGTCAACTACACCTTATCCTTGGGCCAATAATACCATCAGCCAGACAACAAAAGATCTAATGAAAAGCTTGCGCGATACGTTCCTTTCCAAGGCAATAGTTTTCAAAGGGACTGAATCCAAAACAAAATAAGATAGTGGGGATGTCAATATCAAAAAGAATTAAGGTATTTCAGTTTGGTTTTTTGTTGGTGGCCAATTTAATGTTTTCCTGTCAGAAGGAAGCCGTAGAACCGGTTGGTCCAAAAGATAATATTGCTTATGTACTGGAAGTGCCGGCCAACTTTCCCCAGCCAGCTGCAACGCCAGACAATCCCCTCACAAAGGCAGGCGTCGAACTGGGACGGCGCCTGTTTTATGAACCCTTACTGTCCTCAACGATGACAGTAAGCTGCGCAAGCTGCCATCATCAGGACCGTGCGTTCTCGGATGGTCTGATCCTTTCCAATCTTGGTATTTCGGGCAAAGCCCTGGATCGGCATTCTCCGGCATTGTTCAATCTGGCCTGGGCCAACAATGGACTTTTCTGGGACGGTGGATCTAAAAATTTAGAATCACAAGCCTTCGGACCGTTGACCCACGAAGATGAAATGGGAATTTATTTTCCAGAAATGGTTGATCGGCTGATGGCAAAGCCATCCTATGTCAGCCTTTTTAAAGAGGCATTTGGGGAAAATCCCACGGCCGCCGGCGTGGTCAAGGCGCTGGCCCAATTTCAGCGGACGATTATATCGGCCAATTCAAAATATGACCGCTACAAACGTGGAGACAGAAAAGTCTCTTTCAGCGAAAAAGAGCTGCTGGGTATGCAGCTGGTACAGGCAAAATGCGCAGGCTGCCATTCTTCGGAACTGTTTACCGACAACAATTATCATAACAATGGAATCGATACGGATTTTAGTGACGATTCCAAAGATTGGGTCTACAAGGGCAGGTATCGTATCAGCTACGACAGCAAAGACTTGGGCGCTTATAAAACGCCTTCTTTACGCAACATTATGGTTAGCGCTCCGTATATGCATGACGGGCGTTTTTCAACCATTGATGAAGTTTTACAACATTACAGATTTGGGATAAAAAGCACAAAATATACCGACCGGCTGCTTTTTCAAGATAATGGGAATGCGGGCATACCCCTGTCAGACAAAGAAGTAGAAGCGGTCAAAGCATTTTTAACTAGTCTTACCGACGAAACACTACTATCAGAAGCGAAGTATGCTAATACAAAGTTAGACATCAAAGGGATTAAATAACAATAAAAAAAATATGAAAACGATTCAATTTAGTATTTCTGTGTTCATTCTGTCAATGACACTCATCTTTGCTACCGGTTGCAGCAAAAAGGATGCGCCAGCACCAGATGAGACCAAGAAAGGTGTATTCTCCATCGAATTTGACAACATTGTTGGCGATGAAACATTGGGATTTGATCCTCGTACCTATAAAAATGCTAAGGGCGAAACCTTTCGGATCAAGATATTGCGGTATTATATCAGCAACATAAAACTTTACAAAGCTGATGGCAGCGAGTATGTTGTTCCCCAGGAAAAGAGCTACTTTTTTATCGAGGGCTCGGAGAAAGCGACACGATTTGCAAAGGTGGACGTTCCTGAGGGCGACTATAATAGGGTGAAATTTATTATCGGTGTCGATAGTGCACGCAGCACCATGCCTACCGAAGCCCGTCAGGGCGTACTGTCGTTTAATCCGGATGAGGGGCATGATGGGATGTATTGGGGATGGAATCAAGGTTATATTTTCTTCAAACTAGAAGGGTATTGTGACAAAATTTCCGATGACCAGCAAGGCGACCCAACAGGTAATAAGCAATTTAAATATCATATTGGCGGTTATGGTGGCTACAACCCCAAAGCACCCACACTAAACAATATCAAAGAGATTACGATGGATCTAGATCAGGCTGGTATTGCCCAGGTCCGCGAAGGCTTGCGAAGCAATGTGCATTTGTTCGTTGATGTCATGAAACTGTTCAATGGGCCTTACACATTTTCTATTGTGCAGCATCCAAATGTCATGTTCAGCGAATTTAGCCAGAACATCGCTAATAATTTTACGTCCATGTTTACACATGATCACACCGAAAACTTCGTGAAAAGCGAATCTGAACTGTAACTATGAAAAAGTTTATTGTCTTAGCACTCGTTTTAGGCCTGGTTTGGGCCTGTCATAAAGCAGATGATATTGCAGAGGATATATTCCCTGGATTTGTACGTCCTGCAAATTTTCCTGAGCCCGTTTATAAATTTGAACGCAATCCCATTACATCTGAAGTATTTGAGTTGGGGCGGCAACTGTTTTATGAGCCGCGTCTATCCCGCAACAATACCATTGCCTGCGGTAGCTGCCATATTCTTTCAGCAGCATTTACCCACCATGGCCACGATGTGAGCCATGGGATCGACGACAGGTTGGGCATTCGAAATCCGATGCCTATTTTCAATATGGCCTGGCAAAAGGAGTTCTTTTGGGATGGAGGTGTTTTCGATTTAGATATGTCGCCTGTCAATGCGATTACCAATCCTGTGGAAATGGATGAGTCGGTGAGCAATGTGCTGAGCAAACTGCGCAAAGATTCCGATTATCAGCAGCGATTCAAGAAAGCCTTCGGTAGCGAAGGTATCACAGACGAGCGATTCTTTAAGGCGCTGTCTCAATTTATGCTAATGGCCATTAGTGCCAATTCAAAGTATGATCAGGTCATGCGGAAGGAAAACGGAGTCTCTTTTACAGATGCTGAAAAAAAAGGCTATCTCTTTTATCAAAACAACTGCTCGCGCTGTCATACTGAGCCACTATTTACCGATCGGGATTACCATAACAATGGATTATCACCCAATCATGCCCACGATATCGGTAGAGATACCGTGACATTGAATCATAATGATCGCTATAAATTCAAGACACCAAGTCTGCGCAACTTGTCCTATACAGGTCCGTATATGCATGACGGCCGTTTCTTGACCTTGGACCGGGTATTAGAACACTACCGTAACGGCATGGTAGATTCCAAAACCTTGGACCCGGGATTCCGGAAAGCCGACGGTACTTTGGGCATCTCGATGTCAGATGAAGAGAAAGCCAATCTGTTGGCATTCCTAAAAACCTTAAATGATGCCTCTTTCGTAAATAACAAAATGTTGGGAGAACCTGGAAATACGGGCTTTGTGGTAAACTAAAATCAATATGAAACGAATAAAAATAAAAATAATAATACTTGCTCTTGCACTATTTCCCTTATCGTCTTGGGCATGTGATATCTGTGGCTGTGGCGTAGGCAGCTATTACTTGGGCATCCTGCCACAGTTTAATAAGCGTTTTGTGGGGGTACGTTACCAATATAAAACTTTACAGACCCACTTGGGACCTACAGGCAGCCGTACACCACTCAGTGCCGACGAGACCTATCAGACGATGGAACTCTGGGGAGCATGGAACTTTGGGAGCCGCTGGCGGGTTATGGCGATTGTTCCCTACAATTTCAATGAGCGTAAGATCCCTGGAAGTGGCGATATGGGGAAGATGAATGGCCTTGGCGATGTGGTAGTCTATGGCTATTACAAAGTGTTTGAAGAGATGGGAGGAACGAGGTCAAACAAAATGTTCAACCATTCCCTTTGGGTAGGTGCGGGAATCAAAGCGCCGACAGGTAAGTATGACAATTCCCAACGTTCATCAGCCAGTCAGGATGAGCCCAACAATTTTCAGCTGGGTACAGCCAGTACAGATTTTATGCTAAATCTGGCTTATGATATCCGCATAATGGATTTGGGACTCAATACCAATGTTAGTTATAAGATGAATACAGAGAACAAATACGATTACCGGTATGGTAACAAATTTTCTGTCAATTCATTGCTATACTACAAATTCAATATAAAAGATAAAGTCCGCCTATCGCCCAACTTAGGGGTGGGGTACGAGACACAGCCTAAGGATGTCACCATGGCACGTTATGATGTGGCTCAGTCAGGAGGCTATAGCCTGGCTGGAATAGGCGGTGTCGAAGTCAATATGGGTAAAATTAGCGTCGGAGCCAACTATCAGACCTTATTGTCCCAGGATCTTGCCGACAGCCGCGCTAAATCGGGCGGCCGCTGGCTTACGCATATTTCCTATAGTTTTTAATCACCATAACATAAAAGAGAGATGAACAAACGAATCAACGTAATTCTTTCCTGTCTCGGTATCATCGGAATGATCGCCTGCGGTGGGAATGGAGACAAGAAGAAAGAAAGCAGCAGCAGTACAGCAGCAAACCAACCTGTAGCATCAACAGAAGCAGCAATGTTGGACTTCAAATCAGATGGGTCCAAAGGAGTAGGGCCTGTTACCGCTATCGAACACAAACCATTTGATGCAAAGCTAGCCAATAAAGGTGTAGAGCTCTTTGTTTCCAAATGTGCTATGTGCCACAATTTTGAACGCACTTTAGTGGGGCCATCGTTGGATGGTGTGGTGAAGCGGCGTACGCCAGAATGGATTATGAACATGATGTTGGATCCTGCCACTATGCTTGAAAAAGATGCCGATGCAATAGCCCTGAGCAAAGATTTCAGTTCACCGATGATTAGCTTAGGACTACAGCAGGAGGAAGCCAGAGCTATTTTGGAATATTTAAGAGAACGTAATAGCGCTTCGAAATAAATCGACCTATGAAAACCCACAAAATCAGATTGTTGTTTTGTACCATGATGGCTTGGGCTATTTGCCTACAGTCAACAAATCTGTTGTGGGTGTACATAGGTTTTGAGGCTAACCGGAGTTATATTGAACAAAATTTATGTGTCTATCGGTATATGCCTGCAGCCACCTGCAAAGGTTTCTGTTATCTCAGTGAAAAGTCAACTCAGGAGCAGCACGCCAATGATGTACACGTCAAAATGAAGGGTATAGAAACGTTGGTCATTGCGCAGTATACCGCAAATTTCTACCTCTATTGCCCTGTTGTTGAAGTTCTTACCATCTCTTATTACAACCCGAATGCTATGCCGGTATGCCCCGGTGTAAGCACTTCCATATTTAAACCTCCTATCGTATAGCCTTTTGCCTATTTATTTTTTACATTAAATATGAGACAATGGTTATACGAAAAGAAAAACTAGATTTTTTAAGATTAGAAGATATTGATTCCTCTTCCAGCGGAATTGTGATTATCCCAATAGCCCAATTTTTACATGCTAAAGGTAACCAGAATACACTGCATTCACGCTCATTTTTCAGTCTGCTCTTGTTGACGCAGGGCAGCCTTCTAATGGTAGCCGACAAAACAATTTGTACTGTTGAGCCCAATGAGATTATTAGCCTCAATTCCAATTGCGTGTGTAGTTTCCAGCACAACGCATCGGTTGAAGGTTGTGTAATACTTTTTACGGAAACGTTTTTTATGCAGCGATATAATACCGACACACTTCAGTATTTCAATTTTCTGAAGATTAATGCGATAAACGGTTTTTTGTTGGGGGAAGATGAGATATATCGATGCAGACATCTGGTGAAATTGATGCAGGAGGAATTTCATTCCCTAAGAGTAGGATCAAAAGATGTCTTGCGCAATTATTTGAGCATCCTTTTACAGATGTTGGGTCGCAATATGGCAAATGATTCAGTTTCCACTAAAATGGATGAAAAGGAAGAGAAGATCAGTCTTTTCGAATCATTAGTGAATGAACATTATAAAGTGAGCCGCTTTCCATCATTTTATGCTGACCGGCTCAACATATCTGTCAATTACCTCAACCGTATCTGCAGAGAAAAACGGTCGGCAAGCTCTGGAAATATGATTCGCGAAAGGATTGTGCTCGAAGCAGAGCGTTTACTTTATCACACTTTCAAGACGGTAAAGGAAATAGCTTTTGAGCTCGGGTTTGATAATGTACCGTATTTTATTACATTCTTTAAAGCTAAGAAAGGTGTTAGCCCCGAAGAGTTTCGGCGCAAACAGTGATATTTATAGATGAAGCTCATCAAAGCCTTTTCCCGATTCATGGAAAAGGCTTTTTTCGTTTCTATGGTATCCTAGTGGCATTTTTGAATTGGGTCTTCTTTTAAAAGACCATAAAAAAACGTAGTACTTATATTTCTATTTGCACAGGTAATTGAAATTGTACACGGTTGAATCGATGCTTTCTTGCATATTAATTTCTTTCAGGTGCAAAATTTTGTTATCCTGATCAGTTGTGTATTCAAAATGATAAGATCCAATACTTTTGATTTGATTTTTCACCTGTTTGCCAAGGTAACCACCGGCATACAGAATTCCCCACGGAGAAGTCTGGTTGACGGGTTGTGGTATTCGGTTGATCAATGTCTGAATATGATAAAACGGAGATAAGGTAAATAGGGGATTGGCTGTGTACGGCTTCTCCGTATTGTACGTCAACGAAAAGCTTCCTCCGGCTATTCCGTCAGACACATTGACCAAGTTTCCATTTTGGTAGGTAAGCAATACCTGTTTGTCCCCTTCTTTGATAGCTTTGAGTTGATCATTCTGATCATAGTCAAAACTTAGCTCCATATAGGTCTTTAATTCCGTATCTTTATAAGAGTGCATTTTTCGGGTCATACTTACCGCGAGGCCCTTGTTATTGAGTTTGTATTCATCGATAGATACATAAGGTTCTTCAAAAACAAAATATTTTATGATAATTTTATCATTATAGTACTCGAATGACATAGGATTGCTGTCGACTGAACCGATGATTATTCGGTTATCGGCATCGTTCTTAAACTTGGTTGTTACTAATTTTCCTTCCCGGTCACCCATATACCATTTGGACGAGTAGTCTTGGAGTATACAGATTGACTCAGGTTCATGTGGAGATTCGGTTGTTTTTTCGTCTTTTGAACACCCCATAAATAGGGTTGAGGCTGTAAGTGCTACGGCGAATAATTTTTTGATTGTAAAAGTCATTTTATTTTAATTTGAAGAAGTTGTTTTTGAAGGCCTCTGCTGCTTTTTCCATCAGCTCTGGAGTTGATGCTGCCACAGCAGGATTATTCCAGCTGTCTACTGCCTGAAGAATAGTGGCTACATCACCCTCAAATTTTATTATTTCTTTGCCGTCTTTCGCAAGGTTTATATCCTTTTTCACGGTGATTGTCCGGTAGTTTTCGTTCAGTCCAGTCTCAATTTTGAGTACCTTGGATGTCTTATCGACAACCATTCCTTTGAGACTACTAAATATATAGCTCGTATGCCACATCCAGGATACGTTGGTCATACCTTTCATGGCTGACAATTCACCAATTGCATCGCTGAGGTTGTTGTTGCGTTTTTCATCTACCCCTACAGCAAACGATATGGATTTATAGGTGTTTTTTGGAATGTTATTTAATGTGATACTTTCCCGCTTATTGGCGGGGTAGGTATATTGCCCTTCCTGTACTGCTACCTCGCTAGTTTCTTCAATCAGGTAATATGCATTTGGAACTTCATACCATGAGCCGTCCAGAGCCTCTAGCTTTATATTGCTGATCCAGTATCTAAAGCTGTCAAATGTGTAGTTTTTTCCATCGATGTTATAGGTCTTATTGATAGCAAAATCCTCGTTACCAACCCGATTATCGAATATCAGTTCTAAAGAGCTGTTGTTTGTTATTATTTCTTTTTCTTTGCTGCAGGAGATGAGTGATAGCAGGGGAGAATAGATCAATAACGATTTAAGAGTTGATTTTAGCATGGTGAATAGTTTTTGTTTATTGGGTTCTATTTTTATGTTGTAAGTAATACTGCAAAAATATCAATCCTCTACGCCATTGACGTTTTACAAAACGTGCGAATGAGTTTTGTTTTCGTGCATAATCCATATCCCCTTAGATAGAGACTCGTGAATTTTATAGACAAGCATCGCTCTATTATTTTTTAAATGCAACTAAATTGCTTTTGTGGATTATTGTAAGTACTTTTGTTTATAAATAGAAGACAATGAATATAATTCCTAAAAACTTTGAAGACTGGAAATGGTGTATCGAAAAGAAATGTGGTATTCCATTAACGGTAGATTTTGTCAAAAGCCGGTTAGCTATCTATAACGACTATTCAAATACCGAAACGCAACGTTTTGTAGCTAATTACGGGAAAGAACATCTTGAGAATATCAAAGACTGGATGAAAGTAGTTGCTGATTTAGAGGAGCATACAAGTAAAAATTAATTTTGATCAAAATGGAAAATAAATTACCGGTTACAGTCTTAAGTGGCTTCTTAGGTGCTGGCAAAACATCATTGTTAAATCACGTGTTGCATAACAAGGAAGGTAAAAAGGTTGCCGTGATCGTAAATGATATGAGTGAAGTAAATATAGATGCACAGTCTGTTGAGCGTGAAAATGTTCTTTCCCGTACGGAGGAAAAACTTGTTGAAATGAGTAACGGATGCATCTGTTGCACGTTAAGGGAAGATTTGATGATTGAGGTTGAGCGCTTAGCAAAAGAAAATCGGTTTGATTATCTCCTAATTGAAAGTACAGGGATATCCGAGCCGATTCCTGTTGCTCAAACATTTAGTTACGTTGATCCTAATAATGGGATTGATCTTTCATCTTTTAGTTATATTGATACAATGGTCACTGTGGTAGATTGTTTCAATTTCTCTAAGGATTTTGGTAGTGCAGACACTTTGTTGGATAGGAAATTGGCTGATGATGATATGGATAATAGGACAATTGTGAATCTATTGACAGATCAAATAGAGTTTGCAAATGTTATTGTTTTAAACAAAGCAGATCTTGTATCAGAGGAAACAATAGGAACTTTAGAAGCAGCTATTGGTAAACTCAATCCTGGGGCCAAGCTAATAAGAACTCAATTTGGACAGGTCGATCCCACAGAAATTATGGGTACTGATAGGTTCGATTTTGAAGAAGCATCTGCATCAGCAGGTTGGTTAAAGGAGCTTGAGGCAGATCATGTTCCCGAAACAGAAGAGTATGGAATTTCATCATTTGTCTTTCGTTCGCAGCGGCCCTTTCATCCACAGCGGTTACATCGCTATTTAAATGAGCATTATCCCCATAATATAATCCGCGCAAAGGGCCTTTTTTGGTTAGCGTCAAGACCCGATACGGCAATTAGTTTTAGCCAGGCCGGTGGAAGTGTCCGTTTAGAGAGTGCGGGCTCTTGGTGGAGTAGTATGCCAGAAGAAATGCGTTATCAATATCCGATTTATTCTGAAATAAGAGCTGATTTATTAAAGCGTTGGCATCCAGAATGGGAGGACCGAAAAAATGAATTAGTTTTTATAGGACAACATTTGGAGAAGGATAAATACCTTCAGGAGTTGGAAGCGTGTTTGTTGACCGAAGAAGAAGCTGATGATTGGCGCTTCACTTGGTGGAAGGACGAATTTCCTAAAAATCTTTAAAAATACTATCAATATTACCGCTATTTAAATCCTGCATGCTTATTCTGTTTTTAATAACATATTGGCAATCTACGTGAAGCATGGGCGACAAAGCTTAGTTAAATAACTCATATATCTATCTAGTAAATTCTATTCTGGAACAGAGCCCCAATTAGCCTTTAAAGTTAATTGGGGCAAATGAGTATTATTTGTACAGTATGTTAATGAATTGTTGTAGTGACGTTGGTTTTCTTCCTAAAAATTGTTCCAATGTATCATCTTCAACATCCATGGTTCCTTGTGCTTGAGCCATCGCCCACATACTAAAAACACCTACGAATGCTTCCGGCACATTTGCCTGTTTTAGTATAGCCTCATATTCGGCTACATCAGGCGATACATAATTTATACCCTTACCTATAGTATTTCCTATTGCTTCGGCGACATCGTTAAAGTTAAAGGATGTAGTATTTGTTAGTGAATAGGTTTTGTTTTCGTGTCCTTCGGTAGTCAAAACGTGAGCTGCGGCCTCTGCCAGTTCTTCACGTAAAACATAACTTGCTTTTCCATCACCTGCCGGGAATAATATCGTACCATTTTTGGCAACATCAGCACCGGTAAAAATAGAGAGCATTTCAAAATAAATACCATTTTGAAGGATGGTGTACGTTATGCCGCTATCTTTTAAAGTAGCTTCTGTATCTACGTGCGATTGCTGAAAACCTGCGATAGCAGATTGTTCAAATCCCGGAACACGAACAAAAGAGGTATAGACGATATGTTTTACATTTGCTTGTTTTGCAGCATCGATTACTGCTTTGTGGTGAACGGTGCGGTTTTCGTAGGCCTGTTTATCATTACTAGATACCAAAAACAATTTGTCTATATCCTGCATCGCCATCATTAATGAAGCTTCATTCTGATAATCTCCGATACGTATATTTATTCCTTTTGCTTCGAATCTTTTTGCTTTCTCCGCGTCTCTAACCAATAGCGTAATTTCGGAAGGTTGAACCCCCTTATTTAGTAAATGTTCGACAGCTTTACCACCGAATTGTCCTGTTGCTCCTGTTATTAACATCATAATAATATATTTTTTTAACTTTACAAAGTTAGAAAAGCCATTACGTCTATTCGACTTTTGGAGACACAATTAACGGTATACATATGTATACCAAATCTTTTAGCTGATAATGAAAAGTTTTGAAGAAATAATCAATAGTGGATCTGAAGCATGTCCACGCAGTTATGTTTTGGCATTAATGGATACTTTAAATGTAGTGAGCGGTAAATGGAAATTGCCCATCATTGCCTCCCTTTTTCGTAAGAATACCCGTTTCAAAGATTTAAAAGATAACGTGCTTAAAATAACGCCTAAAATGCTTTCCAAAGAATTGAAGGAATTAGAGATCAATGGTATTGTGGAAAGAACCGAAGTAGATCATATTATCGAGTACAATCTGACGGCATCTGGAAAGAATATGATGGGTATTATCGAAGCAATGATTGGATGGGGACTTACACACAGAGAATTAACGATCAAAAACGATCCTATTCCTGTCAGCGATGGCGGTAGCGAAATATAGAATTGATGCTTGCCATAGCTTCGCCCCATCTGATTATATCGGGAGGAATGCTTGAAATCTCTATTGACAACACTGTCTAAATTAGTCCATATCAAGTCCATATAATCCAAATCACATTTTTCCCTTACGGTCTTCCATGATTGAGTTGACATTATTAGCCGGTAGTCCGTCTTCCGTTGGGAAATTTTTAAAAGACTTTTCTTTGCAAGCTATGCTTATAGTCTTTAATCGTCATCCCAATACGCTTTTCGCAGAATTCCAAGGTAAAGTTTTCGCCAGATGTTCTATACCCTGAGAATCATTGGTGATTGGCTCAGAATTTTTATTCTTGAAAACAATGTTTCTAAGTTTCATAATATAAGGTTCGTTTAAAGGCAGTTATTTCGATTTTGGCCATAAATAAAATAAATACTACTAAATAGAAACAAACATTCAGTTATTCCAAATCAAAATAAGATCCATTGACTACAACCGTATTTTGTATACCGAATATTATCTGTTTTCTTGTAAATAATGCCTTGATTTAGAATAGTAGTATCGCTGCTTAGTACTATCGGTTTAAAGTGATAAAATATCTATTTGTCTCTTGCAACTTATACTAAAGGCGTTTCTAAATCTGCAATTGGATAATTAATTTGGCGCAAATAGATAGTCATAGATAAAAAATGCATGTCCGATTATCGATAGGCTCTGATAGTTCAATACCATTATTTGGGATAGCTGTCGTTTCTAAATAGATATTTAACGCGCCTGATGTGCATCTAGAAGCTTGAGTAAATGATGGGCGAATTCGTCAAAAACAGGGAGCCAATTCGCTGTTTATCAATTTTCAAAAATTTTTCTAGGTTCAAATGATTATCTTCATTTTGAAGTCTATTTACATAAGATCTCAAGGTGAAGTATCTGGAGTTCATTGCTATCCGTAATCAATATTTGGCGCTATATTTTTAACGCCTTTTTCAAACTATTATAAAAAATATATGCGTTTAATTCACTTTTTCTTCTTCCTCCTAATGCCTAGTCCACTTTTATGGGGCCAAGAGAACGTTAAGCTTAAAATACACCTTGAAGGTATAAATAGAGAGCTGTTTAATATGCATTTTGATGATGGTCTCGTGAAAGATTTTATCAAAGCGCGTCAGGAAGATACGCTGATGCTGCTAGAGAGAGCTTCTTATACACCTTACCCAAGAATCTCAATTTCATATAAGGGTAAATATTATGATTATTTCATTAAAAATCAAATACCTACTATAAATATACATTATGATTCAAGTAGAGTGGATTTTCCTTTTTATTCTGATCAAACAGGCAATATTACACCGATTTATGATACAGTCTCCAGTCCAATTTTTCGCAAACTAAGAAGCGATCTAAAAACAGAGAACTTCCAACTTAGTGAGTTATGGAGCAAACATGGATCCGAAATTCGCACGAACGATTCCGTCAAATTTGCACTGAAGAAATTAACGAAAGAAATGAATGTAAAATCAATGGCTCTATTAGCATCTTACCCAGACGACTTTTTCTCTTTTCTATACTTTAAGGAACAAGTTCTCTTTCCAACACTTTCAGTCGAAGATGATTCTGATTATTATAAAAATCTACTGGATTACTACAAACGGACGTTTCCTAGTGAGTTTAGATTAACTGTGGAAGGTAAACAGATAGCCCAAGATATAGAACACAAAATCACTCCAATACTTATTAAAGAAGGAGACATGATGCCAAATATTTATTTTAAAGATATCTATGGGGATACCATTTTTTTAAAGAATCAACGTGAACGCTTTGTGCTAATGGATTTTTGGGCAAGTTGGTGTGGCCCTTGCGTAGCACAAATTCCTGACTTAAGACTTTTACGTGAAACTTTTTCAAAGGAATTGTTGAAGATAGTAAGCATTTCAATAGATCGTGATTCAGTAAGCTTCTTAAAAAGTGTTAAAGAAAATGAGATGAACTGGGTTCACGGTTTTGACCGCGGGGGTATACTGAGTAATTCTCTTGGTTTTACCAGCATTCCTAGGCTGGTTCTTTTGGACCAAAATGGTAAGATCGTTTACTACAAGACTGGAGGAAGGATTGACATGGAAAAGATAAATGCCATACTTAGAAAGTATAGTACTTTCTAAATTTCTGCTCCGTCATCAACTAATTGTAATCTTAAAAGTAAAATGTTCTAATCGATCGATGTTTATCAGGCACGTGTTTAATTTATCTTCAAAACGATCCAATGTATCCGTATTCTTAGAAATATATTTTGTAAATCATGTTTGTCTCCCTGTAAGTTTGACTTAAGAATCGAATCCCAATTCGGATAGCATCCGTTCGTGGTTATTCATAAAAACTGCTTAGGAAATATTACGCCCTCTTCTAAGATAAATTTCTTTTGATGTGCTGATTTATGTCGTTTATTACTTTATTACGCTGTTTGAATTAATTCAATTTTTGCTGAGGTTGGATTCCCACCTTATTCGCTGTTTGATCAGCTACAAAACTTTGATAAAGGAATATGTAATGACTAGCAGCATGCAATTTTGTAATATGTATTTACATGGACAAGATGGAGATTATAAACATTACTGTAGCATATTTTCAAATTCACTCGTATTGTTGATATATAAATAATCAATAAGTTATGAAAAGAAAATACAGAGTTCTGCTTCCAGCCTTAATTGCTGTCGTTCTTGGCTCTTGCAAAAAAGATGAAAAGATAGCCATTGATAACCTGATCGGTAAATGGACCGTCGCAAATGATGATCCTAGAATGGCCGTAGATGGTTCTGTTACATACAAATTCAACTCAGATATGACCTGTATTAAGAATATATACAATGCGCTTTCAAATCGAGATACGACTATTTTCAGAACCTATGTATTAAGTAATGATAAGACTTTGGTGACACTCTACGATGAGCGCAAGATATATACAGAACAGTATCTGATAAAAAAATTGAATACGAAGGAAATGAAGTGGGAGAATGCTTCTCCTAATGACGGTAACGATAATAAGAGGTTGGTTCGATCTAACAACCAATAGATTTCATTAACTTTTAACTCTCCCACTAATTTTGGTCAATACCTAAGAGGGTATATTAAGCGCTAATTTCATCTATGATGTTTCTATGGGCCGATGCTATAGACCTATGAAAGATAGCATACACTTTATAGAGTTGGTAAATTATTGGCATGGTATGACGAAACCGATATTTTCGGGATAATCGCAATGTGAATTTTAATACTTCTGACATATAGATAATACAATCTTTATTGAGGCTGTCTGCTTCCATAAAAATTTGCGCTAACCTCGTGGTATTATACTTCTCCCGCTATGTATAATAAGGATATATATTTTTATAAAATAAATAAATCAATTAGTTATGTAAATTAGAGCAATCCAATACAGCTGTTGGACCATTGAAAACATACAAATAGATCTTTCAATAAATCCCTTATATATGTGTTTGCTAAAATGTAGTAAGAATATCTCCGTGCTTATTGTTTTATTTGCTTTTCTCGGCGATACAACATTGGTAGCGCAAGAAAAGTTAAATGCGTATTTTGATCATCTTTTCCGAAATAATAAAATGATGGGAAGTGTAGCGGTACTGCACAATGATAGTCTATTTTATACAAGTTCAATAGGCTATGCCGATGTTGATTCTAAAAGAAAAAACGATAGCAGTACAAAATTCCGTATTGCATCCAATACAAAAACTTACACGGCTGTTTTAATTCTCAAGGCTGTAGAAGAACAAAAACTACGTTTGGAGACGTATCTTTCGACATTTTATCCCCAAATTAAAAATGCCGAAAAGATCACTATAGAGCAATTATTGAAGCATCGTAGTGGCATAGTTAACTTTACTGAAATCGATGGGAACGAAATATGGGACCAGAAATTTCATACAGAAGCAGAAGTTTTTAACTATATTAAGGATTTTAAAAGCAATTTTGAACCAAATACTGCCTTCGAATACAGCAATACGAATTATGTACTATTAGGGTTTATATTGGAGAAAGTATATCAGAAGTCTTACGCTACACTGTTAAATGAAAAGATATGCAAACCACTTAGACTTAACAATACTTACTTCTCTGCAGAGACAGATCCCAATAGACATGAAGCGGTATCGTATAATATTCAAAATAAATATATTAAAAATTCAAATGTAAATTTTTCCAATCATCCCGCTAGCGGTGGTATAGCGACTACAGCTGTAGAACTTAATCGATTTCTTTCAGGACTGTTTGAGGGTAAATTAATCTCCAAGGAGAGCCTTGCGTTAATGTTACCCGAGAGTAAGGGGGAATACGGAATGGGAATAGAAAAAGCACGATTTAAGAATCCAATAGGGTATATTCACGGTGGTAGAATTGAAAATTATTTCTCGGATTATTGGTATTTTCCTGCGGAAAAGCTGGGGATCGTGACTTTGTGTAACGCCGTTAATATTAACCTAGGCGAAGTCCAAAATACACTCATTCAATATGTTTATGGTAGAGATCCCATCTTACCCGATTTCAATAAAACAAAAGACCTGACTGAGGACAAGTTTCGCAAAATAGCAGGGACCTATCGATGTAAGGTGGGGAGTCAAACAATGACGATTTCTTCAGATGGCAAGAATTTGATCGGTCAGTTATCAGACAATGGACAGATGTATGTTCCTTATCGCTATAAGTCAGACTATACATTTGTCTATGATGATGAAGGTAGCATCTTAGAGTTTATGCCAGAAGAACAACGCTTGTTGTTGAAAGATGGAGACTTGGTGCTTGAATTTACGAGAATATAAAGATTCAATTTGACATTTTCCGATAGAAGACACGACAATTTTTAGGGAAAGCGGTGAAAAATTATATGGTGTTGTAAAGGAAAAAATGAACCGGCAGGCATACCGTAGCTGGCAAACGATGCTGAATGAGGCATTGGTTCGAGCTGCGGTTATTAAATATCTGAAAGATCATCATTTCAACTCCGAAGAAATCTCAAAGGAAACCAATGAACAGCTAGATAGGGGATTTCTTTGGATTGAAAAACTCGTTGATGAACTAGAAAACTTTGACCGTCAGCGCGACAAATATCCTACTTTAGAGAGTTATATGCCTGTACTTGCTGAGGCTTATCAATCCTATGCTACAAATATTTCTTCTTTAGATGAGTCCTTTGAAGAAAGGAGACCAAAAATTATTTCTTTTGAGGGTATTCAGGATGGACAAACCAATGTCAGCAATACCTTAAAGGAGCTGAAGATAAATTTCGACAGGCCCTTATTGGGACATGGACGGTCATTTAGGGGTATAGACTGGGAATTGGAACCAAACGAAACCTATGAGATCATCATTACAGGGAATGCGTTCCGGACTGCAGATGGGATACCGATTAAAGACCATTATCTAAAATTTAGCACAAAGTAATTTACTGCTGTCTTGGCCGATATTTGACCATACACATAATCAATTTAAATGAATTCTCAGAATTGCTACAAATATGTTTGCTTTATTGGGGCATGAAGCTATTTTTTTTAAGTATGGACAAGTTTTAATCATTGTAGAACCTTTCTCTAAAAATACGTGTGATTTTCTATTTCAATTTTTTAACAGCCTTATTTTCTACGAGCGACTTCATTTGGGTTACCGCTACTTTGTTCAGTTGTATAAGTCTTTCATTTTGTGGTAGGCCTTGTTGGATCAGCAACGCATTTATACTTTCCATGTTGCTTAGCACGACCAACTGTTCTATAATTGCGTAGTCTCGAATATTGCCCTTTTTGTCAGGATTAGTATCTCTCCATTGTTTGGCTGTCATACCAAATAGTGCGACATTCAGTATATCGGCTTCGCTCGCATAAACGAAATTCGCTTGCTGCTTGGTAATTTCAGCTGGAATGAGGTTTTCCTTTATTGCATCAGTATGGATGTGATAATTTACTTTGGCTAGTGTCCTTTGTAAATCCCAGTTCAATTTCAAACGATCATTTTCTTCATCTTTTAGACGCTGAAATTCTTTGATTAAGTAAATTTTAAAATGTGGGCTAATCCACATGCCGAATTCAAAAGCTATATCAGGATGCGCATATGTCCCCCCATATCTTCCTGCGGTCGCTTTTAAGCCGATAGCATTTGTCTTCTTAACCCAATCTTTAACACTGATTTTATAACTGTTAAGTCCGGCTTGACTTTTAATTATGGCGAATTCGCCATAATTAAAAAGAGGGTTATAAATGCTTTCCCAAATACCCAGATATTCAACTGTGTTTCTGTTTCGAAGCCAGTCAGAAATGAAAAAGTCTCCATCTTTAGCTTTTAGCATATCAGTAAGTGAAATAAACTCTTTTCCATTGTCGAGGATGATTGTTATTTCCTTTCCCTGTACATTAATCTTTTTATTCTTTGCCATATATTTAGATTTGATAGTTATTCTTCGTCAGTTTGAAAAAAATAGACGGAATAATTGGCTATTACAGATTTTATTTTAAGCGAGTAAATATACTAAAAAAAATAGTAATACATGGGCCGATGTTTATAGGGTATCGATTCTAAATGATCCATATCAATTCTCATATTATGATGGGCTTGGGCTCCAGTATTATTTATTTTTTTAATAACGTGAGATTCTTATACTACATGTTTTATCATTTCCTGATTTGAGCTTGTTAGCTCGGCATAACTACATTAGCTTTGGAAAAGTCAATGTTTTTGTACCTATCTTTCATTTTCTTGTCGAGTATGACCTTATCGTTCGTGAATGAAACAGGAGGGGTTTTAAAATGCCAGGTTCCCAGATAGTTTAATGAGTTTTCTGTAATCTTAAAAGTAAAGCGTTCTAATTTGTCTATACTTATCAGGCCAGCATTTACTTTATCTTCAAAACCATCTGTTGTATCCGTATTCTTGAAAATATATTCTGTATACATTTTGCCACCATACCACTTACTATTGGTCCACCAATAGTTTAGAATAGCGTAGTTACCCGGCTCAATGGTATATATGAAGGTGTTTTCCTTTGATGATTTGAATGTTGGCTTCACCCTAAATGCTTTCGCCACTTGACCTGCCGTTTACATTATCTTTCTTGCCGATGATTATTAGCGGATAAAGTTCTTTAGCTCCTTTTGCACTTAGGAAGAAGTTAAAATGATCAATTAAATAATTTCTGTTCTTGACTCGCGCTCCAAATTCACCCAATGCTTTGTTATAGCTTATCGTTTCTATGCTGTAAAGATCGTCCATAGTCGAAGGACGTAATAGAACTGTATCGTTTTCAAGGATCAAATCAGACGAAAAGAAAGTTTCTGGAATCATTTTTTTAAATCGATGGTAATATTTTTTTAATTAAGTTAATTTAAAACAAGTTCCGTATAATTATCGATTATTTTGTGATTGCTTTCAACGGTTTTCTATACAAAGCTAATATAGAGAAAGTTTAAATATCTAACGGTTTGTCCTTATTTTTCTTTCGAAGTAATCTATCCATTACTTTTTTTATTCAATTAATTTTTTATATCGTAGAATTGTCTGTATTTTGCAGACGAGATTTAGCCTATTTGATCCGATGAATTGTAATCATGTAATTAAGCAAATTACTAGGAGGCAGACTATAGCTTTCCTATGTAGTATTCTTATATTTATAACAGTTTCCTGTGTAAAGGAAGAAACCGTAGTACCTCCCGACAATAATCCCACAGAGGTCGTCATTTTGACACCGGAGAGTAATGCAGGCAATAATTTGATCCTAGCAGCTGAAGTCAGATATTTGAACAATAGTGATGCCATTCAGTCGCATGGCTTTTTAATTGAAAAATATAGCGACGAGACTCCCGTAAAAAAGGAATATGCCATTACCACAAGTTTACAATCAGGTCGTATTACTTTTAAAGTTCCCGACCCTGAGCATTACAAAGAAGGTGATTATTATACTTGTAAATACTTTGTTCGGACGGAAAAAGGGCTTTATTACAGTCAACCCGCTAGGTTTTTGGTAAGTAGCCTTAGGGTAAAGCCCAAGGAAGATCTCACAGTTGTCGTAGGGGAGATCATCACTGTTGATGGCGAGTTTGGCGATGCTGAAAAAAATTACGGTTTATACTACGGTTACGTACCATCCGAAGAGCAGAAAGTGCCATTTGAACTTATCAATTCGGGCAAAAGTATTCGTTTCAAAGTCCCGGCTGGAATAGAGCAGGGCAATAATGCGACCTTTAGATTAATTGGCAAAGAAAAAAATGGCGGACAATTAAGCGTTATTGTCGCTCAAGGTTTTATTCTGGCGACATTAGTTCCCCCTGCGATCTATACATACTATGTCGATGAAAATCTTCAGTTACCCTCATCTATAAGAGAATATAATGACAATGCCAGGCTGCAAGTTTTCGTCGGTAATGTTTTTTTGAAGTACTCCAATTACTTGAGACTTTATGACTTTGTTAAAAGTCAGAAGGGTAAGACTTTTCCGATAGGGTACACGAATGGGCGCGACACGATCACCTTTCCACAGCCTTTGCAGCTTAAAGAAGCTGATCCCGATGAGTTCAAGATGATCCCAGAGTATGTTCATCCGGGGACTAATTTTGAAGTAGTAGGGCCAGATCCTGGTCGATTTGATTTTTATGGTTATGCTACTGTTGGAAATAAGAAAGCCTATTATTTACTTCGGGATAATACATCAAAAAAGGGGGAGTTAGCCATAGACGATATTCCAGACGGTGAGTACTCCTTGGAAATGAAAAATAGTTTCTTCAGCTATACAAGCAACAATAAAATTAAAGTAAAGAGCGTACATATCAGTTCAAGCAGTCATACGGAATGTTATGCTGGAGATAAAATAAAGTTAAAAGGTACATTTATACTAAGGCGGTCTTATGGATTGCGTATTGATCCGGCTCAAGAAAGCTATTTTTCAACCTGTAATACGTCGGGTGAGATCATATTTGAAGTACCTGCTACCAAAGCCGGAAATTATCAAGCTCAGGTGACATATCTCAGCGAGATGGGACAACAGAAAAATTACTATTCCAATGCTATTCCATTACAAGTCAAGGCTACTGTAATCAATTCGGTCTCTCCATTACGTGCTACAGCAGGAACCCTGATTACGATTGAGGGACATGGATTGAATGGATACAAAGTGCGAATTGCTGATAGGGAGATTCAACATACGCTATCCCAGAACGATAAAATACAGTTTAAAGTACCGGATGATCTACCAAAAGGTAAATACCGGGTGAACGCCAAATTTTTTAATTATGTCATTGAAAACGTTGTTTTCGCTAGTGATTACCTTGAAATACTTTAATCGCAAAAAATAAATTATGAAAAAGACCAGGTCTATATATATAGTTGCATTTTTTTTGCTTTGGCTATCTATAAGCAGTTTAAGCATTTTGGTTGGGTGCAAAAAGAAAGAAGTCATCGAGCCTGTCGATTACAGTCCCATTCAACTGGAAACCACTACATTCAGTGATTTGGAAGATAAAACGGTTACCTTAAATGGACATATAGCTCGATTAAATGGGATACCTGTGGAGGATTGCGGATTCTTAATCCAAAAGGTAACCACCACAAACGGCGAGAAGGAAACTGTTGTCAGCTTGGGAAAAAAAGCTACAGTCGGGAATGTTACATTGAAATACCAGCACAACAGTAATTTTGAGTTGGGAGATCGTTATCAGTATACTTTGTATGTCAAAACAAAAAATGGTTTCTATCGTGGCGAGCCCAATACGTTTGAAGTGGATGGAATTAAGATCAATCTTTTGGAAGATAAGCTTGTGCCTAATAACAATAAAGTAACCGTTACTGGTGATTTTCAGTTCCTCTCCGAAAATATAAAGTTATATTATCAGAGCCAATATCAGGGTGAGCATGTCATACCCTATCAAGTCGGTAGTGATCGAAAAAGCCTTAGTTTTATTTTTCCAAAATCTGATAACTTCTATCATGGAAATAAGGTATCTGTTTTTTTACGTGTTAAAGATCAATCGGGTTTTGCCAGCAATAGGACAATAGCTAACATTGAAGTTTTAGGTGTAGCCAATCCACCCGTAAAAACTAAGTTTTATCTAAACGAGCCTATACCCATCACGGGCAACGCAATAAAATGGGATGGAATGCCTATGTCGGCGCCATTTTATATGCTGATCAATGGAAAAAAAGTTGAATGCTATCGCCAGGTCAATTTATATGAAATTGAAAGCCTAAAAGGAGGCAAATTTCAATTGGGCTTCCATAATGGGAAGGATTCCGTTATTTTCAAAGATTCCATTGAATTGATCAGACCGCTTGGTAGCAATATCCATTTTACAAAAAAGGTGATCCATTCTCCTTCCTTAATGAGGATCGATGGGATTGATATGTATACCTATCTCATGAACCCAGAAAAAGCTAGTTATTATCTAGGTAAACATAGCATCGCCCATTTTTTTGATAGCAGTACCGGGAGTATAGAGACATTTACCGTAGGCGATGTCTCAGATGGCGTTTACACTTTTGGATACAGTAGCCCTTATTATTCAGTCAGTTCTACGGAGCGAGTAGAGGTTAGGACCTTGAAGTGGAATACACCAGCAGATTTGACAAAATTTGTTGGTGAGCCATTTACGATTACAGGCAATTTCATCGAGGGGCAGACTTATTCGGTTATCGGAAATGGAATTTACGAGTATCCTGTTGCTCGAGACGGTAAAATACAATTTGCTTTGCCAGGTTATATCATTGGCAGTACAGAAATTCAGATCGGTTATAGCGTAAATTACAATTATAATGAGAATTATTATTCACCCCAAAAACAGCAGTTATATATTCGCAATTTTGAAGTCACTAGTATTAGTCCGTTAAAAGGGTATCCCGGTGATGTCGTCACGATTAAAGGTCGGGGGCTCAGCCAAATAAATGTGACCATAGGTGGAGCATATGCTACCAGCGTTTTTCGAAGTTCTGAAGAACTTCGATTTATCGTACCGGCATTTGCATCCAGAGGAAAAAGCGAAGTTATCATGACGATGCACGACAAAACCATGAAGTGTAAAGATCTTTTTGAAGTTTTATAGCTCGCTGAATCCCCAGAACTTGCTTACTCCCGCAGATCGGGAAAGTTACTAATGTGCTTTGGAAATTACATCAATTGTGTCTAGGGCTTTGAGGTCATCACAAAGCCCCGGGCACTATATTAAAGCATTTCATTAACCTGAAAAGCGAGTGTAGTTTTACTATTTCCTTCTTATAATTCCCAATTCTCCAACTAATTCCCAATTCTCCAACTTCGCTTTGCCTTTGAAAAAATCTATTGAAAACCGAAATAATTCTTCCGAATATCCATTGTAATAAACGATATATTTTCCATTTCCAGCTAACTTCACATAGCTTGAACCACCTGTGTCATAAAAGAAAGGTCTTCGATACAGTTCTTTTGCATTGAGGTCATAACAAACGATCCAAGTCGTATATTGTTGGTCCCATGTAATCGCATATATCAACTTGTTTTTCGTATCAGATTGCCAATAGTTGCCTTGGATGGGTTGACCTATTGGTGTTTTTGTTTTATAGTTGATCAATTGATTTCCTAAGAACGCCAGATCTTGGAAAGGTAGGATGCTAATCTCATCATAAACAAAGTTCGAGACCTTCTTTATCGGATCCCAAGTAAACAAACCTTGATAATTTTCTTTCATTCCAAAGTCAATACCGTTCGGCATCACTGTCAGCCCCGAGTAATAAAATACAGAGTTGTAGCCTGATATAAGCTCAAATTTATTTTTATTTGCAACATCAAGTGTTGCGACGTTCCTACCGGTAATATTATTACCCAAAAGTGTCAGAAAAGCCATTCCATTTTTGTTGAAGACAACCTCTTCCGGAATAACATAAGGGGATTGCGGATGATCATTTGGCTGCGGGGTGAATTGAATCTCCTCTAATACCAATAGCATCTCCCGGAGGATAACCCTCCTTATAAAACGTATGTATCAGATCTTTGGTAAATTTGTTTTCAATATAAGTCTCAGGTTTTTCAGTTATGATCAATCGATTGATGTAAGTGTTATGGTTAAATATCGCTTCCAGTATTTCCGCATAGTCTTTTTCAAAAGCGGAATAATTGAAAGTTTTTTCTGGAGCTTTTGCTTTAGGAGTTTTTTTAGTTGTGCTTTGACAAGCTAAAGCAAGAAATAAAACGGGTATTAAGAAGTATACTTTCATAAAATGGCGCGAATGATTTAACAGATGATGTCAAAATGTTTTCTTTTCCATAATGCAATTTACTAAATTCATTTATCAGGTTTTTATTTGTGACCTTATTGGTAGATTATTAAATATGAAAGCAGCAATTTTTCTTTTTTTCATTATCGTACTAGTCTCTTGGGATCGGATATATAGGTGTAAATAGCGATAGGATAGAATTTTGTGTTGGTCATTTTTCTGCTGATATCCCAAATCAAAATTGTTATAAAAGAGTCGCGGATGAATAGCACCTTCCAATTATAAAATTAATACACTTAGAGGTATGCTGCAATTACCTCTTTTGTTTTTTCATTTCTTCTATCTCTCGCTTTAGCTGGTCTCGACCTTGTTTCTTTGAAAATTCTTGTTCCGTTGCAGAATAATCGTACTTGAATAGTCTAGCTTTCATCTTAGTATTATTGACAAAAATACCAAAGTCTATGTTTGCTATCGTAAGCAAACCAAATGCTTCATAGCTAGGCTTACTATAAGGCGGTTTGGATATCCTCTCAAGTGAAGATTTTGATACCGTTGCCTATCCACTTTCTAAAATCGGTGACCATTCGATTCGGATGATTTTGTCCATTTGAATATTATTCTGAGAATTCAAAAATCAATTTTTACTTAATAATATCCGAAATCTCCATTTTATACGTAAATGCATATAATTTTAAAATAGTCTGCTTAGTTGTATGCTTTTACATATAATGGTGTTGCTTTTTTTTGTTTTATACGTTTTTGCATATAGTTATATCGTATTATGTGATATTATATGTTTTTGCATATAAATGAGTATATTTGTTTAAAGTTTATTATTATGATGACATTAGCGGATTTTGTAAAATCAAAGAGAAAAGAAGTCAACCTAACACAGGAAGAATTTGCTGAGCGAGCTGGTGTGGCATTAACCGTAGTCCGGAAAATCGAGCAAGGAAAGGAAAACCTAAATTTGGAAAAGGTGAATCAAGTTTTGAAGATGTTTGGACATACTTTGGCACCGGTTAGCTCAAGAGAAATAACGAAATCAGAAAATAAAAGAGATTATGAGGCGGGCAGATATATATTATAAAAATGATTTGGCTGGTAAACTTACTGAAACGAATGAAGGACAATATATTTTTGAATATGATGAGATGTACATCAAGAATTACCCAAATCAGTTCCTGACTTTCACAATGCCGGTTGTAGAAAAACCATATATTGATAAAAGATTATTTCCTTTTTTTGAAGGGCTGATTCCAGAAGGCTGGTTATTAGATATTGCTTCCAAAAATTGGAAACTGAATCGAAATGACCGGATGGGATTGCTTTTAGCCTGTTGCCAAAATTGCATAGGAGCGGTAAGTGTGCAACCAATAATACATGATGAAAATGAAGAATAAAAATTGCTTGTACTGTTATCGGGAATTAAATGCAGAGACAGAAGGTGACTTTCATGAAAGTTGTAGCTTGGAATTTTTCGGGACCAAACAGCAACCTGTTTTTGAATATTCCATGGAACAAATGGGGGAACTAGCAAAGAATATTGTCGAAAGAAGTGTCGCAGTTCCAGGAGTGCAACCAAAATTGTCTTTATCTGTAGTTAATGATACACTTAATGATCCTGACAGAGGGCGTTTGACAGTCATAGGAGCTTTGGGCGGTAATTATATTTTCAAACCACCTTCCGAAATCTTCCCTGAAATGCCGGCGAACGAACACGTTACAATGCGAATTGCCGAAGCATTCGGGATCAATGTAGTGAAATCAAGCCTGATAAGGATGTCTTCCGGGGAATTGGCCTATATTACCAAACGGATAGATAGGACAGACACCGGAGAAAAAATCCATATGCTGGACATGTTGCAGATTACGGACGCTTCCGATAAGTATAAAAGTTCCATGGAAAAAATAGGGAAGACCCTAAATGAATATTCAGATAACACCCTGTTAGATAAGAGTTATTTTCTGGAATTGGCGGTGTTTAGTTTTTTGACGGGCAATAACGATATGCATCTGAAAAATTTTTCAATGATCGATGGTGGTAATAGTTGGAAACTAGCTCCTGCTTATGATCTTTCTGAAAAATAAACCGTTGGCATTCAAATGGATTGATAATTCATTTTTATCTCAGGATTACAAGGACCTGTATAAACAACTGCTTGATCTTAGATATGAGATTCTTAACATGTAGAGAAGAAAATCCTTAAATTATGGATTATTTGTGGGATTTACACACATCGTTTCACTTCGATAATTAGCACGCAAATAATAGCGCCACATTTTTATAACAGGAAAACTTATGATAAAGTATTTCAAAGAACAGCGAGTACCATTTTTTATTGCTTTGGCCTATGTTGGAATAGGTACCTTGTCGGTATGTTCGATTCTTACTGGTGATCCGTTTTATAACGAATGGTTTGTTGTCGGTACGGTATTTACATTTCCGGTATCAATTATAAGTTTTGCATATCGCTACGCGGAAGGAGATCTACTTTACCCTGTATTTATCATTCAGGCAATTATGTTTGTACTTACTTTTTTTATTCTGAGTCATCTATTAAAGGCAGAGAAATAAAAAAGAGCAGTTGAAAATGACGATGAAAAAGCGGTGATAATCTCTATAGCAACAGTGTTATATTAAAATATACATCGCTATAACGTATAAAATTTTCATAGCTCACACCTAGCGACAATCCCTTCGTAAATGTCCGAATCCCCTATTATATACTGTTTATGTCCATCATAAAAGGCTTGGCAAATAAATATAGCAAAAGTTTGAATTGTTTAAGTGATTATTGATCTTTATATAGATAAATCTTTGATAAGCCAATAGAACTATGCGAAATATGAAAAGAAGACTTCGCTCTGCGGAAATCAAGCTGATTTCCCATTTGGTGCGAGATACACCAGAGGGAGCCGGTATTATAGCTTCATTGGAAGACTTGTTTGTTGAAGAAATGGACGATGGTGGAATGGGCAGCCTCCATGTAATTATAGAAGGAGAGGATCATAGGCGTTCTGGCGGTGTGCTAGTCGATATGGATTCTCACGATATCGACGGAATGTATTTGCTTATCTCTGTTATCGTGGATACTGACGATAATTTTTATGAATTAGATATTTTCAAAGGTGACTTTTCTCCTTTGATACAGTTACCTGATGTATCAATAAATTTATGATGCGGTATCTAAACAAAGATGAAATTCAATCCAGATTGAGATTAGGAAAATCAGTGGAGCAATGGTTGGGTGTTGTTCAGGAAGCAGATCATACCATACTCAGATGGTTAAGCATTGATAAGGAAAGCGACGAAAGCTTTTCTGTGGCCTATTTTGAATCCTTTGATGAGGGAAATGAAGATTTCTTGGACATCTATGCGTTTTCGTTGGTTGATCCTGATGAGCCATTTGGCGTGATAGATACTTTTTCTTCAGTTGCTGATGCGGTAGAATTTGCAGAGGCGACCTACAAGGCCTCTCCTAATAAATACACTGCTGCAGGAATGATTCAGGAAGAATATAGGGATTATATTAATCGATAATTTTTTGGTTAGAAAATATAGAAAATGAAAAGTTATGTATTATTTATTTTTGTTCTTTTATTAGAGGTTCGAGCGTCAGCGCAGTCTCTCTATTCCGCCAATCTGGACAGTGCCAGTCTGTTTCCAACCAAACACGGGCATTTCGAAAACTATGCATTTGTACTGAATGGAAATGTTATTGAACAGGATTCTTTGATCAATTATCCCGGCACGAAATTGAATACTGTGTTTCCTTACCCTATTCGTTTGGGAGGGCTCCATTACAGTGGAGCCGTTTATTTCCACAATAAAGAATACTATGCTCCCCCTGTACGTTATGCCAATGATCCGGCCTATTTTGTCAATGGTAGACAGGTTAGCCCATATCGTATTCGTTTGCTCAAAATAGAAGCCTTCAATAAAATCTCCAAGACAATACCTGACACAACAATAGACGGTAAGTTATACAAAGGTACCATTCACATCGATACTGATGAGGACGTTGTTGCGAACCGTATTCTACTGCCAGAAATGATTGAAAAATATACCCATTTGCCGCTCGAAAAGGTCATTGTCCATTGGCGTGGTCTAGGTAACCGTTACACCGATGAAGACGATATTGGTACTATCATTGATACAGGTTTTCCAATCCATTCGTTCAACCTAGGCAAAACGGATCCTATCGGTAACCTGGGCATTCGCACCATAGAGATCGATCGTGTCCGTTTTGCGGAAGGCGAACGTTATGTTGTTCATATCGCTGATAATACGTATAAATGGCGGAATGCCAAGGCAAATTTAATTTTTAGTGATCCACTGGCCGTTGATACAATATCCCCCTGTTACTTGCCTGATTTTGACGAAGACGGTTATTCCATTTTTACCAGTACCGAAATTTCTGCGCAGCCTTATAAGGGTAATAAAGTCTATTTGAAAAAACTAGCTACGTCAATGGGACTATCTACCGAGAAAGCCCCTACCGCAATAAGGGATTCAATCGCAGTACAATTTGTTGTGCTCAAAAATGGAATGCTATCAAGACTACAAAGCCTAAGCCCCGAAAGAGCCTGCCATGGAGATATACTAAAGGCGATCAAAAATAATGCTTGCATTTGGTATCCCGCAATCATGGGAGGACGTCCAGTATATGCTTGGGTGAAAATGAAAATTTTATACAGCACGGATTCTCGGGGAAATATTCGATCACTGGATCATATTGGAATTCCATATAGTATAAGAGAATTAAAAATCAACCCATGAAGATAATATACACTACCTATTACCTGTTTGTTTTTATATTTATGCTATTAGCATCTAGGGCATTATCTCAACAGGTAAATACCAGTGGGCGGGATAGTTCTCTATTATTTCCCAAAAGTTATGGCGCGTTCGAAAATTATGAATTTATCTTAAATGGTGGAACCATCAGACATGAAGATTTAGTCAATTATCCCGGAGCAATGCTGGGTAGGGCATTACCTTATTCGACTACAGCAAAAAACGGATACCAGGGGGCTGTCTATTTCCATACTCCCTGGTATCCGCCATCACCTTCTGATCAGTATGCCGACGATCCGGCGTATTTTATCAATACGATACAGGTTAGTCCTTATACAATTCGGGCATCAAAGGCAAAATACTATAAACAGATCCGTCGATCAGCACAGGATACGCTGATAGATGGTATATCCTACAGGGGTTCTATCTATGTAGATACCGAAGAAGATTTTTTTGCTGACCGTATTGCCCTGCCAGAACTTATCAGAAGATATACGGGCTTGCCTATTGAGCAGGTTACCGTACATTGGCATAGTGGATATCTTAATCAGTTGAATCCCGGTGTTACCATTCATCATAATTTTTTGTTGTATTTTATCGATCCCAGGGGTATTAAGCAGATTAAGGTCGATCGGATCCGCTTTGCCGAAGGAGAACGCTATTTTGTGCATTTAGTGGACGATGGCTATCCGTTTAGCTATTTTACAGAAAAAGGTTGGCGTTCACCGCAGCACACCTATTTGATGTTCAAGTATCCACGTGTTTTCGATCCTGCTGCACCCTGTTATTTAGCTGATTTTGATACAATAGGTACGAGAATATACCATCGTGCGAAAGAAGAACCCCGTCCTTTAGGAGGGGAGGAAGTTTATGTGAAAAAACTATCGGCTATTATGGGGCTACCTAAAGCAAAACTGAAAGGGGCAATGCGTCTGGATTCAATCACAGTCCAATTTGTTGTACTTGGGAATGGACAGATTACCGGGCTTGAATCTATGGGGCCGCTGCAACCTGAACATGTAGGCATATTAAAAGCTATCAAACAACATTCGTGTGTGTGGCCTGTTGTGTGGGAAGATGGACGGGTTTTGCTCTTTCGGCGAAAAATGGTTGTTTATTACCATAGAAATAAAGCAGGAAATATGAAGTCGCTAGATCGGCTTGAATATCGATAAAAATGGAAATTAAATTTAAAATTGAACAATTATCACCTTCTAATTTGGATTATCATGAAGAGCTAATTCACGAAAATATTGAAACAAGAAAGTTATTCGATGCTATTTATCATCATGGAGTAGGTGTTGAGGCAGTAATTGAATAGCACTGATTTTATTGAAAAACAACGCACGAAAAGGAAGGTTCATATAGATTAGAAGGGCTCAGTTATAAGATAATTGAGCCCTTCTTCTTTACTTCGAATCCCCTGGTTTGTGTATGTGCGGTTTTAAATCCGGATGTTTGGGTTTCGTTTCGGGAGTAACCCGTCGTCTTTTGTCGGGCGTGCCATCAGGTTTGTTTGGCTTTGGTCCCGGTTTGATTGCTTGAATTGTTTTCATATAAAAAATGTTTTTATCTAAAATACAGTTAGATAAAACACAGATTCTATGGTATCCCGTAATGTCTAAATAGTATTGGTCACTGCTATCATTTCTATTTTAAATTTGGTTTGAATAACCTTGTAGAGAGGAAGATATTTTGTTAATACTAAAATGGACACTTACAGATTAACCCTAAATACAATCAATTAACTCTATTTTTAGATTTGGAATATCGCTATACTCTTGAACCAAATTCTGAAATTCTGAGAAATTTGATTGTGGCGTATTCAGGTCAACATTAAAAACGATATAATAGCTAAATTTTGATTTTACAGAATTTATATATTGTAATAGTTTCTTTTTATATTCTTTACGCTTTTCTTGTTTTTGAATTTCTGGATTGTTTAAGAGTTTCAATTCGAAAATAATAGGGCCTATAAATCCATATTTTACCACGAAATCGAGCCTTTTATTATCAAAAATTTGGAGCTCTCTCATAATATCAACATTTCTTATCCCTTTATTAAGTAATGCATTCTCTAATGCTATTTTTAAAGTTTTTTGAAGAGTGTCTTCCGAAAATACAGGACCTTGAATATTTCCCTTACTTGCCATTTTAGTAATTACATGTGAATAAGCTTCTTCAAAGAAGAATGATTTAAAATCTAAAATAGATTCTTCAATTTTAGATTTCAAATCACTTACATCATATATTGCTAAGTATTTCCTTTTCCTAACTTCATTGTAGCTTTGAATCGACTCTGAGATACTTCTGTATGATACATTTTTGTTTAATAGTATAAACTTTAGCGTTTTTAGGTTTTCATGAAAAGTATGTTTGGTGCTTATATAGAGAGAGTTATTCAAAACACGTTCTATTTCAAATAGATTTCGAAGAGAAATGTTTAATTCATAGTATTTTAAGACTTCATTTTGCAAAATACTTCTTCTCTCAGAATTATCTGGAGTCAAATTCAGCTTTAAACTTTCCTCTAGGAGAATTAAAATTTTTCCTCCAATTTTGTCATCACTTATTTTATGTAAGCAAGAAAAATAGGGGGTCTGTCCATACCAATAATCTGACAGTTGATCTTGTTTAAATGTCTTTTGCTTTATGTTATTTATAAAATATTCAAATCTCTTATCTATTGAATCAGAGTCCAGAAAGAAGGATATTAAATATTGATTTGCAATATTGCCAATATAGTTCTTCTTATAATTTGCATGTTCAAGGTTTTGTAAAAACTGTTTATCCAGAAAAGTAGATGATAATTCTCCAAAAGCTTTTAATACCTGAATTTTAACATCTTCCCTCATTGTTTTATTATCTAGAATGTTTTTAAGATAGGGTTTGAAAATAATCCAGTTATTATTAGATATTATTGAAATAAAATTAAATGGTTCAGCTAGCGATAGGTCATCTGTTCTATTAATACAAAAGTTATATAACTCCTCTTGCTCTTCGAAGCTTACATGTCCCAAAATATCAAAAACTAACTTCGTTTGATCTGAATCGCTAAGTAGAGGAATATATTTAATAATTTTGACTCTATTATCTTTCATCAAGTCAATTAATTGAAGTTCTTTGGCAATTTTTAGATAATAAAATAATCTAAAAAACCTATCGTTTCGCACGTCAAGGGAACTATATGTTGGTGATCTTTCAGTAATAAATATCCTAAATGATTTTGGATCTATAGAGGTTATTATATTAGAGACTTCTAATTTGAGTTTTTCGATAGAATTACCATCAAGTTTTTCTTTGTATAAATCTTTTCTTTTTAAAAACTCGTCAAAAATAACATCTGTTACGGAGGTAGCATTTATTATTCTTGTGTTAAAGTTATCAACTAATGCTTTTTCGTCATCTTCTTTTTGTTTTGCTACTAGTTCTTTTTCCTCTAGGTTCTTTTCTTGAAAGTGTTCATGTTCTTTTGCTAATTCTTTAGCTAGATTTGGATTGTTTAATTTTATGTATACATTAAGTCTTTGTAGTTCAAATGGAGGTATTGATGATGAATTAAATAAATTAACTATTTGATTATATTCGTTAATATCTATAGATTCTGCTATGCCATTATGAAATTCATAAAGAATTGTTCTGTCAAACGTACTATGTTGTATTAATTCCGCGAGTGAGTCGTTTCTAATTAAAAATTTTATACACTCTCCTAAAAATAGCTGTTTTGAACCATCGAAGTAAGGATGTTCGTCATCTTCTATATAAGAAAATAGTATGTGTTTAATTTTATCTTTTAATATTGTTTTATTATCACTAATAATTTTAAATATCGGTGAAAAATCCACGTATGAATATTCATTACTGAAAAAAGTATTTCTATTTTGAGTATCTTTTAATAGGTGATCTGAAATTTTAATAATTGAATCTACATCTTTTAAACTGGATAAATACCTATCTTTATTATTGATGTCTGGATATTTAATAATCAATCCTAAGAAATCATCAACAAAAACTCCAGATTCATAACGAATATAACTTTCAATAATAATTTCAGCGGACTCCTTATTTTGGATGTTTTTAATAATTGCGTGACTTCTAAATTCTTCTGGGCTAATTAAGCTTTCTAGAATCCAGAGGTAGTTACTTAAGCCATTGCTCTGAGTTATTGAATTGATGTTAATTTTTTTGATGTATTGAATCCAGTCGTACTTCAGTTGTAAGGGGAGACGATCTTTTGGTGCTAAATTTTTAATGATTAGGCCTTTGTTGAGTTGTTGTGGATTTCTATAATTGGTGTCAGTATTATCTACTTTGATTAATTCTTGACTTTCGTCTGTGTAAAAGCCTGCGATTAAATCACAATAATTTCCTATTGAGTACTTTGAATATTGGTAATAATTAAATACGGTAGAGAAAATGTTTGGAATTGTTGAGCTATCAAAATTACCTAGATTAACATGCAACAATGTGTGAATTAACTTCTCATCTATGTTTGTGATGTTTACATTTTCAATGTAATTTGATAATATGGATAAGGTTTCCTGTGGGTTTATTTCAATGGCAAATGCCAAGACATTGTACCAATTTGGGTATATAATATTTAGATCTTTATTCAATATTAAATCAAATATAATTTGTGAAGTGTTTCCAATGCGTAATAGTTCTTTTGCAGCTAAATATTCAGTAAACTCTGTGTTATCAAAACTAATTACATTGCCGGTTTTCTTTAATGTTCTTTCAATAAAATGGTCTAAATTACAGCTGTTTAAGAATATTGTAGAAATATTTGAATGAATTTCGTCAAAAAAAGATACTAATTCATCTATAGTGATTTGATTTTTCTGATAAATTTCGAATACTAAAGCTATTTTTTCTAGGATTCTTTTACTTAATGTTATTTCATTAATATTTACATTTTTCTTTCCCCTTAATTTATTCCACTCCGACACTAATTTATGATATATTACTTTTTCGAATAAATCAATTCTACTAAAGTTTAAATCTATTTTTTCTGATTCTATATCATCTTTATAAGTGTCAATGAAAGCCTTTAAATATCTAGGAGTTTTAAGAACGTTAAATGACGATGAGTTTAATAGTTCAATAAAGTATTGTGATATCTTTTGATTTTCAAATTCACCGTCTATGTATTCAATTATTTGGGAATGATTAAACTCTTGAATCTGAATTATATTTTCAATCGGAAGTTGTAATAGTTGTGGTTTTAAATCAAATATATAATGGTTTCTACATGCTATAATTATATTTACATTATTAGATATAATTATCTCAACTTTTTTTAAAATCGACTTTATCATTGTCAAATCAACTTCATCCAAACTGTCCAAATACAGAAATTTTGTTGTTGACGGACTCTTATCACTTGGATCATTTAAGAATTTATTAAATATTAATCCAGGGTAGTCTTTACAGTCTAACAATTCCCCGTAAATATCTTGATGACTTTTAATTAGCTCAGCTAAATATTTAGATTTTCCATATCCTGGTTCACCTATAACCAACGTAATCTTTGATTTTTTAATTTCCTCAACGATGTTTATAGGTTTTGCCGTACTGTAAAAACCAAGTAAATCTTCTTTATTGTCCCCATTTAGATATCTGTCTAAGGACCTGTAGTGACTAATATTAGGTGTTATATTCATGTAACTAATTATATTGTTTTTGAATATAGCAAATGAATGTATATGTCACAATTTCTTTTATTTATTGTGTAAAATGTTATAGAGAAAGTATATTGGAATGCTATATATTACACCTAACCTTTTTGACTATTAAGGTGAAAAGTTTGTCCAACGTAGCGAATTCATTGTTATTGTCTCATGTAAGTTCAATTTTGTTTATCTTTACAATATGAACTAACTATCCCATTTACCACAACGCAAACAGGACGAATTAGATGAAATTGTGAAGATCATCTGTGAATTATATTTTCTACCTATAAGTATAAGAAAGTATTCTTCCGGATCATAAAGTTTTTTTAGAGATTCTCTATGCTTATGAAAATCTTCAAAAAACTTTCTTTTTGTTTTATATGAAGTTGTCCATAAAAAATTTGAAAGTTGTTCAGCCTTTTCAAACATCTCTTGTTCATTTTTTAAAGTATTTTTAAGCTTACTTTTCTTTATTAAAAATAATGGCGCTAAGAAAGGGAAATTATCACCACTTATTCCTTCAGACTTAGCTTCGGTATTAATTGGCCAATCAGTCGAGCTCTTTTTATTTAATAAATGATCTAATGATTCAAGAATGGAACTTTTGCCACAACCGTTTTCACCAATTATACTGGCAAAATTTTCCCCCTCTGAAATTGGTATATAATTAATTCCTTTATATATTTTAAAATGCCGAAGAAATAATGATATGATCATTTGTTTTGTTTTAGGTTAAAAAAAGCCCTCATAAGGCAAACGTAAATTAAATACTTTTTATAAAAATCTTCATATTCAACAATAGAAAATTAAAATGATAATATTTGAACTATGATTTTCAACTTGATCATATCAAACTTAGATGAAATATGGCTTTTTTGACTTTTATGTTGAAAAATAGCTATTTATTTTCATATTCCAAATAAGGGTTCTAAGTTTAAACATATTCTGTCTTCTTTCTCTAATTAAGTTGAGACCGTTGTCAACGTTTTTAAAGAGTAGGACTATTTCAAATTGGTTAGATTTTTAACTGATTTACACCTCGTGTACTTTACTCAATATTCTATAGTACTCTCTTCAAGATGTGGCCTTTTTCTAAAGGGAACAATGTTTTTGATCGCTTATGCCCTAAGCTTTTACGACCTTATCTAAGTTTATAAAGATTAGTATTGATTTTGATTGGACTCTTTGTTGTTTCTATCACTGTTGATCTTTGCAACTCAGAAGAAAGAGTTGTAAGCTTCATATTAGGAAAATATTTTTTAATAATATTTTTAACATATTTCAATTCAAGTCCATTTGAATTCTTAAAGTCTTCATCGATAGCTAAAATATTCTCGATAATAAAAGAGATTGAAGGAGTATCATTTAGTATTTTACTATATTCAGGGTTTTTAGAATGTTTTTTCTGGAGAACTTGACGTAAATTATTTGGTGGCGTGAGAACGATAGAGGATATTTTATTGTATTCTACAGCAAAGAAAGCACTAGCTTTTTTTACTATCTCTACATCGAAGACGTATTTTTCGTTGGATTGGATGTATTTAATCCATCGATCCGAAGTTCCAAGGATATTCGCAAAATCCTCTATAGTAATGCCGCTTTTCTTAAAGAAGTTTAGAATATTCTTTTTTGCTATTTGTGCATCGTATATTTTCATATACACAAAAGAATTTTTAAAATGAATTATAAAAGGGAAAGTGATTTCTTTTTTATAATTCATTTTATTATATTTGTATTATTGATTATCAGTGAAAAATGATCTACTGATATATTGAGCGTTAGACTTAAGAGCTTCGGCTGCAAATTCCGACAAATTGCAACGGACGAAGAGGTAGGTTTAATGCCCAAGCGGATATTTTGTGTACCTTTGGTATTCTATAACTTCTTGGGCTCCTACTGTAAATCCGTTCCGTTTGGCCGTCGGAAGCCTGCAGCGCGGTAGGTGGGAGCCTGTTATAGAGACTTTATTCCCCCGCCCATGAAGCTCACTTTTATATATTAAAAAGAGTGAGTAATGAATCAAAAAAAACAAACCACAAAAAACATCTTTAAATCCCCCGAGTAGCTCGGTACGATTCAGCCAGCGATGATCTGGTCACATCAGCTATGGAATTCGAGACGCCCAATTATTTACCTAGTGATACTCATTCAAAAGAATTCTAGCTCCTCCAATTAATCAATTTTATTACACATGGCTTATGGCCTGAAAAAGTAGCTGATTCAGTCGGACTGGAATAGCTATGCCTTAAGCTCACCATTAAAAATCTTGAGAATGAAATCCAATTATGCTCACCTAATCCTATTGGATATGGTCATCTATGAGACGCACAGGGAAGAATACGACCCCATTCAGAATGTACAGAATTTCTGGGGTAAATATTCTTTGAACACGATCCTTGAACATATGGTCGCATTGCAACCTAATGTCGACAACACAGAAGGGAATTATAGTATTGATCAATTGTCCACATTTTCTGTTGATCTTCTGCGAACAACAATAGCCTATTTCATGCTGCATATGGATAAAGCCGACTTGGGTAAAGTCCAAATTTCCACTTCTGTGAACGAAGAAGAATTAAAGGCAACCAAGGAAATCTCCGATTTCTTCCAGCGCGTATCCGAATCCAATACCAATTCCTAAAATAATGAAAAAATTAACATTGCATTTAATTCGCTTTTTAAAGCCATTGAAGAATACAACAATGCTTCTGACATGCATTGCTGTATTTCATATGTTTAGTTTATCAGCTCAGACGCCCCGCAACGACAGCGGGGCTCATGGGCTTTATATCAATGACCAGGTTCCCGAAGCCTTTTACAATGAGCTGCACCGGATGATCGACTGGTCTACCAGAAAGACCTATAACAGGTCCTTAGATAAAGATAGAAACAAACTTATCATACTGGATTTTTGGGCACACTGGTGTATGCCATGCCTTGGTTCCTTAAAAAATATGAATGAGGAGCTGCTCGGTGAAATAGATACTACGAAGGTTGCCATCATACCCGTCACGTATGAGGGTAATGCCGAAATTCAAGCTGTTCTGAACCGTTTTGCTTGGAAACATCAGTCTGTGATCAACGATTCGATCTTGTCCCGCTACTTTCCACACCAAGCTATCCCACATATGGTCTGGATCTATAAGGGAAAGGTAATAGCAATGCCGCGAGCTAATTACGCCACGTTGGAAAATATCAATATGCTGCTTGCTGGAAAAATGCCTTCCGTCTATAACGAGACTGATATCAAGATAATAGATCCTAATCAGCGCCTCTTTCAGGAGCATAATGCTCCAGCAGCTGTACACTATCAAAAGGATAGCTTTAAAGTTGGTGGCTACGCCGAGGGCTATGCGCAGGTAACTTTTAAAACAGTAAAAACGCCTAATGGTTGGCTCTACTATGGTATCAATATTCCCATCGATCAATTGCTTGTATTTGCCTATCAGGATCTGTTGACTGATAGAATGGATCTATTAAAAGCGATAAAATATGAGATTGGACCTGATCTGAAAAGTAAGCTTAAAATCGGACGCCCCAAAATGTATAATAATGACTTTGCTAAAGATTCGATCTATGGCGACTGGCTTAGGAAAAACAGTAGAACCGTTGAATTTCGCGCACCACAGGGAATACAAGCGAAGGAAGGTTTAAATCTTTTCCGACAGTACCTAGCTGATTATGCGCTAGCTGAATATCAGCTTGAGATCAGTATTGATCAATCAAAACAATATAAAGTCCCAGTGTTAAAATGTATCGGTAAACCGAAGGGGACAATTGCACTGCTAACAAAGAAAGCGAAGCCTTCTGACCCTGCTTATCGTTATTTCAATGGCCAATATGGAGAGCTTAAATGGTTAGACTATATCAGAACGGGTTTGCCAAGGCTCCCCAATAGGTTGTTTGATGATAATCGCATAGTCGATCAAACTAATTTGCCCAAAGAGCTGCTGGTCCATATGCAATTCCCTACGAATCTTATCGGTAAAGGAGCGATGGAATATGTACAAAGCGAACTGAAACGGTACAACCTAAAACTTGAAGTCGGTTTTGAAAAAGTCCCGATCCTACTGCTCAAGGAAGTTAAAAAACATACCAATTAACCTTTAAAACAAATGAAAACTATTTTCTATTTTTTTATACTACTATCGTTTCCATTGCTAACGAGTGCACAGCAAACCCGAAAAATTAGGGTGCTTGACAGCAACGATAGGCCTATCCCAAATGTAAGTATTCGGGTGATGCCTCAAAATAAGGTGTTAAAGACTGATGACCGTGGTTATTTTTCTTTTGTACAGGATGGGCAAAAGCAGATTGAAGCCTCTGCAATTGGATATAGTAGGCAAATAGTCTCCCTGCTGTCAGATCCCTCAATTACCGTGATACGCTTGAAAGCCACATCGGTACAGCTAGATGAAGCCATCGTCAATACAGGATATTATCGTTCGGATAAGCGGAATTTGCCAGGCTCCTTTGTACAGATTGATCAGAAGTTGCTGCAGCGCAATCCTTCTCCAAACATTATAGAGCGCCTGGAGGGTATTACCAGTGGGCTTCAATTTGACCGAAGAACAAATTTTAATGAAAACACCAATAAGCCTTCACTGCGACTGCGGGGTGTGGTCTCAATTGAATCCAATTCGGAGCCCTTGATTATTTTGGATAATTTTCCCTATACAGGCGATCTAAACCAGATCAACCCCGATGATATTGAAAGTATAACGGTGCTTAAAGATGCTTCTGCAGCAGCAATCTGGGGAGCTAAAGCTGGTAATGGGGTGATCGTACTAACATCCAAAAAGGGGATTAATAATACACCTTTGAAGCTAACCTTTTCAGCGAGCAGTATTTTAAAGGATAGGCCTGATTTATTTTATAATAGAAACTATATCCCCTCCGCGGATCGTGTCGATCTTGAACAAACGCTCTTTGGTCGGGGTTTTTACAACCGGGCTAATCCGACTTTACTGCCTGGTGTAGCCGCGCTCAATTTTAAATATAAGGATGGTCTGATTGATCTGTCCACACTGGAACAACAGAAAGAGATCTTGCGGAATAGAGATGTACGCAAGCAAGCTCAAGAACACCTTTACCGGATGTCCTGGATGCAGCGCTATAATCTCCAGCTTAAAGCTGGTGGATCAGATTTCAATTATTTGCTTTCTGCAGGCTTCGATCAAAATAACCTCAATATCGTGGGGGATCGGGATAGACGCTATACCTTTTCATTGAATACGGAATATAACCTGCTCAAAAAACTGGTACTCAATACCAATATCCGGTTAAATATGAACCAGTCCATCCATAATGGTTACTCGCTCAGCGACCTGAACTATACGCGCAATTTGGATGGTTATACAACCTTTGAGGATGGTGATGGAACGGCGCTTCCCATTAATTACCGCTACCTGTCTTCCTACGTAGAGAGTGCTCAGAAGAATGGCTTGCTCGACTGGTCTTTTAGTCCTATAAAAGATCGAAACCAACAGGATCTGAATTCGACAAACCGGAATCTATTGTTAGGGACAGGCCTTTCTTATGAGATTATCTCGGGATTGAACTTATCGCTCAAATATCAATTTCAGCAAGGAATTAACACAACTCGTAACCTATACAAAAAGGATAGTTACTTGGTACGCGATCTGGTAAACAGATTCACACAAGCGGACGGTACTTATATCATTCCTTTGGGTGCCATACTGGATCAGAACAATGGGAGCGATCAGTCGTACAACTGGCGTGGCCAGCTAAATTACAGCCGTAATTTTCTGAAAAGACATCAGATCAACGCATTGGCAGGAGCAGAGCTGTCCGAGAACAAAACCATTGCCGAAGCTGGAAGCCGTCTCTATGGTTATAACAGCGACAACCTGAGCTATCAGACAAGCTTCGATTATACAAAATACTATCCTGTCCGCCCAGAGGGCAGCGGCTTGATTCCAACCAATACGGCAACAACAATGGAATTGACAAACCGCTATATCTCTTACTACGGCAATCTGAATTATGTATTTGATAAGATGCACACCGTTAGCCTGAGTACCCGATGGGATGCCTCCAATTTATTTGGAGTTAAAACAAATCAAAAAGGTGTGCCGTTATGGTCCATCGGCGTCAATGAGGACCTCAAGAATTCCCTAAAGTTAACGCCAAACTGGATTTCTAGGCTCAACCTGCGGGCTAGTTATGGGGTGACAGGAAATGTGGTCAACAAAATCAGTGCTTTGCCAACGGCTTATGTGGCAACTTTCGTCTTCCCAAATTCATTGCCGAGCGCTACTTTATCCAGTGCAGGAAACCCCAGTTTAAAGTGGGAGCGGATAAATATCATTAATCTGGGACTCGACTTTGCTGTGCTGAACGCAAGAATTCGCGGAACGATTGATTATTATTCAAAAGATGGAAACGATCTGATCGGCGAATCTTTTTTGGACCCAACAACCGGAATCTTTACGTCAAATGGTGTGTCAAATGTTGACAATAGGATCAACTATGCCAATATGATCACCAAGGGGTTAGATCTCAATCTGAACGCAAACGTTATACAGGGCAATTTTAGATGGGATGCTAACCTATTGTGGAGCTATACGACTAATAAGGTGACCAACTACATGGCAAACAGTGCGGTCAAAACGAGCAGCTTTGTATCGTCTCCAAGACCTCGGGAGGGGCATTCGTTGGACGAAATATACGCGTACCCTTTTGGTGGACTGGATCCGGCTACTGGAATGGTACTAACCCCGCGTGGAGACAAGGATTATACAGGTTATTTTAATAGCATCTCGATAGACGACCTCATTTTAGTAGGCCGGAGCTTTCCGCCGTATCAGGGAAGTATACGCAATACATTTACTTATAAAAACTGTGGTCTGAGCTTTCTGGTACAGTGGAAAAATGGCTTCTATTTTAGAAGGAAATCCATTGACTATGCGAAGCTGTTTCAGAATAGCATTGGCAATATCGACTACCTCGATCGTTGGCAAAAACCGGGGGATGAACACACAACGATAGTACCTGCTTTACCAAGCGATGTAAACGCCAATCGGGATAGTTATTATGCAAATGTAAGTCCATTGGTAGTCAAGGGCGACTTTATCAAGCTCTCTGATATTCGTCTGGATTATAACTTCGCATTCAAAAGCGGGAGGGCCGCCAATATGGGATTATTTGCGCAGTACAATGGTGGGTTGATCCTATATCGTTCCAATAAATTTGGCATTGATCCGGATGCGGTCAATTCAAGTTATCCGATTCCCAATGCATATTCGATAGGTATTCATTTAAATTATTAAATCATGAAAAGACTTTTGAGTTTATTTTGTCTCTTATTTTTATGGGGTTGTAACCCCGGTTTTTTGGATGTAAAGAACAACAAATCGCAGTTAGTACCATCGACTTTGACCGATTTCGAAATGTTGCTCAATAAGTACACGGTTATGAATACATCCACGGGAAATGGTCTAGGTATTGCCAGTGGTGATGAAATCGCTGTGGATGATAATATCTGGCTGGCATTGAAAAAGCTACAGGATAAAAATGCCTATGTCTGGAGCAAAGATCTTTTTGAAGGTGAGGATGTGCCCGATTGGAACAATCCATATCAGACGGTTTTATATGCTAACCTTGTACTCGATGGATTGCAAAAATTGAAAGGCAAAGAGCAGGATGAAAGCACGCGACTTAAACTCGAAGGCTACGCCCTATTTTTTAGGGCGAAATCATTTTTTACTTTGGCAATGCATTTTGCTGCTCCTTGGGGAGATACTGACAACGAAATATTTGGAATCCCATTGCGGCTGGATTATGATCCGACGTTAATTTCTAAAAGGGCGACCGTAACCGAGACTTATGCACAGATTGAACGTGATTTGCTGCAAGCGCTAGATCAATTGCCCAAACAGGTGCCTGTATTGTATCTACCCAATCGGGCGTGTGCTATGATCATGCTTGCTAGGTTATATCTTGTTAAAAGTGATTATGAAAAAGCATTGACTTATGCCAATATGGCTTTAAACGAAGGGTATTCATTATTGGACTATAATAGTATTACACCTGGTGTTAGCTATACTTTCCCGGCAAGTGGAATAGGCAATAAGGAGTTTTTACTTTTTGAAAATGTTAATCAAGTTGAATATTTTTCCAAAACAAAATTGATCGTTCCGAGCTCTTTTGTGGATTTGTTCGATAGTAATGATCTGCGCAAAAGCTATTTCTTTACTAAGGTTGGAAACCTGTATCAATATAAGGGATCGTATCTTGGTTCTGCTTCACTCTTTACAGGAATAGCGCTTGACGAAGCTTATCTGATCAAAGCAGAATGCTTAGTGCGTTTAGGAAAAGTCAATGATGGATTGCAGGCCGTTAATGAGCTCCTAAAATATAGGTACAAACCAGGGGCAGCACCCGAGTATAAAGATATGACGCAGGCTCAAGCATTGGCACTAGTGCTGTTGGAACGGCGGAAAGAATTGTATCTAAGAGGACATCGCTGGTATGATCTAAGGAGGCTCAATCGGGAAGATAATCTTAAGATAGACCTAAAGCGGACGGTGAATGGGATAGAGTATAGTCTTCCAGCAAGGGATAGGAGGTACACTTTTCCAGTTCCTGAGGAAGTCATTATAAAATCTGATGTGCTGCAGTTTAAACGGTAAAAAATAGGCTCCATCATAAATTTGATGGAGCCAATAATCAAGACATGAAAAACAAAATTATGATGTATCTATTGTTCTGGTTTGTAGGTCAGATCACTTGTGATCTGAACGTTCGACAATTGTGATGCTTCATCAACTGTTAACCCTGATAGGTCGTGATTATCGGGGTTTTCAATAAAGAGTGCACAGCGCATGTCATCGGGAGTTGCGTTACATTGACCCGACAAGGTTGGATCTGTAATTGCACTTCCTAATACATCATCACTTGGATTGGATGCATTTGTTGTAATCTGATACCAAGACGATGACACTTTTTTCTCAGCATTTTTAAAACTGTTAAATCCGATAAAGGATGCCATTGCAACGACCACAGCTACTGCGGCTTTTGCATTAAATTTTAATATTTTCATACATTTAAAGTATTTCTGTTTTTTATAATTGTGTTTTCCCCTTTCGATAGGCTATTACGGCCGATCTAGGACGAGAAGCCCTCAGTCTTTTGGCAGACGCGCCCTTCTGCTGAACCAGCCTTGGGCTCAGCTTCCGCTGTAACAGCTATTGCTAATTTCTTTATGAACCTTACTTCGTCATCAATTTCCTCTGATGCGAAATCCTTATCTTTCTATCAAGCAGTAAGCCTGCAATACATGCAATCGAGATCAGACCATTGACCCAAAGATGTGCCTTCCAACTGATCGGAAATTCGAGGACACAATCGCACGGAATACTTCCCCAGGTATCTCGTAAGGCCAAGATCACATAGCTTGAAAAAACAAACATCAGGATGATCGTAAACCAAAAGCCCAATCTTTTAGTTCCTTCAAAAATAAAGAGGGTGCCTGTAGCTAACTGTACGGCGGGTAGGATATACGATAGCATAATGCCATACCCATTGGCAAAAGGTTGTTTGATCATCGAAGCACGGAATTCGGCGTAGGTGAATACCTTCTTCGACCCGACATAGATCCACTGACAGAGCAGAGTAAAAGTCAATACCTGCAACACAAATTCCTGGGGATGCTTTCTGATGTACGAAAGCACCCCAGTTAATTTGCGCCCAAACCAACTACGTGACCCTACGTTTTGAACTGTATCCGCTGCTGTGCCTCCATCATGCTGTAAATATCTTCCGCCTAGTGCCATAATCTATTTTGTTAATCGCTTACTTACATTAGTAAGACTAAATTACAATCATAAAGACCCCTCGCGTTAGGCCAAACTTGATTGATCGATAGGCCAAGTTTGATAAGGGCAATTTATAGATAGCCTTGATATTCGGTCAATAAATAAGGATATCCCTTTGGAAATTCACCATAGGTATGGAGGTAGGCGAGCACGATGGGGCACACTTCGCGCAGGTTAAACATTTCGATGATGGCCGGCAGGTCGAGCGGATCAATCGCCGAGCTATCGTAGGTACGGAGTATAGCAGTGATGTCCGCTTTAACCGATTCACGCCGCTGCTCTTTTTCATGGGCGTCGAGGTTACTGAATAATAGTTCTTGATATACGTTTTGAAGATCGACAACTTGTAAAATCTCATTGTGCCAATAATCGAGCTGAAAGCCATGTTTTAGCAAAATCCGAAATAATACCTCCAGACAATAGTGCAGTTCCATCGCCTCCATGTAGGGCGGCGAAAAGGTAAATACCATCAAATCCGCCCAGTTTTTATCAATTTCTCCATTCTCATGCGCCAATTGGATCACCAGATCTTCCATTGTCATTTCATCGAAATAATACTTGTCCCCGTCATGATTCTGATAGAGGTTACTGACAAAAGTGATTTCAGTGAGCATGCAGGAAATTAAGTAAAATAGCTCTAAGTAATCGTAGCCAATCGGTGGAAAGCAGATGTATAAATAATCATCAAGGCTTAATTTTTCTTCGGGCTGATCCACATGCGCGCGAACATCAGAGGAGGAGTCTGTCTCCCATACACTTGCGCTATCACTTTCCAGGTAACAGTCATAAAATAGCTGCCGGCTGTCCATGAGTTCCTGATGAAAGCTGCTTTCCTCCCAACCGCCAGGCGCCAACCGGCTCATCAGCTGCGGCAAAGCATCGTAAGCATCTTGAAGGATGGCATGGGTAGTATTAACATCCAGTTTTTTCTTTCTATAAAATTCATAAGAAAGTCGATTTAGTTTGATTTTTTATCGCGTATTTTGTTCGAGTTGTTGTTTAAACAGAGCGCTCGTCAAACCGGTCATCTTTTTAATAAATCGGTTCATTTCGCTCGGGCCACTAAATCCGACTTCATGAGCAGTAGTGCCCAGCTTATCGTGCTCCACAATAAGCTGCTCAATATGATCGAGAAGCAGCAGGTTGCGGTAGTCCTTCATACGGATACCGTAAAATTTGTGGAATTCGCGGCTGAGCTGTTGCGCGTCTGTCAGAAACACTGCAGCTACTTCTTTGATCAGCGCTTGAGCACCGCGCTGCAGGATCATAATATCCAGTAGCTGTCGGCAACGCACTGCAAGGTGATTGTCTATGTCAGTGTCACCCAGAAGCTTAAAACGGCTTAGATCGATCAGAAAAATCAGATGTTTGAGCAGGATATGCTCGTTGTTGAGCGTATTGGGGTTGAGTATGCTGAATAGGATACACAGGTATTTGACAGTAATGGGGCCAACACGAAAACCCACACTTTTGAGCGAAGTTGTTGACGCCTCTTTTTTTGCCTGAACCAAGTGTTTGAGAAATGAAAATTGTTGAATGGCCGGCGGCCTGAACATACCGGCATCCACGACAAAGCCAACCAGTATATGATGGCCTATAGGTAAATGTAAACGATAATGGCCCGATGCAACGTATAAATAAGCGCCCTCAGCGGGACAAAGCTCAAAACGGAATGCCTGATCCAGCCTTTCTCCCCAAATTTGAACTTCATTCAATAGCGGATAGATGACATGCAGGTCGTTCATATACACCTCAATCGTTACATCGGTCGACTTGCTGATCCAATACTCGTACGCGTAGAGATAAGCATATCGGCCGTCAAAGGTTTGTTCGCTGATCTGATTGTGAGAAGATTGCCAATGCCTCTCCTTCGCATGGCGAATAGGGTAACTTAATGGATGGGGAGGATCGTCAATGCGCTCGTATTCCGTACCAAATACAATTTTATAAGATCTTTTCATATTCTTTACAATTAGTTACGAGATGATTTTAGCAAGAATTCACCGTAAAGACCAAATAAAATGGTACATAACAGTATTTTTCGTGCGAATAACCAACGTGTAGCGTAGATGACATTTTCAGATTGCACCTGACAGATTTGTGCTGCCGTTGTCTTGCAGGCGTCCATTTGTGCTGTATGTACATTTTTTTTTGAAATAATTTTTCTTTGCCGACATCTTTGTTGCCATTGGATCCAATAAGGAGTTTTAAATTTTTGGTGAGGGAAGGTACAGCCCAAGGCCGGAAAATGGTTCAACAAACGATAGTATGAAATGGAGTCAACATGTGATTAAATGTGAAGAGGTATAGATATGCAGCCCTATACCGAATAGGGAGTGTGCTTTTGCGAAGGAAATCACTCCCTTAATTAACCAATTGAAGTCGGCTATGTGAAGGACATACGTAACCGAAAAAAACATGGTATTTTCAGCGGTAATCCCGTAGTTTTCTGTTTGTCGTAATTTTAACTGCCTGATTTTAGTCTCAATTAATAATATTTTTGTTTATATTGAAATTAAACAAATAATTTAGGTAAATTTATTTTTCTATATTTTTTTTAATTATAAACCTTTGTTTTAATAAAATAGCATGGATAAGTTAAATTATAGACTATTGATCGTTGATGATAATCCAGACTCGCTGGTGTATATTTTAATGTCATTGAAGGAACTTCCTTTTATCAATGACGACATCAAAATTGTTCGAAAGCCCATAGAAGCCCTCAACTATCTAAAAGAAAATGAGGTCGATGTGTTGATACTGGGTATGGATCTTGGAGATAAGGAGATTGATGGGATCAAATTGGCCAGTTTGATTCCCAATCCGCCCGTCATGGTTGCCTGTTCAGCACATACAGATTATGTGTTTAAGGCAAATGAGGCCGGTTTTTACACCTATTTTAGTAAAAAGATCAGTTTCAATGTATTGAAGGCCAAAATGGAAGATGTGGTCGAAAAGGTAGATAAGAAATTGCAGGACCAAGGCAGAGAAGTGAAAAGTTTAACGATAAAAGATCTCAATAACGATAGGATTCAAATAGAAGTTGACCAGATTTTTTATGCGCAAGTAGACAACGATATAATCGATATTTATTTGGAAAAAGATAAGTATCAAGTTAAAGGAAGCCTAGGAGGACTGCAGACTAACCTTCCAGCAGCCATGTTTGCCCGCCCTCGGATAAATACCTTGGTCAATCTTTCCAAAATTGATCTCTTGCGTTCAGGTGAACTTCATTTTGTCAAACCAAGAAATGGTTTCCCTATTACGGTTACCCGATCTTATAAAGATAATTTTCGGCATCAATACGAAGTCTATAGACAGAATAATAAATAAAAACCGGTAGGGCTGCGCCATTTCATGGCATCAATCAATGCAATAATTTATGTTACAATTGAATGAAATCGTACAATTGCTGCGAGAAATTAACGACAAGCTGTCCTGCAAAGCCTACCAAATCATGCCAAATGAAGGAAGGCAGATAGGCTGGAATGTGGACGAACTGATGACTCGTATGGCTGTGGTATCACGCCTCGGGATCTCTGAACGTACGTACAACCGCTGGGTAAAATCGGGAGTACTCAAACCCATTTGCCTGGGCAACAAGCATTATTACCGCGAACAGGACCTCCAGGATGCAATTAAGCGAAGCATAAATCGAGGTATGATCTAACATTGTTTTTTAAGGCTGATCTTTGGGAAAAGATTGGCCTTTTTATTTCGAGTGCACGAAGTGAACCAAGCTAGTCGCTGCTTCCTCTTTGGGATTACGTTGGGATTAGACAGCCCCTCGGTTGCCTATTCTATGGTATTTCTCTGTTATCTGTTTGCTTACCCTATACCATTTCCTTGCTTATTCTTTGCCATTTGTTTGCTTATTCATTGGTCTTTCTATGCTGTTTGGTTGCTGTTTCTTTGCCTATTGCTTGCCTATGAATAGCTTTTTTACGGCAACTTACAAGCCATTACCTGGCCTTAATGCTAACTAATTAACCTACAAATGGTCTCAGATTAACCTCAAGCAGGTAAATAACGATCAATTCAAAAGCAGGCGAGTCTGTATGAAGATCGCTCGAAAAGCACAACGTTTTCCATCAAAATGCTGGATTTGATGTCGTCGGAAATGGCATATTCAGTCAAGTGACGTCAGATGGCGCCATAAAGCAAATTCCTTTCATACACCGCTTTACCTTAGTACCATGATATCAAAGTAGTGGCTGCCTGCAGCGCCACTTTAGGGTTTAACAATTTAAAAAAATAATAACATGGCAAGATTTGTAAAAGGGATTCACGGATCCTATAGCGGAAAAGTTGGGAATGTCGTCGGAAGTTCATGGCGAGGAATAGATTATGTACGTTCGTTACCAAAAAAGAGTAGCAAGGCTTCGTCAGAAGCGCAGCTGGCACAGCGGATGAAGTTTGGGATGACGACCAGTTTTCTCAAATCTATCAAAGATATCCTGATGCTTGGGTTTTCAGACAGCAAGCTAAGGAACAAAACGGGCTATAATGCGGCCTTTCAACAGCTTATCAACCACGCTTTTCGGGGTAACTACCCACATTTTACGATAGACTTCGCGGCAGTCAAAATTGCCAGTGGTAGTCTGGCAGCTTTGGTTGGCTTAGTTGTAGGTGAGGTGGCGCCTCGTGTGCTAAACCTGACCTGGGATCCGATCAACAATCGTTTTAATGCCTTTGACGACGATCAGGTGCTGGTCATCCTGTACGATGAAGCGGACAACCTCTTTTTTGCGTACGAAGGTGCAACGAGATCGGACGCAGCGATAGATATCGTGCTACCCGACAGCTATACAGGAAAGAAAATAGTGGGCTGGTCTTTTAATATCCATCGGGATGGGCTAATCACCTCAACGAGCCAATACTTAGGGGAGTTTGTGTTGAACTAGCTGCATCTGTATAAAGGGAGGCTGCTCGCTCAGGAGCACCTCCCTTTTATCCTGAACCCCGTTTACTATTAACAAATTAAAAACAAAATAAATGGAATCCATACAAAAACAACTGGTCTCGGATGTCGAGGATATCTATTGGCCGCTAACAGGAGGACAGGTGCTTGGCATTGTACTGGTAGGTCTCCTCTTATTTTTTATCTCAGCAGGGCTTTTGCTACAGGCGATCGATCCTACAGCCGGGGTATTGGATCTAGGTATCCTCTCCGTGCTGCTCTTTGCCGTATTGGCTGGCGCGGTGGCTATTTATTGCTGCTGCTGGCTCCAGGAAATCCTGTGGCAGCCTTTTAAGTTTTTCCGTCAGGAATTTAGTTTTCACTTTAATCAATTGACATCATGGCAACAATGCATTATTTATTTTTCGGTATTCTTTCTGTCGCTATTCTCGTTCTTAGCCGTTTTGGCAATACTGCTGTAGCTTACAAGAAGCGGTCAGGCAGTTACGCTGAGCTCCGAAGTACCAGTTCTGAACTGGAGCGGGACAATGACCCATCAGTGAAACGATACTCCAGTTCGGGTGTACGCGCACGTATTGTCGATTTTGCTGTAAAGGAGATAGGCGTGCGCGAGGCCACAGGCAACAACGATGGCAGCAGGGTAGAGGAATACCTCGCGTATGTCGGACTGGGAAGGGGGGATGCCTGGTGTGCGGCTTTTGCCTCCTGGTGTTACGGCAAAGCTGGATTAGTAGCTCCGCGGAATCCCTGGAGCCCGGCACTTTTTCCGGTGGCTCGGCGTTATACAGCCCAGCAGATCGGGCAGGGGAGTGTTCGCCAGGCAGATCTATTCGCGATCTATAGCGCCAGTCTCCAACGTATCAACCATGTGGGGATTGTGCGCAAAAAAGAGGACAATTGGATCGTGACTGTGGAAGGAAATGTAGGTAATCAGGTCCTTTCAAAGCGGCGTCCTGCATCCACTATTCATGTGTTTTCAAATTGGCTGGACTGAAAGGAGGGGCTATGCTAAAGTATTTATTCAAGCGTGGGCGCTTTCTCATGATCTTCCCATTACTCTATTCCTGTAAACTTTATCAAAGCGAGCTGAAGGAAGCTCAGCGGGAAGAACAAACGCAGTCCAATTACAAGCAGCAACTGGATATTTGGTACAGGGGACTGAGCGACAGCCAATCGCGGTATTGGTTGTTTTGGACGGATAGCAGTTTTCGCTTTCACCCGGATAGTGGTCTAATCGGACAAAAGGGCCAGTTGGCCATGCTGGAATCTCAGGTAAGGATAAGTGCCAAACAGGAGGCTTCTACAAAAAGTAGCGCTAGCCGCATACAAATGCTGAAGCAGCAAAGCACAGAAAAATGGAGTGCATGGGCAGTACCCAATCTTTGGCTCATCGGATTGCTGTTGGTGGCATTTGCACTGGCTTGGAAATTTCGAAACTTTTTTAAAACATGATGCTGCTTGAAATCATAGATGGGCAAACATAAATTCCAGGGATAGACAATTTCTTTTTTATGCCAATCAAGAGTTTTGGTCAGTACACAAGAAAGCCGCAAAGAATGTAGTTCTTTACGGCTTTCATTTTTTAGTGCTTATGACGATAATGAAAGGTCGATAGCCCGGCTGTATTTATTTTTTCACTTCCGGAAGCTGAACGATCTTGATGACGTTCTGGTCACTGATATAGCGTTGGGCAACAGCTTTAACCAGCGCTGGAGTCAGCTTATCGCGTAACGATGCGCGTTCAAAAATACGGTACATATCATCTCCATTGTACAAGTTGCTGTACAGGTAGTTTGACCAGAAATCATTTGTTTTGAGGGCCGACTCATAGCTCAGCCTATCGTTCGCTTTGAATTTGTCGAGATTGACAACAGAAGGTCCTGCTGCTTTTAATTTCTCAATTTCCTCAAGTGAATACTTCGCCAGTTTGTCCGCATTGGCCACCGAACAGCTGAAAGCTACCGTAAGGGTGTAACGGGCATCAGGCAGCTTGCTATAATCCATCTGGATCGATGGCGAATACACACCACCTTCTTCTTCACGTAGTCGTTCCAACAAACGGATATCCAAGACTTCCCGAAAGGCCTGCAAAGCCATGTTATTAGCCTCACTATAGTCATATGGACCCGAAAGAACAAGATAGACCATCGCTTTGTCTTCTTTGCTCAGCGCCAGCTTTTTCTCGATCTTCCCGTCAGGTATTTGGATGTTTAAATTACGGTAAGCGGGTGCTTTCGACGAGATGCTCGGTAGTCCACCAATATACTTGGCAAGCAAGGGCTTTATTTTTTCAATATCAAAGCTGCCCACAAAACTAAAATTGTATCCCGAAGCATTAGCAAAACGTTCTTTGTAGATGTCCAAAGCACGCTGAGGATTGATCTGATTGATTTTAGCCAGTGTTAGGCCTGTCCGTCGGATGTTATCGCCCGAAAGGATGGCCATCACCGAGTCTTGGAATACAGCGTCGCCATTTTTATCGCGGTCTTTCAGTCCGTCTTTGGCATTGGCCAGGATACCGGCAACAATGGTCGTGTCTAGACGCGGTTCTGTAAAGTATCCATACATCATCTGCAGGGCAAGTTCCAGATCTTTGTTGTTGGCGTAGCCGCTCACGCCCTGGGCAGTCTCACTGATAAAGGGGGATGCCGAGGCCGTTCGTCCGGCTAATGATTTTTCAAATTGGTCGGCAGTATAGTTTCCCAGTCCGCTCGCAGCAATGAGGCCAACGGCATTCGTCGCGCTCTGAAAATCTTGGTCATCGTAAAGCGATGTTCCACCGTAGGAATATCCCTGAAAGGTGATCTGATTGTTTTGGTAGTTGGTCGGTTTTAAGACTACCCGGACGTCGTTGCTCAACGTCAAAGTCGTGGTTCCTAACCTGCTGTCTTTTTCTTCTTTAACAATTGTACCGGGCTGTACTTCCTGTTTGAGCAGTGGCAGGTCGTTGGCTTCCTCCGAGAATGCAGTCTGCTTCTCTTTGGACAACGTAGCGATCCAACTGTTGATATCGGCCTCTTTCGGCAGATTTGCCTGATCGGCTTCAGGAGCTGAAATAATGATGTCGCGGTTGCTATCGGTTAGATACTGTTGCAAGAGCTGCTGGATATCCGAAAGGCTGACCGCCGGAAGCATTTCGCGCGTCAATTTCATTTCATGATCGATGCCCGGAGATGCTACATCGTTCAGAAAATGCTGGATATATTCCTGCACGTACTGTTCGGATGCAATTTTGTCTTTTTCTTGCAGCATGTTTTCCATTCCGCTCATATAGGTATCTTTAGCACGCTGCAGCTCCGTGGCTGTAAATCCATATTGTTTGGCCCGCAGCAGCTCGCGCCATACTGCATCAAATCCTTCTTTCAGACGGCCGGGTTTGGCGGTGAGCTGAATCTGGAATACATCCAGTCCGCCCATAAAGCCATTTAGTGATGCCCCGCCGCTCAAGAATGGCGGATTGGATAGCCGAAATAACGGACTATATCGCCCTGCCATCATGGTGTTAAACAAGGTCTTGATCAGGTTGTGCTTATAGTCCGACAGGTTCTGTAATTTCCGCTCAGGGTGTTTGATGCTGATATCGATGGACGTTGCGGTAATTTCAGGATCCGTCACCACCATAAATTGGTTCTTGCCCTGCAACGGAATGGTATACGTTTGGCGGGGTGTAGGCTTAACAGGGTTTTTAAGCGCCGAAAACTGCTTTTTGAGAAGTTGCTCGGTCTGATCGACATTGATGTCGCCGACGACAATAACGGCTTGCAGGTTGGGGCGGTACCAGTTTTTGTAGAAACTTTCAATTTCCCGGTAGGGAAAATGTTGAATGACTTCTTCTGTACCGATGGGAATACGCTGGGCATATAGAGACTGATTAAGCGCTACGGGCAAGGTCTTGTCCTGAATGCGCTCGCCCAAGCTCTTGCCGGCACGTTTTTCTTCCAAAATCACGCCGCGCTCTTTGTCGATTTCTCGATGTGTTAAACTGATGCCCTGTGCCCAGTCCTGAAGAATCTGAAAGCCATTGCCAACAAGTTTGCCATCATTGGAGGGCAGCTGCAGTTGGTACACGGTTTCGTTGAAGCTGGTATACGCATTGATATCGGCTCCAAAGCTGATTCCATTTTTTTGCAGGTAGTCAACTAGGCTGTTGTCGGGATAATGCGTCGTGCCGTTGAAGGCCATATGCTCCAGAAAATGAGCCAGCCCACGTTGCTTTTCGTTCTCCAGGATAGATCCTACCTTGTTGACCAGATACATATAAACACGTTCTTGGGGTTCGGTATTCTTACGGATATAGTAGGTGAGTCCATTGGCCAGTTTACCATAACGGACGCTTTTGTCAAAAGGTAAAATGCTGGTGTCAGCTTCGTGGTGTGCCCACGCGATTTCAATCGCTCCGGAGGACGTATTGCTATAAGCAAGCACCGGACTAAAACCTAACAACGACAGGTAGAGCAGTCTTTTTAAATGCATATAATTGAGTGTATAAAATAGCGAATTAGAATATATTTTTTAGCGTTTCATAAAGAGCATCGCCACGAAGGTTGATGCCGATGATTTTACCTGTGGGATCCAATAAATAATTGGAGGGGATACTTTTGATATGATACTGGAGGCTTACCTGACCCTCTGGATCAACCACATTGGTCCAGGTCATACCGTCGTCCGAGACGGCTTTTTTCCAGTTGTTGAGTGCGAAATCTGTGGAGACACCCAATACTTCAAATCCCTTTGCCTTAAAAGCATTATAGGCTTTTTGCACATGCTCGTTTTCCACGCGGCAGGGTACACACCAGCTGGCCCAAAAATCAACGAGCACATATTTGCCCCGGAAATCGGTCAGCTTCACCTGCTGGCCTGTAGTGTCAGCTAATGAAAATTCTGGTGCAATATCGTCGATTTTTAGATTTTGGAGGTTGGCGAGCTGATTTTTTACCTCCTGTCCCAGCGGAGATTCCTGCAGTGAAGGCGTCAGCTTGTTGAATAACTCGGATACAATTTTTTGATTGCTGGAATCTTTCAGCAGCGCTTGTAGTTTAAAAAGGCTCAGTACACGATCGCTATGCTGCTGCACATAATTGATCTGCGCTGTCTGTAGTGCCGCAGACCACTTGTTGAGGCTCACGTCAATCGCGTTGATGGTGGTCCGTGCCGGCGAATCCATGCGAAAACTATCCTGGGAAAAGGCATTCTCTGCCTCGAAATAGGCAGCCATTAGCGTATTGATGCTGTCGAGTATGATTTCGTTAGCTTTGTCAAAACTTCTGGCTTCGGTATTGAGTGCTGAACCAGCAATCTCCGCTTGGTTGAGCTGACCAAACCGGGCCCGAATGGTAATCTTGCCCGGGTGAAGATAAAAATCCAATGTTTCAGATCGTTCCCCCGCAGCATCCATGTAAAATAGGTTCGCGATTTCGGGTCCTTCGGAAGTACCTGTAAAGCGAAAATGACCTTGTTCCAGCCGGGCAGAATCAAGCAGGAGATCGGAACCAAAACGTTGCAGAAACAGTTTTCCCTGTTGATTTTTTGGTACGCCCGCGAGCGTTCCCTGAAGGTGGTAGGTTGCTTTTTCCTGCGCCTTAACGAAGCATATGGAATAAAAAAAGGCAAAAGCTAATAGCGTAACTCTCATTGTATATCGTGTTTAGTTGTTATATCCCGGATTTTGCGTTAATTGCCTGTTATTTTGAAGCTCAACGGTCGGTAAAGGGTAGAGCTGGGCAAACGTCTTCCAGGTGGTCGGTTTTGCTTTTTTCATCACATTATCGGCTAATCCCAAACGTCTGAGGGTAAACCAACGGTCGCCCCATTCGAAACAGAGTTCGACACGGCGTTCTTGCACGATTGCTGCACTGACCTGAGATTTGGTTAAACCATCGGATAAATTCGAAAGTCCCGCACGCCGGCGTATGGTATTGAGGTCTTCAACCGCTGTTGGCAGACCAAGTTCCAGACGTGCCTCGGCGCGGTTGAGGTATTGTTCTCCCAGGCGCAATACCGACGTATACTCATTGTTTGCAGATCCGGCTTCGCCGTCCGAACGGTATTTGTTGATCTGATAGCCGTTTACTGTTTCTTCAAAACGGACGAAGTTTTCTTTCCGTTTATCGTTCTCCTCAAAGGCTTGCAAAAGACCCGTTGGATCTTCAGTCACGCCAAAGCTGGCAAATTCTCCTTTTATACCGATACCAATGGAGGCGCCCATACTGTTCCATAGCTGCAATATCTGCTCGGGATTATTTTTGGTGAAGATATCCATTGGCTCAGCCCCATCCGCACGGTCAAAGTGGCCCAGTTGGAACAACTGCGACTGTGCAATCACCTGACTGGCGGCCTCCTCGGCTTTGGTCCACTCTTTGGTGAATAGGTATACACGCGAGAGCAGAGCCAGTGCTGCCCACTTATTGGCCTTGACGCGTTCGCCCGGATAATCTGATGCCAAAAGCTGGCTGGCATCTTGCAGATCTTGAATGACCTGCGTATACACTGCCGCTGCCGCCGCGCGCGGTTTGAGGCGTTCTTCCGGGTAATTGGTCGTCAGCACCAAAGGAACATCGCCATAGAGGTTGACCAAAAAATAGTAATTGAGAGCACGCATAAATTTGGCCTGACCAATGGCTTCATCCTTGCCCGCTTGCGTCATGCCCTTGGATTGCCCAACGCCTTCAATGATTGCATTACTAACCCCAATGATGGAATATAGATTTCCCCAAAAGTCATTCGTCTGCGCCGAAAAGGGATTGAGGTTGTAGCTGTACATAAAACTATAGCCTGGGTTGAAGCTATTGACACCGGGTATCAACTCGTCAGAAGATAATCCCGTGTTCAGTGAAAGATCATTTTGATAAGCAGCAAATCGGCCATACATCCCGACGACCACACTGTCGGCCATGGTGTCATTCGCATAAATTTGGTCCGTCGTGTAGATATATTTTGGTGTCACCTCCAGCAGCTTGTTGCAACTGCTTGCGACGACAGCAACAGGTAAAAGGAGGCTGAATAATTTGATATAGTTGGTTTTCATATCCGTAGTCTAAATGGTTTAAAATGAAGTCCGTATCCCTAGCGTAAATGTGCGAAGCATCGGCATATCCACGCCGGTCTCTGGATCTGTACCCTTGTAGCTGGTGATCGTCAGTAGATTGGCGCCAGTAGCATAAGCGCGCAGGTTTTTAAGTTTTAGCTTCTCGAGAATCTTGCCGGGTACCGAATAGCTCAAAGTAATATTGCTTAAACGGATGTACGACCCGTCCACAAAATTGGCACCGGATGAATTGTAATTGGACATGGTGCTGGAGTTGGTGGTATAGGCCGGAAATTTAGCTTCTTCACCCGGATGTTGCCATCTGTCCAAGACAATTGCGGGGGCATTGATGACGCTTCCGGCACTCGTAAAGGGATAATTATAAATATGTGTGTTCTTTTTGAAACTGAAAAACACGTCTAGATCAAAGTTTTTATAATTGAACGAGTTGCCCAGACCACCAAAGAATGTCGGAATATTGTTCGCCAAAGGGACATAGTCATCTGGAAAACTGATAAAACCGTCGCCATTCACATCGCGGAATTGCGGTTGCCCATCTGCAGCGTTGATTCCAAGATAATCATACCCCCAGATCAGATTTAATGGTTTACCGATCTGATAAGTAAGGCTATTGGAAGAACTTGCAAGATTGGGATAAGACAAGAGCTTGTTGCGGTTGATACTCATCGTAAAGTTTGTTTTCCAGGTGAAAGCCAATGTATTGATCGGCGTGGTCTGGAGGCTAAATTCCCAGCCGCTATTCTGTACATTGGCATCCAGGTTTTGATTGACCGAACTAAAACCCACCTGTGTAGGTAATCCATAGCCAACTAATTGATTGCCCGACCGATTGCGGTAATAGTTTGCTTCAAAGATGATGCGGTCTTTCAAGAAGCCCATTTCAGCAGCAAGGTCAAGCTTTTTGTTGACTTCCCATTGATAATTTGCATTGAATGGGTTCTTCGGAAGATAGCCCTGCCCTTGGTAATTGTCGAATATACGTTCGTAATTGACGAAATAGGAGTAGTCGCCAATATTATCATTACCCGTCAGACCATAGCTGCCGCGCAATTTGGCAAAACTCAAGCCAAACTGATTATCCTTTAGCCAGCTCTCTTCGCTGAGGATCCAGGCTGCACCGACAGACCAAAAGTTACCATATTTTTTCCCTGGACCAAAACGGGAAGAGCCGTCACGTCTGACGGTTGCATTGATGACATATTTTTGGTCAAATGTCCATCCCATACGAGCAAATCCCGAAAGAAAACGATACTGAGTGTCCTTGGGCTCGATGTTGATAATTGGTGCGGCAGTGATGTCCCTAATCTGACTGTCGTCTGTATAGCCGTTTCCACTTGTGGTAATTGCTGAATTACCGCGATGGATATAAGTACCCCCGATAAGGGCACGAAATGAACTGCGCCCCACGATCAGATCGTAATTCAGCTGAGGCTCAAAATTGAAGGTAGCGGCGCTGGCCTTAGTAAAACTGTTGTTGCCCAAGATGTTTTCGGACGGCCGGAATGATCTCCGTGGATTGATGGCGAGCTGGTCCATTTTCATGCGCGTATAACCGGTATTGATTTTGGCCACGAGATTAGGTAACAACTCATAACTCAGCGCAATATTGCTGATTAAATTTTTAGTTTTATTTTCAAGCGTACGCTCCAGCGCAGCAATGGGGTTATCTATAGTCCAATTCAATTCTCCATCAGCATCATAAAGGGAGAAATTTGGAGGCAGGGTCTGAAAGTTGGTAAACGATAGTGGAATGACTTCGTTTTTATCCGTTGCATAGCTCGCCGAAAGGGAAGCTTTAAATTTGCCGTCGTTACTGTTGTAGTCGAGGTTACTTCGGAAGTTACCGACGGAAAGACCATTTTTCTTTTGATATACGGTATTTTCACGCCTAAATCCACCGCCAAGGAGGTAGTTGAAACCAGATGATCCACCCGATAGCGATAATTCAGCATTGGATGTATGGGCGACATTGCCAAAATATTCTTTTTGCCAGTTGTGATCTTCAGTTTGGCTCCATTTCAGCAGGTCAGGGTAGTCATTGGGCGTAAGCTCAACACCATCGTTTTTTGCAGCTTCACGCCGCATCTCCAGATATTGGGCGGTATTGAGCATTTTTACATAGTTAGCGATAGAACCAAAACTATGGTAATAATCAGCACTGATGGTGGGGCGACCTGCCTTACCACGTTTGGTCGTGATCAGGATCACACCATTGGCACCCCGGGCGCCATAGATGGCGGTAGCATCTGCATCTTTAAGTACTTCAATGCTGGCAATCGTGCTTGGGTCGATACTTTTAAAAGGGCTTTCACCCAAATAGGAGGAGGTGAGGCCATTCGCACCGATATAGGCGAGTGAATTGCTATTAAAAGGAATACCATCAACAATGTACAAGGGTTGTCGCGCTTCACCATCCTGGTTGACGGTATTAATACCCCGTATCTGCACTTGGGTCTGTATGCCCGGTAACCCATTGAGGGTATTGATCATCATACCGGGAACCCGATTTTGGAGCGCAATGAGTGGATCTGCTGTCGGTGTTTTCTCAATGGTGGCTGCAGTGACACTAGAAGTAGAGCCCGTATTGAGCCGTTTGGATACCTCTTGCCCATACGACAGTACGCTAACTTCATCGAGCAGGTTCTGCGTCTGCAACAGTTGCATGGTAACGGTGTTTTGGCTAGTTGACACAGCAAGCTGCCTTTCTTCGTAACCAACGGAACTGAATACTAAGGTATCCGTATGGCTGGTCCGCTCGATTTTAAAAGCGCCTTTATCATTGGTGAAAGTGACTTTGTCGTTGCTTTTGTTGTAAACGGTTACCAATTCTACGGGACCGGATTTGTCCCGTACAGTGCCGTCCACAAAAAGCTGTTTGGCAGGTTGCTGTTGTTTTTGATGCTGTTGGCCGCTTTTCTCCCGCGGAAGAATGGTGATCTCTTTTCCAACGATCTTAAAAGTGAACGGTAAATCCTTAAAGGCTTCTTCAAGAACATCGCGCAAGGCTTTATCCTTTGCCTGAACTTTAACGACGGTATTAAGGTCTATCTGATTGCCGGAAGCAATGATGTTATAGCCTGTCTGTTGTCGGATGGTTGAAAAAAGTTCTTTGAGTGTTGGTTTGCCCTGATAATTGAGCTGTTGACCAACGACTGTGCTACCAGCAAGAAGCGACGTGACCAATAGCAAGTTTTTTAGACGATTCATCGGGTCTGTGATTTAGGTTAATGTGTTTAGATTTCTGTATTAAAAAGGCTTCGTTATTTATTTTTGTGGACAACTATTTTGCCGTCACGATAGTTAAAGTTTAATTGACCGGTGCTTTCCAAAAAGGTAAGCGTTTTGGTCAATGATTGATTTTTGTCGATAGACCCCCAAAAGACAAGCTGTTTCGTAGCAGAGTCTTCGTATTCAAAATCTACATTGTACCATCTCGAAAGTGTAGCCAAAATGGCATCGAGCCGTTCGTTGTCAAATAGGAAATATCCTTTCTTCCAGGCCGTCGCTGCTTCGATATTGGCCGGTAGAATCTGGATCGATGTCTTGGAGATGAGCGATCGCTGTCCGGGTACAAGCAGGCGTTGATTTACATCGACCGAACCTTCAAGCAGCGTAGTTTCCACAAACTCGCGGTTGTCATAACTGTTGATGTTAAAAATGGTGCCCAATACCTTGACTTCTTGATTTCTGGATTTTACGATAAAGGGTTGATGTGGATTTTTGCTTACTTCAAAATAGGCTTCTCCTGTTAACGAGACTTCCCGCTTGGCGGCAGAAAATTGCATTGGATAGGTGAGTGTCGAAGCAGCATTCAGCCATACTTTACTCCCATCGGGCAGGTTGACCTGATATTGTCCACCTTTGGGAACTTCAACAATCAGTTCGCGCGATTGCAATTCCGTGTCGCTCACAGGCGATCCATCTAAATAGACAGCCGTACCGTTGACGATCTTAACACCCGATTTGCCTCCGTTGAGTGCGATGCTTGATCCGTCTTCCAATTTCAGGATGGCCTTTTCTTGTCCGGGTTTGAATTGATCTATCGCGGCTAGAGTATCGCGATGCGACTGTCCACGCGGGATAAAGAGTAAAGCAAAAGCAATCAGCAGGACGGCAGCTGCAGCGCTGATCCAAGCGGCTCTCCGGTACAATGGCCTACGCGAAGCTGGTTTTGCATCAAGCTGCTCCTGGATTTGAAGGAGTATGGCATTTTTTCGGTCTTCCTGTGCGGCGCCGTCCAGTTCCCATTCCACAGCTTGCTGCGATTCGTACCACGATTCTATCAGTTGGTTTTCCGCCGCTGAACTTATGCCGAGTTCGTATTTCAATAAGATTTCTGCAATGTTTTTCTGTTCCATGAGCGCCATTGTTTATAGTATAGTTGCACCAAAACGTATTTGGTGGTAGATAAATATTAAAAAAGGATGAAATTTATTTTAAATCGATGAGAAGGAGGAGAAGAAGCGAATAGAGACCTTGTTTCTTGAGGTTGTTTCTCAGAATGTTCAGTGCGTTGCTGATCTGTTTTTTGACCGTTTGGTCAGAGATGTCGAGACGTTCTGCAATTTCCTTATAACTAAGTTGTTCCTGTCGGCTCAATAGAAATACCTCTTTCATTTTTGCTGGGAGCCGTTCAATTTCACGATCAATAATCTGCTGAAGCTCCTTACCTTGCTGCTGGTCACTCAACGAAAATCCGGTTACTTCAATATATTCCAAAATAGACGCAATCAGCTTTTTTTGATTGCCTTGGGTTCGGTGATAGAAAAGAGCGCTCTTGCGGGCAGCCCCGTATAACCAGCCGTGAATATCCTGTATTTCGGACGATTGTGTCTTATTCCAGAGGTTGACGAAAATATTCTGTAAAAGATCCTCAGCATCGGTCTGGTCTTTCACCAGTTTGGACAGATAAATTAATAGTGGATCCCAATAAGATTTAAAAACAAGGTCGAACACCTGCCTGTCACCCTGCTGTAGGCGCTGAAGGATATATTTAGATTCGATCTCATTTTTAAGATTCACGTTAGTCGTAGTAGGTGACGACAAACTTAGATAAATTTGTGATTATTTGCAATAAAAGGTCCCGCTCGATTTTTAATGCCTAACTGTTTTATGCAAATTTTTGTTCCGGGGGTTTCATTCCAATGGCGCCAACTGGATTGCTTAACTACCGTCATACTTTCTGGATGATGCCACAGGATAGTTGGGTAAAATAGCTATTTTAAAGGCCTAGACATTAAAATTTGAACAATTTTGCGTCGAATTTGAACATCCAATTCTCCCATTCCCCCTAATTTTGGAATACCATTTTTTTAAAAGGAATCACACAGTTCTGTTTTATAAATCTCATAAGATCGTTGAGCAATATAATAACTGACTCCTTTGAAGAATTGGAATAACCAACAAAAAATAACACCTGATCATTCTGTAGTTCTAAAGTTTTCGGATAGCTATATGGCGCTTTTACAGCGGCTGCCTTTCCGGCAATTACAACTGAATAATCGACTAATCACTATTAAACTATAAAAAATGAACAGAAATTATGTTGAAAAGGATGTCATCCACGCCAAATATAAAGGCATGGTGACGTGGAAAATGATTGCATTGTTAGCCGTGTCATTTAATGCCACCGTAAAAGCAATGCCTTACGCGACTGATCCAACATTTGCCGTGTTGAAAACAGGAGGAAAATTAAACCAAATAACAATCAGTGGTACCGTTTCAGCGGATAATGAGCGGCTTTCGGGCGTATCTGTGAAGGTAAAAGGATCTGATCTGGGAACGAAAACCGACCAAAACGGAGCGTTCAAGATTAACGTGAACGATGCGAATGCAGTACTTGTATTTTCCATGGTGGGATACGATAGTCAGGAGGTCTCTATCGCAGGTAGAACGCAGATTGATGTTGTGCTCAAATCCGGATTTTCTCAATTGGAGGAAGTCGTGGTGGTAGGTTTCGGTACACAAAAGCGCGAAAACTTGACGGGATCTGTAGCTGTAGTCGATTCGAAACAATTGGAAAATAGACCCGTTAGAAATGCGATTCAGGCATTGCAGGGATTGGCTCCCGGGCTCAATATCTCCCAAAACAGTGGAACACTGGAAAGTAATCCCACTATAAATATTCGGGGCACGGGTACCATCGGTACGTCTTCATCGTCTCCATTGATCCTGATCGATGGTTCTGAGGGCTCATTGTCGGCATTAAATCCGCAGGATATTGAAAATATTTCGGTGCTTAAAGATGCTGGCGCTGCGTCAATTTATGGTTCACGGGCAGCTTTTGGTGTTATTTTAGTGACCACAAAATCAGGTAAGTCGGGCAAAACAACGACAAATTACAACAATAGTTTTCGCATCAATGCGCCAACACTGTTGCCGAAAATGATGGACTCCTGGACTTTTGCCAATTATTTTAACCAGGCAGACGAAAATTTTGGAAGCCAGGGTGAATTCAGTGCAGATGATTTGAAACGTATTTTAGATTACAAAAATGGCGTCATCTCGGCCTCTATCATACCCAATCCAAAAAACCAATCCTACTGGGCAGATGGCTATGGCTATGGCAACGATAATGTGGATTGGTTCGATACCATGTATAAAGACCATGCATTTGCACAAGAACACAATTTAAGTATTAATGGTGGGACTGAAAAAACAACCTATTACCTGTCGGGAAATTTTATGAAGCAGCAGGGCATGATGGCCTTCAATACCGACCATTATGATCGATACGCGATTTCGGCAAAGATAAATTCCAAATTGTCCGATATTTTAACCGTCGGATACAATGCGCGTCTCGTTCGGGAGGATTATCAAAGACCAGCCGCACTGACAAATTCCTTTTATGACGATCTTGGTCGCCAAGGATGGCCAACGCTGCCGCTCTATGATCCAAATGGACATTTATACAGTTCGCCGTCGCCAGCACTGGGTATGCGTGACGGTGGTACGGACAAATCAACCAAAGACTATATTTATCAGCAATTGCAATTGACCTTGGAACCTATCCGCGGCTGGAAAACCATTGCTAACATCAATTATCGTACGACGACGCAATTCCGCCATTGGGATTCTCAAAAATTGTACAACTATGATGTGAAGGGCGAGCCTTATGTGTACAAAAGCAACTCCAATGTGTATGAATACGCGTGGAAAGAAAATTATTATAACATTAGTGCCCATTCAGAATATGATAAACGTATAGGAGATCATCATTTTAAAACAATGGTCGGTTTTCAGGTTGAAAATACCGCTTACCGCGATCTATCGGCACAGCGTGATGGCATTTTGGTTCCCGGCCAGCCTGTTCTTAATCTGACCTCTAGCACAGATTATGATGGAAAACCTACCGTGCCAACGGTGACAGGGCAATATCAGAACTGGGCCAATGCCGGATTTTTTGGACGTATCAATTACGATTATGCGGATAAATATCTAATAGAAGGTAACTTACGCTATGATGGCTCGTCGCGTTTTAGAGCAGATAGCCGCTGGGGCTGGTTCCCATCCGTTTCTGCAGGCTGGAACATCTCCAAAGAAAAGTTCTTTACGGATAATGTTTCCTTTGTCAACTATTTGAAATTAAGGGCCTCGTATGGGGAGTTGGGCAATCAGAATACCACAGACTGGTATCCTACGTATATACTGTTACCGGTCGGCATTACCAACGGAGCCTGGCTGATCAACAATACGCGGCCCAATACTGCTAGCGCAGCAGGGTTGGTGAGTTCGACCTTAACCTGGGAATCGATCAACACGCTGAATGCGGGAATAGATTTTGGGCTATTGAATAACCGTTTAACGGGTTCATTTGAAGTATTTAAACGTAAAACGCTTGATATGGTGGGACCGGCACCACAGTTGCCTGCCGTCTTGGGAACGCAGGTGCCACAAACCAATAATACCGATTTGGAGACAAAAGGATTTGAAGCGACCATTGGCTGGACCGATAGGACCGACGGCGGATTTCGCTACAGTACCAAATTCTTAGTGTCGGATTATAGTACAACAGTGACCAATTATCCGAATAAGACCGGAAGTCTCGATGAAGATACCTACCGGACAGGGCAGCGTCTGGGAGAAATTTGGGGATATACAACCATTGGCATCGCAAAATCGCAGCAAGAAATGGATGCCCACCTGGCATCGTTGCCGAATGGCGGGCAAAATGACCTCGGAAGCCAATGGGGTGCGGGCGATATCATGTACAAAGATTTAAATGGCGATGGAAAAATCGGATCTGGAAGCAGTACCGAAAGTAATCCGGGAGACCGAAGCATCATCGGAAATAGTACACCGCGCTATTCGTTTGGTTTCAACTTCAATGGTGATTATAAGAATTTTGACTTCAGTCTATTCTTACAAGGTGTCATGAAACGTGATTACTGGCAGGGGGGATACTACTTCTGGGGAGCTACAAGTAATAAGTGGTGGTCAACAGGGCTGAAAGAACATGAAGATTATTTCCGGACAGCCGATAATGCGCTTGGTGAAAATCTGGATGCTTACTATGCACGTCCGATATTTGGTACCGATAAAAATCAGCAAGCACAAACCCGATATTTACAAAACGCAGCGTATATCCGCATCAAAAATATTCAGGTCGGTTATACTGTTCCAATGGAGACAACAAAGCGCTTTGGAATTTCAAAACTTAGAGTTTATATCTCCGGTGAGAATGTATGGACAGGCTCCAAAGTTGAGGGCATGTATGATCCTGAAACAATTGATGGCGGCAGCAACGGAACGGTCTATCCATTAACTAAAGTTTGGTCTGCAGGTTTAAGTGCTACATTTTAATAATTAATACCATGAAATTAAATACAACAACGATAAAATTCTTTTTGGGAGCGGTACTGATCGCAGCGACAGCTTCATGTAATAAATATTTGGATATTACGCCACCCTCTCAAATCGTACCGGAAGCTTACCTGAATGAGGAATCCCAGCTGGCCGCTTACACCGTTGGCCGCTATGCAGGCCTGCTTCCTTCGCATGCAAACTGGAACTTTGGAACATTTGGTATCGATGCCAATTCGGACAATATGATCAACCCCACCTTTGACAACCGGTATAATCCCGGACAGTGGCGTGTCGATGCAAAAGATGGGGATTGGAAGTTTGAGAATATCTATCAAATGAATTATTTCCTCAAAAATGTGCTGCCTAAATGGAAAAACAACCAGATCCTCGGAAATTCCGAAAATGTGGCGCATTACATCGGCGAAGCGTATTTTTTAAGGGCCTATGAGTATTTTAATAAGCTTCAGAATCTCGGGGATTTTCCGATCGTAAAAGATGTTTATAACGACGGCGACAAACAGGCCTTGATTAATGCAAGCATGCGCTCGCCTCGAAATGAGGTGGCACGTTTTATACTGTCTGATCTGGATTCGGCTATTACGCTTTTAAAAAGTGCATCTCCTGACGGGAAAAAACAACGTATTTCCAAAAATGTAGCCCTGCTGATGAAATCGCGCGTCGCTTTGTACGAGGGTACATGGTTAAAATATTTCAAAGGAACGGCTTTTGTCCCTAATGGCCCGAATTGGCCGGGTAAAAACAAGGCCTTCACGGCAAATTACAATTACCCGCTCGGAAGCATTGATAATGAAATAAACTATTTTTTAGATCAGGCAATGGGTGCCGCGAAAACTGTAGCAGACAATATTCTTTTGGTTGAAAATAGTGGAATTATCGAATCGCCAAACAATGAAAATCCGTATTTCAGTATGTTTGGCGCAGTGGATATGTCCGGATATAGTGAAGTACTTTTATGGCGGCAATACAATCTTTCTCTTGTCACACACAACGTACCCGTGTACGCGCAGAGCGGAAACTATGCAGTAGGCATGACTAGGGGTATGGTCGAAAGTTTCTTGATGGGCAATGGTCTGCCAATTTATGCCGCGGGTAGCGGTTACCATGGCGATGATTACATTGCTGATGTGCGAAAAGACAGAGATGACAGACTGCAGTTATTCCTTAAAGAGCCTGGACAACGCAATGTATTGGTCAACACAACAGTGGGATCGCATGGAACCGCCGTTGAACCGGTGCCTAGAATTTACGATTCGAGCTGGGAAACGCGCTATACCACTGGGTATACAATCCGCAAAGGAATTTCATACGATGGCCAGCAGACTAATAACGGACAGGCGTATACGGGCAGTGTGACATTCCGCGCCAGTGAAGCTTATTTAAATTATATTGAAGCTGCCTACGAACGTAATGGAAATTTAGATAATACCGCGCGTAACTATTGGGCAAAATTGAGAGAGCGTGCCAAAGTATCTACGGATATCGATAAGACCATAGGTGCAACAGATATGACCAAAGAAAAGTTGGATTGGGGAAGTTATTCCGCAGGTATCCAGGTGAATGCAACGCTGTATAATATCCGCAGAGAGCGTCGGAATGAATTGATGGCGGAAGGACTGCGCCTAATGGATCTAAAACGCTGGAGAGCGATGGATCAATTAATCACGACTCCATACCACTTTGAAGGATTTAAATTATGGGGACCAATGAAAAGCTGGTATACCGCCGGTCAATTGATTTATGGTGCTACCAATGACAAGGCTGTGGTATCGGACCCTGCTTTAAGCGTATATCTGAGACCATTGGAAATAAAAAGTAGTGCGCTTTCTTATGCCGGAGCAAAATTCGTCATGGCACATTACCTTTCGCCGATCGCCGTAGAACATTTTCAATTGACATCGACCGACGGGTCTGTTGAAAATTCTATAATCTATCAAAATCCGGGCTGGCCTACTGTGGCTGGACAGTCTCCTACGAACTAATTGGAACAGATCATTCCGGGAAATGCCATCGCAAAATTGTTGCTGAAGCTGTTTCCCGGAATCATTTGTATTAACCCCGTCCAAGTCTTAATTTCTATACCAATTGTTAATTCTTGGAGCATCAATGTTTAATACCCTTTTGTAAATCGGTAGGGGTAATGCCAAATTGTTGTTTAAACGATGTGGCAAAATATCGGGAGTCACTAAATCCCACAGCATAGGATACTTCTGAGATGGAGATGCTTTTATCATTTTCTAGCATTTGATATGCATGTTTTAAGCGCACATTTTTAATAAGCTTACTGGTCGAAAGATCGAGCAGGTTTTTTATTTTTCGATTGAGTGTGGACTTCGATAGTCCTAAGATTGCTGCCAAAGGACCTATCTCCAAAGTGCTGTCAGACATATGCTCCTCAATAGCTTTAATGGTTTTCTCGAGAAACTGTTCATCCACAGTTGGATATTCCAGTTTAGATATATCAATCTTGGGTTCGGCTTTGAAAGCTTCTTGGCGGGTCCGCTTGTTAATGACAAAACTATTAATTCTGGCCTCCAACAGCTTAATTTCAAAGGGTTTTGAAATATAGCCATCAGCACCGACATTGTACGAATCTACCCGATCTTCTAAACTGATCTTCGCGGTCAAAAGAATGATGGGAATATGGTTCTTTTCAATGTCTTTCTTCAGTTTTCGGCAAAGTTCCCAACCGTCCATTTTAGGCATCATAACATCAGATACAATAATGTCAACATCTTGGTCAGATAATAAGGCTAATGCTTCCAAGCCATTTGTTGCTGTTAGAACATGATAGGTTTGCGAAAGAATGCGTTGAATTGACTCCCTGAGATCATCATTGTCCTCCACAATAAGGAGTGAAAGCGCTTTCTTTTTTAATGTTGGATTCTCGGTATTTTCAACCTCCTGATGTACGAGAGCTGGTTTGGTATGCTCGATCAAAGTCATATCCAAATGCGTGCGTTCAGATGGGGGATAACTTTCCAAATCAATGGGGACGCGCAGTGTGAAGCAGGATCCTACGCCCAATTCGCTCTTTACAGTAAGTGTTCCATGATGTAGGTGTGCCAATTCTTGCGATAAGGCCAGTCCTATACCGTTGCTACCTTTTTTTCTGGTTGCACTATTGGTATAAAACTGGACGAATATTTTACTTAGTTCTTCACTGGGTATTCCTGTCCCGTCATCCTGCACATCAATCACCAATACATTTTTCCCGAGCTCCTTTTCAAGCCGGGTAATGACTTCGATACTTCCTCCCACATCGGTATACTTAAAGGCATTTGACAAAAGGTTAAATAGGATTTTATCCAGTTTATCCGCATCAAAATATGCTCCTTCAATTGGTTGGTGGTGCGTTATGTTGAATGTGATCTTATTTTTCTCCGCAAGTGGATAAAAATAAGTAATGCACAAGTGATCAACAAATTGTGTTAGATGACCATAGGCAACCTTTAAATCCATGGTGCGACGTTCCGTTTTCCGAAAATCAAGCACCTGCTGCAAGAGTCTTCTGAGGCGGTCAAGATTGGACCGCATACGATCCAATTGAACGTATCTGTTTTTTGTTACCTGTTCTATATCATCCACTAAACAGAATAAAATGGTCAGTGGGGTAAGTATTTCGTGAGAGATATTTGTAAAATAATTAATTTTGGAATTGGTAAGTTCATCCAGCTTATCTTTTTCGATCTGCGCAATTTTAAGCTCTTGTTTTAATTTTATTTTACTGTAGAAGAAACGGCCGACCAAATAGATAATAAGCAACACCAGGATAACATACACGGCATAGGCGATATTGCTCTCATAGAAAGCAGCCCTTTTTCTAATGGATATTTTCGTAATTTCACTGGCTGAATTGTTGGAGGTATCAAGCACTTTTACCATAAATGTATACGCTCCTTTGGGGAGATTATGGTACGTAGCAAAAGGTCGGGATCCCGAAACACTCACCCAGTCTTTATCAATCCCTTCCAGCTTATAAGCAAATCTTGTTTTTTCCGGCGAACGATATTGTAATGCCGAAAAATTGATCTCTAGCTGTTCTTCGGATGGATTTAATACCAGATTGAGTTTATCGAAATCCATTTTTGATGGATCACTTAATTCAAAAATGGACTGGTTGTTGATTTTTAAGTCGGTAATGAATACCTTTAATCTCTTTTGCTTTCGTGATTCTTTTGAGGATATGCCCACAATACCATTATTTCCTGCAAAAAATAATGTATGGCGCTGATTATTCTCAGTTATTGCCAGTGGGGAAAAAATTTTTACACTGACACCATCTTTAGCAGAATACTCCTCCATAACCTGCTTTTCCGGATCAAATCGGAAAATGGAACGGGCAGTTGTTATCCATAAAAAATTGTCAAACCAGTAGAGGTTTAATACCTGAAGCTGCCGGGAAAAATAATTACGCAAAAACTGTTGAAAGATTTTTGTCTTGGGATTGTAACGCAATAATCTTCCGTCCAGAGTGGCTAACCATAAAAAATTATATTTGTCCATCGCGATCGCCTGTATGCTGGACGAATTTAATTGGGGCGTAGACGAATTGAGCACAGTGACGACCCTAGCTTTTTTGCGGTCGTAACCGAACACGCCTTGATCTTTGGTGCAAAACCAGATCATTTCATTATCCGATTCCGCAGCTGCGGATACAGCAGCTTGAATTTCTTTTACAGGCTCAAAATCGCTGGATGGGTTTTTCTTTTGCAAAATACCGTTACTGGTCAGTACCCAGATAATTCCTTTGCGATCCCGGAATAGATCATTGGGTGTACCGATTTTAGGATCATAATCGGTTAATTGAATGGTGCCCGTATTGGTGAGAGCACTGCCTGTTTTGTTGAAAACTGAAATTTTTCGGTCATATGCACCAGATAACCAGAGTTCATTCCCAAAATCTATTACCGAACTGGCATCTTTAATGGCGAAATTGTCGGACAGGTCCGGTTGCTCACTATACATGATGATTTCCTTCGTACGGAGATTTAAGGAACCCAGACCCAGTCGGTCTTGATTGAACCATAAGATATCCTCTTGGTCACCTTGGTTTAACATGGTGATTTTTGGAGCGATACGATAACGCTGTTTGATATAGGGTAGATGGTAGTTGCTGATGCCTGATAGTGTAAAGTCAATGGTACTCATTCCCTCATCGAATATTCCTAACCATATCGACCCTTTTCGATCGAGATATAAATCACTGAAAATATTGGCTGTCTGATCGAAAAAAGGTTTAATATTTATTTCCCTAATCTCACCGTTTTTCATCGTTCTGAAACAAGATATTCCCGAAAAAGATAAAGTCCAGATATCGCCGTTGAAATTATCCTGCAAGATGTTGTAAAATATTTTCTCAGGCTGTCCCGCGTCGTTCTTAAGCGGTATTTTCTGATAGGTATCAGTACGCGTGCCACCTGTATTCGGATCAAAAGTATACAGTCCATCTCCCCAGGTACAGACCCAATAGCGCCTATTCTTATCTTGATAAATTTTAAATGGATTATTCCTGATACCTATCTTGGGCAATGAAATAAAACGATTGCTGTTCTGATCTAGCCGAACGAATCCCCTTTCCCAGAGGCAAGCCCAAATTACACCGTTTCGATCTTGATAGAGCGAGCTGACTGTATTACCGGGCAGCGGAGAATATTTTGAATCCACATGATAGTGCTGCTGGACGTTAAAATTTTTATCGAGTACATAAATGCCGCTACGCGTTCCAAGCCAGATACGATGCTTGTTGTCGATGAGAATAGCATTAACATACTGTCCAAGAAGCTGCGGACAGGCGATCTTTTCGATCCGGCAAGTTGCTTTGTCGATTTTACATAAACCCTTTTCCGTACCGACAAGTAATATATGGTCCATTTCGGTCAAGGCGCGGATATTATTGCTGATCGCAGCTTCCCCGAGCAGGGCTTCAGGATTGATATTGAGCAATTGATTGCCATCATAACGGCAAAGTCCGCCTTGAGTCGCAAACCAAATGAATCCATTACTATCCTGGTAAGTCCTGTTGACTGTCAGCGATGGAAGATTTTCGTTTATTTTTAAGGGAGTAACACGGAAGTCCTGTCCCTTAATTTGGATGGGAGCGACAACTGTGAATAGGTACAAAAATAGATAGATGCGAAAATTGGTCACGTGTTTCGTTTCCTTAGTTGATAACAAAAATATGAAATCCTTTTAAGAAACGAACAAACACGACACCAGGATCACTTCCTATTTTTAATTTTCCTTAAAGCTGTGCCGCTGAATGTATTCGGTGGGGCTCAACCCATACATCTTTTTGAATAGCGTAGTGAAATGCGTCTGATTGGTAAATCCGAGCGAATAAGCTACCTGAGAGATATTCATTTTTTTCTCCAGCAGCAGCTTTTCAGCTTGCTGTAACCGGATATTACGAATAAATTCACCGGTCGAAATACCCGTCAGCGATTTCACCTTACGGTGCAGCTGTACACGGCTCAACCCTACCTTATCGGCTAGAAACTGCACATTGAACTCCGAATTCTCCAGGTATTGGTTTACCGTTTTAACAATACGTTCCATCAGCTGCTCATCGCTAGACTTAAAGCTGATGGTTTTTACCTTACCTTCCTGCTGCTGCGCGCCCGAAAACTTTCCTTTAATCTTCATGCGGTTTTTGATGAGATTGTGTACAACAACATGAAGCTCATCCACCATAAAAGGCTTTGTCAAATAGGCATCTGCGCCGCGACCAATGCCTTCCAAACGGTCTTCCTGATTGGTTTTGGCCGTCAGTAACACCACAGGAATATGGTTGGTCGTGCTATTGCCTTTGAGCTTTTTGACCAACGTATAGCCGTCCATTAATGGCATGGCAACGTCGGAAATAATCAGGTCGGGCTGCTCAGCAAGGGCGACCTGAAACCCCTCGCCACCATTTTCGGCAAGCAGCACTTTATAGGATGGTGAAAGTTCCTGATGCAGATAGTGGAGAATGTCGCGGTCGTCGTCAATGACAAGAACTTTATAGCCTGTTTTTTGATAATCGTTCTTTGGATGTAGGTTAGTTGCTGAAACTGGGCGGCTCTCGTGTTTTATCGTCAACGCATCAGTTGGTCTCACAGGAGCAAGATCTTTCTGCCGCAGATGCTTGTTGCCCATCGGAAGACGGATTACAAAAAGGCTGCCGCTGCAGTCCATTCTATTTTCGGCATGTATCTGTCCACCGTGCAGTTCAACCAGCACTTTGGTGAGATGTAGACCAATGCCCGAACCCTGCCGCTGATAAGTGCTATGCGCAGCAGACTGGTAGTACCGCTTAAAAACATGGCGAAGATCGCTTTTGGCGATGCCGCTACCCGTATCACTGACAACAAGTTCTAAGATTTCACTTCCCTTTCCCCGTTGTTGAACGGCTAAGGAAACCGCAATGTGACCACCACTCGGCGTAAATTTAAACGCGTTGGAGATCACATTATGCAGTATTTTTTCAAAGCTGTTGACGTCTATCCAAATTGGAATATCGTCGGCATCGCTGTGTACGGATAGCTGGATCTGATGACTAAGGGCCTGATCCTCAAAAATGCCGATCATCTGCTTGACATAATCTACCGCATTGATTTCGCAAAATTTGAGATTCATGTGCCCGCTTTCCAGCTTTCGGATATCAAGCAACTGATTGACTAGACTAAGGATGCGCTGTGCATTGCGATTCATGTTCTGCAGCGTGGATCGGGTTTGCGGATCTGCTGCATTTTTCATGAGCTTATCGATTGGACTCATAACTAGCGTCAGCGGCGATCGGATCTCGTGCGATACATCCGTAAAAAGCTGTAACCGGAAAGCATGCAGACGCTCGAGCCGACGCTCATGCAGATACTTACTGATTAGGAATAGAATACCGGTCGCAAGTAGGATATAAATGCAGTAAGCCATTCCACTTAAATACCAGGGCGGCTGGATATGCAGCGTTACCATTAAGCTTGGTGAATAGATGCCAAATTTACAGGCGCGTATTTCCAATTCATGCTCCCCGGAAGAAAGGTTGTTGTACGTGATCAGGTTCACTCCCGGAAGCGTCGCATTCCAGCTCTTGTTGATGCCTTTAATGCGGTATTCATAATGTACATTTTCTGGACTGTTAAAATCCATTGTGGACAATTCAAAAGTGAAACTGTCGTCGTTGCTATGGAAGTAAAATTCGTTTGCAGCGATCAAGTCATCCTTATAGATTACGCTTCCGCTGGGTGCCATGCCAGGCTTAATGGGCTGGTTCTTGACATACAGATTGGTAATGAGTACCGGATGTGGATAGGTCTGCAGCTGTATCTTTTCAGGAAAAAATGAAGTAATCCCCTGCCGTCCGCCGTAATATATTTTTCCTTGGGTATCCTGAAAGTGAACGCTGCGGTTGTAGGACCGATCGACCAGGCCGTCTCCGGTATAGTAATTGACAATTTTGCCTGAACCGGGATTCAGACAGTTGATACCCTTGAATGTGCTGCACCAAATATTTCCTTTCTTGTCACCGCCTAAGCCAGTGATCACATTGCTGGATAGTCCGTTATTAGTGGTGTAAATGCTGACCGACCCTGATTTCTTATCGATCTGATATAGGCCGTTGTAGGTGCCGGCCCAGATGTGACCTAAATGATCGTCCAATAGGGAGATGGTGATCTGTTCGGATAATCGATGGCCTGTATACTGTTGAGAGAAGCTCTTTGTAGTGGGATCAAAACAGCTCACGCCCTTATGATGCCCAAGCCAGATAAGACCATCATCGGCGCATAAAACGGTAGCAATCCAATCATTGGCTAAGGCGCCCTTTGTCGAATTGCTGGTATTCATACTATAACTTTGAGCAATTTTCGTATCGAGATCGTATTCCACAAAGCCCGATCCAAATGTAGCAATATAAAGCGTATTGTTTTTGCCCAAGGCGAAAGATTTGACCTGTCTGGATGGGCAGATATCCCTGAGGGTGGATTGTCCTGTTATTGGATCAATTTGTCCAAGGCCTTTCTCATATGAACTGAACCAGATCGTACCGTCCGAAGCCGCTTCCAGTTTATTGATATCCGCTATGGTATTTATTTGTTGATGTGAAATGCCTTGACGGTCAGTTTTAAAAACGCCTTCTCGCTCCACGGCATACCAAATATTACCTTGGCGGTCACGCGTGATGGCACTGATGATGTTTTGATCTGTTTTTTCCCGGCCTGAAATACGCCAAAATTCAAACTGTTTGCTTTGCACGGGGATAAAAACCAGGCCCCGTTGAAACCAGCCAAGCCAAAGATTATTTTCGCGGTCCTGCAGCAGCGCACGTATCCGTGCATGTCGGTAGTCATTGTCCAAATTAGGCAGTTCAGCTTGTGCAGCAACCAGTGGCTTTTTTTCCAGATCCAGATACCATAGCCCATCACCCTCGGTACTGATCAGCAGATGGTTTTTCTGGCCTTTTGATAATTGGATCTCCGTTACGGTAGACTGCAGTTTCGACTTGTATTCAACGGCTTCGAATGTATTGTTTTGCGGATCATAGCGGCTAATCTTTGAGGGCGACGCGAATAGGAGCTTGCCGTCATGTTGCTGCACGATGTCATAATTGCCGCCCTTCGGCATCGGAAGCAGATCCGAAACGATTTGCCTTGCCCGCTTCTGGTCGGCAGAAACCTGCGAGACCCCTACACGGTCAATAGCTACCCAAATCCTGTTCATCCGGTCTTCAAATAGACTGCGGGCAAACATGCCGCCAACCAGCGTATTGAGTCGCGGTAGCGATAGCGCCTCTCTACGGCTAACCTGAATGTCGAAGATACCCCAGCCTGATGTGGCTACCCAAATGTGACCATCTTTTTTATGGATGATATCTGTAATGTGCGGTGCAATCTGATCAGGAAAATGGATGCGCACAAATTGGTCGCTATTTTCATCGTAATACTGCAGTCCATTATTGCAGCCCACCCAGAGCCTTTTGTCGCGGTCAAGATAAAGGATGATGACATTATTGCTCGATATGGACGTGCTATCCTGCACATCGTGGAGATATTGTACAAAACGGGTGCCGTCAAACTTGTTGAGCCCATACTCGGTACCTGTCCAGATATAGCCGTGTTTGTCCTGACTGATACTGTTGGTCAGATTGGATGAAAGTTCGCCAAAGCCATAGTCCCTATTATCATAGATGCGCGTAGCCTGTCCATGGGCATACCCTATAAAAGCAAATAGTAGTAAGACTGTCGAAAAAAGATCCCTCCGCATTGGTATGATTGGTTTATGCTTTTGAAGATACATATTATTGCGCAACCCTAAAAAGAAAAAAAAGCTTATGGCCCAATAAACCCTGTTTTACACGCCGATGTAACAAATTGAAATAAATATGAAACGTCAATGCAAGGCGTTGCAACAATGGCCAAAGGGAATGTAACAGTTACAAATGCGGCGACTCATTAAGAGTACTACTTTTAGGTTGCTGAAAAATGATCATCATGCAACATCCCTTGCTGTGCTAGTACTTAGCATTGGGAGTGGGGTACTGTATGTGCTGAATTCAGGAAAGGAAAAAACCAATTATAATGGAAATCATCATGTTTACTCATCACCGCTATTGGCGAGTGTTTTTGGTCGCTGTGCTGATCTACTGCTGTAGAGGCAATGCCCATGCTGTGTTGTCTAGTACCAAAGATACGGTGGCACGGGATTTTATAGCCCGCGAGTCCGGTCCCGGTTTCCTGGCTTTAGTCAATAATGGGGTGCCTATACCTATGCTTGTCGATCCGCAAGATCACAAGGGTGTATTGCGGGCTTTCGAAAATCTAAAAAAAGATTTTATACAGGTTACGGGGCATGGGCCCGACCAGCAAAAAAACGGGCGCTCCAACATCATTATAGGTACCTATGGCAACTCGAGCCTGATTGACAGTCTCATGCATAAAGGTCTTTTGGACAGCAGTGCGCTTGCCGGAAAGCGGGAAAAGTTTATAATGACGGTGGTCAATAAGCCCTTATGGGGCATTGATTCAGCGCTGGTTATCGCCGGCAGCGACAAACGTGGTACGATCTACGGCATTTATGAGCTGTCGGCCCTAATTGGTGTTTCACCCTGGTATTACTGGGCAGATGTGCCAATCCGCAAAGCAACCGCATTGTACGCCAAGCCAGGTCTCTACACGCAGGGGGAACCAAAGGTGAACTACCGCGGTATTTTCCTGAATGATGAAGCACCGGCATTAAGTGGTTGGTCCAAGGCGACGTTCGGTGGATTTAATGCAGATTTTTATGAAAAGGTATTCGAACTGCTATTACGGCTGAAAGCCAATTACCTCTGGCCTGCAATGTGGGGGAGTGCTTTTTATGATGATGATCCAAAAAATGGACCACTGGCGGATGAAATGGGTATTATCATGGGGACTTCGCACCACGAGCCGATGGCTAGGGCGCAAGCGGAATGGAAACGCTACGGCAATGGTGGAGCCTGGGACTATGCTAAAAATAAAGCCGGGTTGCAGAAGTTTTGGCGTAGCGGTATAGAACGTGCACGAAACTGGGAGTCTATCCTGACCATTGCCATGCGCGGTGACGGCGATGAACCCATGAGTGAAAAGCAAAATGTCAGTCTGCTGGAGCAGATCGTCCGCGATCAGCGACGCTTGATTGCGGAAGCCACAGGGCGTCCGGCAGCAGAGACACCACAGCTGTGGGCTTTATACAAAGAAGTACAGGACTATTATGATAAAGGCATGCGGGTGCCGGACGATGTAACGCTACTGCTTTGTGATGACAATTGGGGCAACGTACGTAAGCTGCCCGATCCGAATGCCACGCCACGAAAGGGCGGCTATGGCATGTATTACCATTTTGATTATGTGGGTGCCCCCCGCAATACGAAATGGATCAATGTGTCCCAGATACAGCGGATATGGGAGCAGATGAACCTCACCTATAGACATGGCGTAGACAGAATCTGGATCGTTAATGTCGGCGACCTTAAGCCCATGGAATTCCCCATTTCATTTTTTCTGGATATGGCCTGGAATCCCGACAGGTTTAACGCCAATAACCTGATGGACTACACCCGCGAATGGTGTAGGCAGCAGTTTGGCGAAGCGTATGCCACGGAAGCGGCCAGCATGATCAACCGCTATACCAAATATAACCATCGGGTTACCCCCGAACTGCTGAACGAACGCACGTTTAGCCTCACACATTATAACGAATTTGACAGTGTTGTCAACGATTACAACAGGTTGGCCATGGAAGCCTCGCGACTCCATTACTTGCTGCCAGATTCCCTAAAGGATGCCTTCGATCAGCTTGTGGCTTTTCCAATCAACGCCTGCGCGAACCTGTATGAGATGTACCATGCTAAAGCGATGAACGACTACTATTACGCGAGAAACGATCGCAGGGCAAATGACTGGGCCGATAAGGTAAAGGCTTGCTTTCTGCGCGATTCACTTTTTACCCATCATTACAACCATTCCATTGCCAAAGGGAAATGGATCCACATGATGGATCAGGTGCGCATCGGCTACAGCAGCTGGAATGAACCGCCTAAGGCTATTATGCCTGCTGTTCACTATTTGGCGGATACTGCAGTTCACCGTTCGCCGAAGGTATTTAGCGAGACCGATGGCTATATTGCAATGGAGGCCGCAAGCTATGCTGTAGTGAGCAGTGCACCGGAGGTACAATGGGTGGAGATTCCAGACCTGGGAAAGACCGTGTCGGCCATGACAACACAACCTGTTACAGCTAGCCTCGGAAATAACACCGCCCTAGAATACAAGATTCGCGTAAAAGAAAAGCGAGAAGCAAAGATCATAGCACTATTGTCGCCCACGCTCAATTTCAATGGAAACCGTGGGCTGCGCTATGCGATTTCCATTGACGGCGGTCCCGAAAAACTGGTCAATTTTAATGGACATTACAAGGGCGAACTCGGACAGTGGCAGGCACGCCGTATCATCGAAAGTGTGTCGGTACACAGCTTGCTGCCGGGAGAACATACCCTTCGAATCCGCTTCTTGGATCAGGGAATCGTGTTGCAGCGCATACTCATCGATTTTGGGGGGCTGAAACCCTCTTATCTCGGTCCGCGGCAGAGCGCAACCGCGCCGTTGATCGACACGGATAGTAAATAAATATTAATAAAAAAATAATTGTAGTCATGGAAAACAACGCACATTACTTACTACCTAACTTCAGGCGTAATCTGGATGGATCAAGAGGTGGACGTAACGTACAAATAATTGAAATTGCATACCCGAGTACGGTTGGTATGCTAGCGGTGGAGGGAAGCTGATGGGACATGTGATCCGATATGGGGTCTGCCTATTGTTAGCCGTGTTGTGCTATCTGGTAGGTCAGGCAGAAGATGGCAGCCAACTGTGGTTGCGCTACACCAAGGTCGCCGATAGAGAAGCTGCACTGCGCAAAATTCACTGCTCACTCCGTGATCCTGTGGCCAATACCGCAGTCCAGGAGTTACAGCACTATTGGCGCAGAGGTGATGTAGCGCTCGTGCTGGATAAAAAATGGCCAGAATACCAGCCTGACGGATATCGTATCCGGTCGGTAGTGGGTAAGACGATTATTCGTGCAGGCAGCAGTACCGGCCTGCTCTACGGAGCTTATCACTTGCTGCGGTTACAGCAGATCGGGAGTGAGCTTACACAGCTAGATATCGCTGAAACGCCGAGTTACCACTTACGCATGCTCAACCATTGGGATAATCTGGACGGTACAGTTGAACGGGGCTATGCCGGATACTCGCTTTGGAAGTGGGACGAATTACCTGCATTGAAGTCGCCTCGCTACGTCGAATATGCGCGTGCAAATGCCTCGATTGGTATCAATGCGGTTGTGCTCAATAACGTCAATGCGTCGCCCCTGATCCTGCGCGAAGACTATATAGAGAAGGTAAAGGCGTTGGCGGATAGCTTCCGTCCTTACGGTATCCGTGTGTTTCTGTCCATTAATTTTTCGGCGCCGGCGATTCTGGGCAATCTGCAGGATTCGGATCCGCTGAATCCCGCTGTGGCACGTTGGTGGAAAGACAAGGCAGATGCGATTTATAGCATCATACCTGATTTTGGTGGCTTTCTAGTGAAGGCCAATTCAGAGGGACAGCCTGGACCACAGGATTATGGCCGGACGCATGCCGATGGCGCTAATATGCTGGCCACTGCGCTGAAACCACACAAGGGGTTGGTTTTGTGGCGTGCTTTTGTGTATAATCCCTCGGCCGAGGATCGCGCCAAACAGGCTTATCAAGAGTTTGTGCCACTAGACGGCAAGTTTGACGACAATGTGATCCTACAAATCAAAAATGGGCCCATCGATTTCCAGCCGCGTGAACCGTTTAATCCATTGTTTGGAGCGATGCCCAAGACAAGCCAGATGGTCGAATTTCAGATCACTCAGGAGTACCTCGGGTTTTCTAATCACCTGGTATACCTCGCTCCGCTGTTTAAGGAGACGCTCGATGCCGAAACCTATACACGAAAGGAAGCGAGTACGGTGGCGGGTCTAACGCAAAAAGGGCCGAATCCACGGCTATCGGCGATTGCGGGTGTTGCCAACATCGGCGAGGACCGCAATTGGTGTGGTCACCACTTTGCCCAAGCCAACTGGTACGCCTTTGGAAGGTTAGCTTGGAACAGCGACTTATCCAGCGATAGCGTGGCGCGGGAGTGGCTCGCTTCAACCTTTTCGCCAGATCCGACCCTCATAGCTCGACTGTCGAAGGTGATGCTGGAATCGCGTGAGGCAGCAGTCAACTACATGATGCCGCTGGGCCTGCACCATATATTCGCTTTCGAACACCACTATGGTCCCGAACCCTGGGGCGATATTCCCGGTGGAAGACCCGATTGGATGCCTTGGTATTACCATAATGCAGATTCGCTGGGGATCGGATTTGACCGGACAGCATCGGGCAGCAATGCCGTTGCACAGTACCATAGCCCACTCCAGGAGCAGTTTGCAGCGGTGAGCAGCTGCCCTGAAAAATATTTGCTCTGGTTTCACCATGTACCCTGGGGCTACAGCATGAAAAATGGTCGCTCCTTATGGGATAACCTGTGCTATGCCTATCAGGAGGGGGTGAATCAGGTACGGTATGTTCAGCGTGTATGGGATGGTCTTGAACACAAGGTGGATGCGGAACGCTTTGAGGACGTGCAGGCAAAATTAAAAATCCAGGCAAAGGATGCCGTATGGTGGCGCGATGCCTGCCTGTTGTATTTTCAGACTTACTCCAGAATGCCCATTCCGCCTACCCTGGAGCAACCGGTGCATAAGCTGGACGAATTGAAAAAAATTAAACTAAATCTTAAACACCATAATTAGCTCCGCTAGATTAAATTATTAACCCTATTCATAGAAATAAAACCGTCAGAAAACCAGTATTGGCCCTTGGCGAACGGAAGAACGTAACAAATTGAAATGCTTTTGTTACATATTTTAATTGTTGTAAATACACTTAAAAGTATGTTTGTAATCAGATAAACCAAATTATAAATAAACCAATCATGTTAAAGCGGAAAGGGAAAATCATGCTGGGCATGTCCGTCGTTATATTGGCGACATTAACGGCATTCAGTACAAAAGAGTATAAAAGAAAACCGCAGAAAGATCGTCTTTCTGGACCTGTATTTTCGGATTTTGTCTACAAAGGTGAAGACGCAGTTTATAAGGAAAACCCGTTAAAGCCGGGACAGTTTTATTCGCCTATTCTTCAGGGGTGTTATCCCGATCCGAGTATTACGCGTAAAGGCGATGATTACTATCTGGTGAATTCCTCCTTTTCGATGTTCCCCGGTGTTCCGATCTTCCACTCGGTTGATCTGGTCAACTGGAAACAGCTGGGGCATGTTCTCGACCGCGAATCGCAGCTAAAAGTGGGGACATCAGGAATTAGCGAGGGAATATATGCCCCGGATATCGTGTACAATCGGCACAACGACACATTCTACATGATTACGACCCAAATTGCATCGGGCATCGGAAATATGGTCGTCAAAACCAAAGACCCCAAAGCTGGAAACTGGTCCGATCCAATCAAGCTGGATTTTGATGGCATTGATCCGGCACTATTCTTTGATGATGATGGCAAAGCCTATGTGGTGCACAACGATGCGCCAGATAAAGGTAAGCTGCGCTATGAGGGGCATCGTGTCATCAAACTCTGGGAATACGACACAGAGAAGGATCAGGTCATTAAAGGGAGTGAACGCATATTGGTGGATGGCGGCGTGCATCCTGCGGACAATCCCATCTGGATCGAAGGCCCACATATTTACAAAAAAGCAGGAAAGTATTACCTGATGTGTGCAGAAGGTGGGACGGGTAGCGATCACAGCGAAGTCATCTTTTCGAGCGAACAGATTGCAGGGCCTTATACCCCGGCACCCAAAAATCCGATACTCTCACAGCGACATCTCGATAAAACTAGGCTCAATCCGGTGGAATGGGCGGGCCACGCCGACTTAGTTGAAGGTCCGGGTGGATCGTGGTATGGTATATTTCTTGGCGTCAGACCCAATGAAGTCAACCGGGTCAACACGGGACGGGAAACATTTATCCTCCCCGTAGATTGGTCCGGCGAATGGCCTATCTTTCAAGGCGGCATGGAGCCACTTAAACCTAGTGTTCCAATGCCTGCCGGTGTGGAAAACAAAGGGAATGCTCCCGGTTATTTTCCCAATGGGAATTTTACGTTCGCCGACCCGTTGACTGCAGCGAAGCTCGACCACCGTTGGGTTGCTCTGCGCGGAGCCCGCGAAAAATTTGTACAGCAGTCCGATAAAGGGACAATCCTAAAGCCATATGCTATCGATATCAGTGAGCAAAAGCCATTATCCGCCCTCTTTTACAGACAACAGCATAAAAACTTTGAGAGCACAGTATCGCTAAACTATGTGCCATCTGCGCCCTCGGATCTCGCAGGCATCACCTGTCTGCAGAGTGAAAAATACCATTATGTGCTGGGCCTGACAAAACTGGGCAAAGAAAACTATATCGTGCTGGCGAGAAATGAGAACGGTAGCACCAAGATCCTCGCGAAGGAGAAGATCAATCAAAAAGGGGCTGTGCAACTAAAGGTCAAGGCGATTGGCGATGCCTATCAATTTGCCTATGCCCTGGCACCCGGCCAGTTTAAGCATATCGGCAATACGGTATCGGGCGATATCCTGTCGACAGACGTCGCTGGCGGTTTTACAGGTGCGCTGATTGGTCTGTACAGTACCTCAGCCAATAAAATCAGGTAGCTGCATTGACCTAAAAAAGAAGTATTAAAATAACGATTATAAACAGAAGTGAAAACAAAATTTTCTTAAATCCCTAAATTATGAGAATGACGAGATTTATTATTTCTGTGCAACGAAAAAGAGCATTACAGTGTATTCTGCCCTTGCTCTTTTTGCTGGCAGCCCTGCAGTTGGCTTTTGCACAAGATAAATTGGTAAAGGGCCTGGTTTCGGATCCGAAGAGACAGCCCATTGAAGGGGTGACCGTATCTGTTAAGGGCGGCACCAAAAGTTCCATCACCGACCGAAGTGGTGCATTCGCCATCGAGGCGGGCAGTGGTGCCACACTGGTTTTTACCAATGTAGGTTACAAAACGACCGAAGTCAAAGTACCTGGCAGCGGAATGGTGCAGGTGACCCTACAGGCTGACGATATTGCCATGGAGGAAGTGGTGGTCATCGGTTATGGTACCCAGCGTAGAGAGGCCGTCACTGGATCGGTGGCTTCGGTGAGTGGCGCCACCATGAACGAAGTGCCTGCAGCCAATATTAGCCGTGCCCTACAAGGGCGTATTGCCGGAGTCAATATGCAGCAGAACTCGTCAAAACCGGGATCGCCAATGCAGATTCGCATCCGGGGTACACGCTCGCTGACTGCCGATAACAACCCACTTATCGTACTCGATGGAATTCCATTTGCTGGCTCCATTTCCGACATTAATCCGGCAGACATCAAAAGTGTCGATGTGCTGAAAGATGCTTCGGCAACAGCTATCTACGGTTCGCGTGGTGCAAATGGTGTCATCCTGGTAACAACTAATAAAGGTCGTATGGGACAGGCGGCACAATTGGCCTATAACGGTTTTACGGGACTGCGCTCCGTGTTTTCCAAATATCCGATGATGTCTGGTCCGGAATTTGCCGAAATGCGCCGCTATGTCGGACAATTTCAGAATACCCTCGATGAGTCGGACGATACCAATACCGATTGGCAAGATCTCTTTTACAAAAATGGAATGGTCAATAGCCACGATATCAGTGTCAACGGCGGAGCAGAGAAGGGCAATTACAATTTCGGAGCGGGTTACTTTCGCGACGAAGGCGTGGTACCCTTGCAGAACTATACCCGATACAATTTACGTGCAGCGCTGGACCAGCAGGTAGGTAAAATATTCAAATTTGGGTTTAACCTGAACCAGAGCTATAGTATCACCAATGGCAATAACCTAGGGCTTTTTGGTGTGCTCAGCGCGACACCGATTGCTAATCCTTTTAATGCGGACGGCAGCTTGAAGCCGCGAATCCAACAGCAGATTTCTGGACAACAATGGGTACATACCCGCCAATCCTACGAAGCACTGGGGGATAGTTACATCAACCAGCAGCGTGTGTTTGGTTCGTACAATAATATGTATGGCGAAATCCAGATTCCTGGCGTAGAAGGACTGACTTACCGCACCAATCTTGGACTCAATTTCCGCCAGAACAATGATGGAAGTTACACAGGGCAGGGAGTCTTTAGCGGTACGCCCGACAATGTGTCCACTGCTTCGGTCGCAAACGGCAGAACCGTACAGTGGGTCATGGAAAACCTCCTGACCTACGACCGCACCTTTGCGCAAAAACATAATCTAAACCTTGTGGCATTGTATTCGGCCGAACAGAATACAGGCAACAGTACGCTCATATCGGCACGCGATATTCCAATCGATGCCTTCCAGTTCTATAACCTTGGCCGTGCTCAGGGGGAGATTATCGTAGATCCCAATCAGCAGGGCTATGCCAAAAGTAGCCTGATGTCTTTAATGGGCCGCGCCATGTATACTTTCGACAACCGCTATATGCTAACGATGACCATGCGCCGCGACGGTTCTTCGCGCTTGGCACCGGGGCACAAATGGCATACTTATCCAGCGATTTCAGCAGGTTGGAACGTTCACAACGAGAAGTTTATGTCGTCAGTATCTTGGGTAAATCAGCTTAAGCTACGACTAGGCTATGGCGAGACCTCTAACCAGGCTGTCGATCCTTACAAAACGCTTGGGTTGCTGAGCACAAGACCGTATAATTTTGATACGCAATTCCTGACGGGTTATTACATGTCTGAATTGCCTAACCCGATCTTGGGATGGGAGTTTTCCAAAACCTATAACTATGGTTTGGATTTCGGACTTTTCAAGAACAGGGTAAGCGGTACTTTCGAGTACTATGTTCAGAATACAGACAATATTCTGTTGCGTGTGGGGCTGCCACCGACCAACGGGGGAGGAAGTTATATGGCCAATATCGGAAAAACACAGAACAAAGGCTTTGAGCTTTCCCTCAATGGGGCGGTGATCGACAACGAAAGTGGCTGGAAATGGGATGTCGGGGTCAACTTGTATGCCAACCGCAATAAACTCGTTGAACTGACCTCCGGAAGTCAGCGCGATGAAGGCAACCAGTGGTTTGTGGGCCATCCAATAGACGTCATCTTTGACTATAAAAAGATTGGACTATGGCAACAGGACGATCCATATCGGGATATTCTTGAGCCAGGCGGCAATGTGGGAATGATTAAAGTGGAATACACCGGTGAGTATGATGATAAGGGTGCGCCAACACGTGCCATCGGTGCAGCAGACCGTCAGATTATTAATATTCAACCCAATTTTCTGGGAGGATTCAACACGCGTCTGGCTTATAAAAATGTCGACCTGAATGTGGTGGGAACTTTCCAGAACGGCGGTACACTAATCAGTTCGCTCTATGGTAGCACCGGTTATCTAAACCAGCTAAATACCCGCTCAGGCAACAATGTGAGTGTCGAATACTGGCGTGAAGACCGTACAGATGCCAAATACCCTAAGCCAGGAGGCATACAGAGTGGTGACAATCCCAAATATGGCAGTACCCTGGGCTATTTTGATGCCTCTTATTTAAAGGTGCGCACAATCAGCATGGGGTACAACTTTAAACAGAAATGGGTAGAACGCATGGGGATCGGCCGTCTGCGGGTATATGCGACGGTGGAAAATCCATTTGTCCTCTTCTCGCCCTACAATAAGGAGTCGGGGGGCGATCCAGAACCCAATTCTTATGGAGACGAAAATGTGGCCGTGGGTGGCCTGAGAAGAATCCTTGTGGTGGGTACCAATACGCCAGCAATGAGAAGTTATATTTTGGGATTAAATCTTTCATTTTAAAACATTCAGGCATGAAAACTTTCAATTCAAAACTTATTATAGGACTATGCGTCGGTTCACTCTTGCTCGGCATGAACAGCTGCTCCAAATTTTTGGATGAACAGCCTAGGGGAATCTTTACACCGGGTGATTTTAAGACAGCAAATGGGATCAATAACAGTATCGTGGGACTTTATGCCCACCTGCGCAACATATATGGACAGGCGTATTATTACAATGCCTGTCTAACAGGGACAGATGAAGTGACATATGCCCAAAGCGCCGACGAAAATTTTCAGGTAATGGACTTTTCAGGTCTCAGTACCATGACGGCTGTAAATAGCCGGGCGGATGTGGCGTGGCAGGCCGCCCTGCCCAACATCAACATGGCTTCGGGCATCATCGAAAATGCACCAGCAGTAGGTACATCGCCGGCGATCATTGCCGAAGCGCATTTTTTTCGCGCATTTGACTATTTCCTGCTCGTGCAGACCTTTGGTGGCGTGCCGCTCGACCTGGGTGGAGGCGAACTCAAATATAGTACGTCTGTAGAGCGCAAATCAACACGCAATACCGTGGCTGAGGTGTATACCCGTGCCATCTTTCCTGATCTGCTGCAGGCGATCGGCGATTTGCCGGAAGCACCGCGCTTAAAAGGTGCTGCCACAAAAACTGTTGCCCGCTTGTATCTCGCAAAGGCCTACCTGACCTATGCCTGGTGGCTGGAAAATCCTAAAAATATACCCACTTATCCCGAAACCGCGCGCACGGATCCTGATGGTAAAACCAGTGCATGGTATTTCCAGCAGGCTTACGACATAGCGGTTGGCGCAATAGAAAATCCAGGGCCTTTTGCTTTGCAGCCCACGTTTTATGATGTGAATGTCGGAACCAATGACCGGAACAACGAAATCTTGCTCTTTGCCGATCATACCGAGAGCAGTGAACTGTACAATGGCGGAAGTCTCAGCTATGGAAGCGGTGGTGCACCGGATAACTTTGCGGGCTGGATGATGACCTGGAACTATCCTTCGCTGACGAGTTCGAAAACAACGGCCTGGGCTACAGCCGACCTCATCAATTCGGTACAACGGGAGGCAGCACAAGCACTGGGACGTCCTTGGACACGGATGGCACCGACCATCAATGTGGTCACCGAAACCTTTGCCGATAAAACCAACGATTCGCGTTACGACGGCACCTTTACAACAGTATACCGGGGCAACTGGGATAAGGCCAATATTAGCAATCCTTCGTTGTTTAATGCCAACAATATGCCCGTCAAACCAAAAGAAGCGATCTTAACTTTCTTGAATGAAGAACCGCAGACGCCTATCAACTACGACAATAAAACCTATAAGAGTAGTATCGGCGCTGGAGTATTGCCAGGTCGTGCGGATTATGTGATCTCTCCAGAGGGCATCAGCCGCCGCGTTTATCCGGGGCTTTGGAAGTTGGGACCTTACCGCACGGACAACGGCAATGGTCTGGGGCAACCTAACGCGGGCAGCACCCGGCCGTTCAATATTGCCAAGTTCTCGGAGTTATATTTTATCGCTGCCGAAGCAGCGGTAAAAGGAGCTACGGCCAAAGCTGGCAAAAGTGCTCGGGATCTGGTCAATGTCATTCGCGGTCGTGCGGGGGTATGGCGTTGGGACAACAATGGAAACATGGCCAAGGAAGCCAACCATCGTGACGACATGATCGCAGCAACACCGGCGCAGATCACACTCAGCTACATCCTGGCAGAACGTTCCCGTGAGTATTATGGCGAGGGCTATCGCTGGTATGATCTGGTGCGTACGCAAACCTGGTCTGATATCGCCAAAACCTACCGCATTGCAGGTTCCAATGTTGGCGACCACACAGCAGCGACCTTTACCCGATCCATACAACCTTTTCATTATCTGCGACCTATTCCGCAGGGACAGCTGGATGCTATGGACATGTCGGCAGCTGAAAAAGCAGCTTATCAAAATCCCGGTTATAATTAATGGGCGTGCTGCGCCTGCCATCCGCGTACGATGGCAGGCGCAATGCCTCTGTCGCTATACTATTCCATCGCATGAAAATAAAAAGAGGACGATTTTGTGTTGTTCTGCTATCGTTAGCATTACTCTTCTGTGCCGGAGTTTCTTCCGCAGCGATACGGCTTCCCGCACTGATTGCGGATCGCATGGTATTGCAGCGTGATACGGAACTGAAAATTTGGGGATGGGCAGACCCTGGTGAAAAAATAACAGTACGTTTCCGGGATAAAAACTATCTGACGGAGACGGATGCTACAGGCAACTGGGCTGTTAGGCTACCCGCACAAAAGGCGGGTGGTCCTTATATGCTACAGGTTAATGAAATTACCGTCCGGGATATCTTGATTGGTGACGTGTGGCTCTGCTCGGGACAATCCAATATGGAAACGCCAATCGCGCGGCTGGTCGAACGGTTTCCGGAGATTAACGCATCCAACAACCATATGATCCGTTATTTTAAGGTGCCAACACAGCACGCGCTAGAAAACCGAAGCGAAATTGCCAGTGGTGGGCGATGGTGCTCCGCGGTAGCTTCGGAAGTCATGAATTGGACCGCACTGGCTTATTTCTATGCGCAGCAGAGCTATGCACATAACGGCGTACCCGTCGGTATGCTTGTCTCCAGCCTCGGCGGATCTACCATCGAAAGCTGGATCAGCCAAGAGCAGTTAAAGGAATTTCCGAAGCTGCTGCTTGACCGTCCAGCGTTGGACAGTATGCGCTTGGCCGAACGTGACCAAGGTATCAACGATTGGATAAAACCCGAATGGGACGATAGCGATTGGCCCACCTTTACGGTACCGGGTTTGTGGCGCGAGCAGCAAGTGGATAGCAAGGGAGTACTGTATTTCAGAAAGTCGTTTGAGTTGCCCGCAGACCTATCAGGTCGATACGGAATGCTCTATTTAGGCACCATGATCGACAGCGACTCGGTATTTGTGAACGGACATTTTGTGGGAGCCACAGGCTATATGTATCCACCGCGTAAGTATGCTGTGCCAGCGGGTATTTTACGTAAAGGTTCCAATCTGGTTACGATACGCCTTCGGTCAAATAGTGGAAACGGCGGATTTGTAGCGGGCAAGTCGTATAAACTGATTGTAAATGATAAGGAGATCAATTTGGCAGGGCAATGGAAATACCGGGTCGGTATGGATCTGGCGTTATCTAAAAGTTACCGCGCGCGACTTAAAAATAAAAATGAAGTCGGGTCGACGCTCTATCATGGTATGATCTACCCGTTGAAGGATGTAAAAGTAACTGGTGTCATCTGGTATCAGGGCGAAGCCAATTCAGATGCGCCCCAAGACTACGAACGGTACCTCAAGCTGCTGATCAAAGACTGGCGGCTCACACTAAATCGGCCTCAGCTGCCCTTTTTGCTCGTACAGTTGCCCAACTACATGCGCCAGCAACAACGTCCGTCTGAATCCGGGTGGGCGCGCATACGGGAGGCACAGTTTAAAGTAGCGAAAGAGGTTCCCTATACGGCGATGACAGTCAACTACGATATTGGTGAATGGAATGATATCCATCCTTTAAATAAAAAAGACCTTGCTGCACGGCTACTGCTAGCTGCCCGCAAGTTGGTGTATGGTGAAAAATTGGTCAGCGCAGGACCATCTTATCAGCGTATGGAAGTCAAAGGGAACAAAATCGTAATCTTTTTTACCAACGTCGGAAGTGGTTTAGCGATCCGAGATGGCAAGGTGCTAAAACATTTTGCTCTTGCGGGACAGAACCGCCAATTTAGATGGGCAAATGCGGTTATTAGCGGCAATACAGTCGTTGTTAGCCATCCGGATATATCCCATCCAGTAGCCGTACGTTATGCATGGGCTGATAATCCAGCCGATGCGAACCTCGTAAACAAAGAAGATTTGTTGGCTTCCCCATTTAGAACAGATAATTGGTGAGTCATACCTGAGCTAACGGGTAAGCCGTACCTAAGCCCGGATGACGTTATACAGAAGGAATTGATTCGTTGTGCAGCGCATGGTACATTAAAAAGGAAGACTGACCCGTGTATGGGCCAGTCTTTCTTTTTAATAACTTTTTAATAACGTTGGATTTAGATATCACGCATAATTCTAATATTTTCATGCGCTTCCCGCTGCTGGCTGAGTTGAATCTGAATCAGATTTTTAGCACCCACAGATAACTTATCCGCTTCCTCGAGTGCTTTGGTATACACCTCGCTGAAAGCAGCTTCCCCACGCTCGCATTGCTGCAATAAATCCTGTAAATCACCGCGCGACAGTTTTGATTTAATCACCATCCATAGCCGAAAAAGTTCGCCGCTCAATTTGGTGCGGTCCGTCGCATATTGACCGGCAAGCTCAACCAAAGGAGTGAGTTCAGCGATAAACTTTTCGGACTGCGCAATACGTTCTTTGAACACAGCCTCATGGGCACCTTCGCCCTGCTCATTAGCTAAGTCAATGGCAAGCTCGTAACCTTCGATGCGGTCATTGTTGATTTTAATAAGGTCATTTAAAATATTAGGGTCGTTCTGATTACTTTTCATTTTTTCCTTTATGCTTTTTGTTTTCCGTTATACTGTTTTTCTTCCTGTGCTGTCTCCCTTCACATGCTATCGTCTTTCCCATGCTGCTTTCCTTCCCATGCTATCGTCTTTCCTATGCTGTCTCCCTTTCCATGCTGCTTTCTTTCCCATGCTGTCTTCCTTCCCATACTATTTGTAAAGAGGAACACGAAAGATTAATCATTAGTTTGTCTTTATTTCTTTAATGATAATAAAAAAAGTGTTAGTACTTGATTTTGAGTGATTTTAATTCGAATGATAGTCGTCGATCCGTATGCTAACCCTGTATAAAGGCGTAGGATATGCAAAATTTTCTCATAAAAACAAACGTTCTGCCTCGTTAAAGGGTTTATTTCTTAAAAACACTAAATACAATGGATGTAAAAAAGGAAAAGAAAAGCAAGCTACAGACGTATTGGACGATATTAAAAAATACCGTATCCGGATTTACGAATGAAGACTCGATGAAATATAGTGCGTCTCTATCGTACTACACCGTTTTTTCCATCGGCCCAATCTTGGTTTTGATGATTTCATTGGCAGGAATATTCTATGGAGCCGAAGCAATTCAGGGAAAAGTCTTTGACGAACTAAATGGATTGGTAGGCAACAATGCCGCTAAACAGATCGAAGAGGTCATCCAAAACCTCCAATTATCGGGCAAGTCAAACATGGCACTGGTCATCAGTATTGTGACCTTAATTATCGGTGCCACGACTGTTTTTGGCGATATGCAAAATTCCATTAATAAAATATGGCACGTGCGGCCAAAACCCAAGAAAGGATGGTTAAAAATGATTCAGGATCGATTGCTGTCATCGTCGCTTGTGATCGGACTGGGCTTTTTATTGGTCGTCACATTGATTATCAATGGAATAATTTTGGCCTTAACGGGGCAGTTGCAACGCTATTTTCCAGATATCACTGTTGTGTTGATGAATGTAATCAATTTTGCCATTTCCTTTATCGTCATTGTAGTACTCTTTAGCGTTATTTTTAAAACCTTGCCGGATGTAAAGATCCAATGGAAGACCGTGCGCGCAGGTGCTTTGTTTACGGCCATTTTATTTGTCATCGGTCGCTACCTGATCGGAATCTATTTGGAACGATCAGCGACTCAGGATACCTATGGCGCGGCTGGTTCATTTGTGCTTATTCTGCTTTGGGTGTATTATACGGCGGCAATTCTTTATTTTGGGGCGATCTTTACGCGGGAATATGCGACAGAGATGGCTATCCCCATAGAACCTTCTGAATTTGCGGTACATGTCGAGACACAGGAGATCGAACGCAATGTCGATGAGATCCCACCAGCACCACTGGATGCAGAGGAAACGACAATCGATACAACGGAGTAAAAGAGCAGGAATATTTTTAACATTTGATAACATTTTTTTTAAAACGATTGTAGCTGTAGGCTGTTCTATCTATAAAAAACGAAAGGAAAATATTATGAGTGAATTAACATGGAAAGGTCGTTGGAACGAAATTAAAGGTAAGGTAAAACAGCAATATGCAGATCTTACAGATGATGATTTACTATACGCAGAGGGTAAAGAAGATGAATTGGTAGGTAAACTTCAAAAGAAAACAGGAAAAACACAAGATGAGGTTAATAGCTGGTTGAACGGTTTGTAGAATAGTGTTTTTATGGTAAAGGCGGATAACAGCAATGTTATCCGCCTTTTTTATGGACACTTTTTTAAAAAACATAGCTGCTTTAAAGACTTCAATTCATAAGAACTGCGAAACTGTTGGAATAGATCGTAGTACTAAAGTCCTACAATAATCGTCCGCAGCATCAAAGGCGAAAGATCGTCCGCATTCTTTTCCTTCGAAACCCTGATTAGCTGCGGTAGCATAGAAATTACGCTTTATAGCACTCAGCTGCTTGAAACAATCCCACATCCCTTAGAACGGGTAACCGATCGCAAGGTTAAACATCAAATTGTCTTTACGCCATCTGGAACTTCCAAAATCGATATCCTTTAACACCCAGCGCTCACCCTTCGGTAAGTAAGGAACGCGGAGTGGAATAGAAAAGTCGGTACGCAGGATCAGGAAGGTAAAGTCGAAACGTAATCCTAGTCCACCGCCCACAGCAAGCTCCTGGAGAAAATCTTTACTAAATTTTCCTCCCGGTTTGGTCTCATCTTCACGCTGAAGCCATACATTCCCAGCGTCAATAAAGGCTGCCCAATGTATTGGGCCAGTAATTTTTGCGCGGTATTCGGTATTGAGCTCCAGTTTGATATCACCGGTCTGATCGGCGTAAAAAAGGCCATTACCAAGACGTTCTGGTGCCACAGTACCCGGTCCGATTGCACGCGCACCAAAGGCACGGATGCTATTTGGTCCGCCCACATAATATTGTTTCAAATAGGGGAGGGAACGTGAATTGCCATACGAGTAGCTCATCCCGATACTTACCCGCGAGGCAAGCTGTGAATTTTCGCTAAGCTTGAAATAATGCCTACCGTCAACACTTGCTTTGATATATTGCGAGAAGTAGGCGTCGAAGAGTTTAAAGGTTTTGCCCTTATTAAAGTCCGCGCCTTTAATAAGCCCCAGAATATTGCCCGAAAAGTCCAGATTTCCCTTAAAATAAAAGGTGTTCTGTAGATGTTTTTTCATGGTATTCTGAAAGGTGAAATTATAGTTGGGACCAATGGTGAATTGGGGGTCTATCACATGGCGTAGCGCGGGAATGGTATCCATCTGATTTTTGTAGCTTTCTGAAATACCCCGCGGTTGCACATAGGTAATTTCCATCAATGCCAGATCATGCTGTTTCTCTTCGTTCTCCTGCCAGGTATATCCATAGTCCAAAGCAATGGAATTGAGGGTATAGGCTTTTCTCCGATTTAAAAATTCGTAACGTGCTTTGATATAGGTATTCGGAATAAATTGGCGCGACGGATTGATGGTGCCAAATGGCGTTAGTATGCGGGGGAAAGTCAGCGTAGCCTCGGTACCGTAGCGGAAATAGCTGGAGTTGAGATCAGCATTGCCACCCGTCTGTAATTCGTAACCGCCGAATACATTGATATTAAGCTTTTCGGCACCTTTAAAGGCGTTACGCAAGGTCCAGTTGACATTGACTTCGGTCCCGTTGTACACGCTGGCCATTTTGCCCAGTAGCTCTACCCGGATGGACTTCTTGGGCAACGGTGTAAGGTAATAGTAAACATCCAGCCCATTGGGCACCTCTTTGCTATCGACAAAGTTGTTTTTAACAAATTTCCAGCTATTCAGGTTCACGAGATGGCTGATGGTCCTGTTGTGGTTATCCCGGTTATACAGATCGCCCTCTTTGAAAAAGATGTGATTTGCAATAACGGGTTTGCGAAAGGTATGATTTGGATCGATAAAATAATAACTGCTGTCGAATAATTCAGCATTTCTGGCCGAACGTTGGTATCCCGTCCCGGTCTCGTTATAGTTGGGGTAGATATAAATCTTGTTAATCTTGGAAGGGATCCGCGCCTGTTCAGGCGTTTCCTTTTTGACCGTCACATAGAGGTTGACTTTGTGGTCGCCGATTGTACTGTCTACCTGCACGAGGATGTAGTCTGGACTAAAGTAATAATAGCCTTTGTTTTTCAATACATTGTCGATGCGATCCCTTTCATTGAGCACCACGTCAAGACTATAGTTGTTATTGACCCGCAAGAGGCTCGCGCTTGAGGTCTCCCGAATATCGCGGCCGAGTTGGGTTGTGCTGTCGACGTCGAAAGTGACGGATTTTATGCGGTAAATCAAATTAGGGGTGGCGGTATAGTCTACCGTAGCTTTTTTATTTTCGACGATGGTGTCTGAGGTGACTTCTGCATTGAAAAAACCAATATTCTCCAGTCTATTGCGGAGAAGATTCTCATTGTATTCTCGGTTTACATCGCTTAGCAGCACCGGTTCTTCGCCGATCTTTTTGAGAAATCGTTTGATAAAATTGCTTTGGGCTGTATCACCGGCCATGTTATTGAAATAAAGCTTGTAGGGCATTCCCAATACCCGCTTATTGGGCTTGGGGCGAAGCGACTCCGCTAAATAGGTCGCCAGCTTTTCTTTGTTTTTCTTTGAAATGGTATCCGATGCTATCTTGACATTCCCTTTGACATATAAACTCTCACCTTCAGGCAGGTTCTTAGTCGAAGAACAAGCAGCAATTAGTCCCCCTATTGTCACTAAGGCCATAAGCCATTGTAATTTAATTTGCATGGTAAGCCCTTTCCTCATCTTCATTTTTAATCGCTGTAGTTTTAATCGTATCTAAATGTTTCGGCGCATTATTTTTTTGCGTCCTATTTGTTGTGCTATCCACCTCCTGGCGGCGTTGCTGTTCTTTTTTCTGCTCTTCAATCCGTTTGCGGTATTCTGGGCTATGAAGCATTAGACTGTCGCGTATCACTGTTCTAACACTATCGCGATAAGCCGAATCCTGCTCCATACGGTCCACATCAAAGCGTTTCCTAAACTTTTTGCTGCCGGTATCGTAAAATTCCTTCAATTTTTTGGAGCGCATAAAGATCTCCTTAAATCTATTGTAGTCCATGTTGATAATGAATCCGATTCCGGTTTCAACAAATTGCCCCTGCAGGGTAACCTGATACTGATTTTTACGGTAGAAGCGCGCAAAGTAGCGTCCATCTTGAGAGAGTTGGTAATCCAGTTGGATATCACCTGCAATGTTATTGGAAGCCTCCCCGGGACGAGAATTTCCTTCTACCTCAAAATTAGATCCGATGCTGACTTTCAGGCGGTCGTTGAGTAACATCTTGGAGACGCCAATGTTTAGGTCGGTACGTGTCTGTGCCGCGCCGGTGCTGTAATCGTCTTCCGACGTGAGGTTGAAATCGAGCTCCACCCCAGTGATCAAATCCGAAGCGAGTCGGTTTAGCTGAGCACTCAAAAACGAACTGACGCTATTCCGTACCAGTGCTTCTGTACCACCACCGCCAGAAAGGCTTTCAAATGGATTGGCTGACATAAACCTACCCAGTACAATCAGCGAGAATACTTGTTTGTTAAGATCAGATGGGTTATCGCGCAATGTCGTCAGAGCGTTGTCCACCTTACTGATAACATCCTGCGATACAATGGCATTATTGGCATTTAGATCGATATCAAAGTTGAGCTGTGGCTGAAACAATTGATCCGAGATCTTCAACAGCACGTCGAATGGAATCTTTTGTTTATATAAGTTAGCATTTTGGGTACCGAGCTGTGGCGCAACCAATTCTAACGTTGGCGCCTTCAACGTGTATACGGCAGTTATGTTCAGCTGTGCGTCCAAAGGATCGCCATTCCAGGTTATTGTGCTTCCTTTTTGAAAGGTAAAGTCTCTGCTGACAGGTCCAAAGCTGAATGAATAGCTTCCTTTCTCCACGGTAAATGTACCTGACATCGTAATTTTACCGCTTGCATCCACCCCGGCATTCAGTTCGGCTTCCCCTTGAATGTTGAGGGCATCCTGAGAACCTGCGTCGAGCAAAATCTTAAACTTGGCATCCTTATCGGTCTGTAGATTGAGGTCGACGTCTATTCCGGTGAGTTTCGTGACGGTCATGGAATCTAGTCGGGCAAGTGCATTCGCCGTTGCGGTATCGCGTTTGTCCACAAATTCAACCACCCCTTTCCGGTCGGCCATCCCAGGCTCATTGTTGGGCATCACCAGCGTAAAATCGGTGCTATCGAGCACCTTGATGGTACCATCCACAATCGGTTTGTCCAGATTTCCGCCGATTTGCAGATTCGTGCCAAGATACATTTTTCCATAAAACATATCGTTGTCCGCTTGCGTGGAATTTAGTACTTCAAAGTTGTCCATAGCGATGTTGAGGTCAAAGTCAAAATCGGTGTAGGTCTGTGTACGGATCGAACCGCTAACTTGAGCCATATTCCCTTTGCTATCTTCCAGCTCGAAATTTGGGAAGGATATACCGTTTTGGTCAAAACGGATCTGTTCATCTTTTGCTTTAAAAAGTGAATTGAGCATCGCAACATTGAACTCGGCTTCCCTAAAATTAAGGTCGCCCCTGATCTGTGGTTTTGAAGGCGAGCCCGTTATTTTTAGCTGACCTTCGAGATTACCCTTGGCGTCTTTCAGGTTACCCATACTAAAGGCCTGTACGGTCTTCATGGTTAGAGGTGCGACATCCAGTGTAAAGTCAAGCGTGGCATCACCCTGTGGTGGATTGATAAAGTCTCCACTCAGAACGAGATTATTTCCGTTTTCGGTAATGCTAACATTGGCATTGAAGGTGTTTTCACGTGCATTATTGACTTTGATATTAATATTGCCAACGGTATCTTTTCCGAAGTAAAACTTATCTACCACAAGATCTGCAACAAACACAGGGCTACTTTCCAGTCGTGATAGTGTGGTTTGTCCGTTAATACCGCCGCCCACATCGAGACTGTCGCTCATCACCATTTTGGTCAGCGTCTCGATACGGAAATTGTTGAACGCTACATTTAGCGGTGAATTGAACAGGCTATCTTGGGAAGCAATGCGCAATTCTTGGCCCTTGTTTCGCAGTACAAAATTGTTGGCCAATAGGCCGGCGCTACCAAATTTCAGCGTATTGTTGGGGGCTACATCCCACTTATCGTAGTTGAGCATCAAGCCGTCCTGCAGCAGACTGAATTCAAATAGTCCATTTCGCGCCTGCATGTCTGCCCCAACGTGATATTGCTCTTTATCTTGTTTATCTTTGATCCACAGCCCCATATTAATCCTATTTTGAGCTACCTTTCCGCTGAAAACCGTATTGGTAAGCTCAATACTGCTGACTTTAACCTTGTTGATGAGTGCCGAATAATAGAGTGCACTATCGAGACTATTGATATCCAGGGTTACATTGTTTATTTCTGTACCGCCATAAACAATGCGCGGTGCATCCAACTTGGCTGACAGGTTTTTGGACGCACTGTTAAACAGGCCGTCCAAACTGATAGCTTTCATTTCAGTGAGTTCTGGAAGAAAATCCTGAATCAGTCTATTTCGGGTCAGCTGCGCCGAAAATTCGATGAGCTGCGGCGAGTAGGGGGGAATCGAAACGGGTTTTTCTGGTTTATAATAGACCTGCAGAAGATCCTGTACGGCACTTTGCAGTTCCAGAATTTTGTATTTGCCAACCAGGTGGGCATTCAAAAAATCAGATTTTAAGATCAGCTGGTTGCGGCTCGTATCGGCCTTGGCAAGTAACGATACAGAGTCCAGCGCATAACGATCGTTGTTGTATCGAATCAGCGAATTGGTAATATGTGCTTCACCGTTGAGGAAGTTTGGATCAGCAGTAGCAAAATTACCGCTTAGCTTACCCCGGTAGCTGATAGCATCCGGCATTAAATTTAACTTTTGCAGATTGATGCTGTCGACCAGTAGTTCAAAGGCCACTTTGGGATACTTAGCCCTTGTATTTGCCGTAGCATTTAGTTTCAGTTTGATATTTGGGTCGGGACTTAAAACGGATGCTTTGATAGCACCTTTATCTGCGGAAAGATTCATGCCGATATCGTGATAGCGGTAACCCATGGCATCGAGCCGGTTTACTTTACCGTCAAAGTTTGCCATAAGTCTTTTGGGGTCGGTTCCCCTTCCTTTGATTTTTCCTTCAAATGAGAGAATGCCCAAGGTACTGTCCATCTGCATGATCTGACCGATGTTGAAGTCGCGGACGCTGACTGCGGCATCGTAGCTGGTATCTTGTTTAGTCATATGGACCTTTCCATCGAGTTTGGCAGTTCCTTTTTCGGTTACCAATGCAAGTTTGGTGTTAAAGGCATTCATTCCGCCCTTAAATGTGCCGTTTAGGCCGATGGTGTTGGGTAGTTCGATACCACTCGGCAGCATGGACTTAGCAACCAGTTTTTCAATATCCGAACGGCCTGTCGTCAGTTTTTTCAAATTGAGGTCTACCGATAATTTGTTCATGTCGGGAAGCCCCTTTAGATGAAGGCTGGCGATCAGACGCGTATTTGATAACGTTTGAAAATCGATTGTAGGGATATGAAGATCATCTACACGACCAATAACGCGGGTGTCGATATAAAATTTCTTGTCGAGCAGCGGCTTCATCACCTGCATGGTATCGAGGAAGGGTGCGAAAAGCCGGATATCCCGCATATCGATATGGCTTTTGTTAATATTGGCATTCACCGTGATCAGTTCTGGTTTTTTGGCAATCAGATCTAGTGAAGGGTAACTGATTTTGAAGTAGTCCCGTATGAGTGTCCTTGGCGTTTCCGCATATAGGTTTTTGATTTCGGCACCGGTATTGGTATAGTTGAAATCGGCTTTCAGCTGCTTGATAACGAAGCCAGAATGGTCAGAAGCTACGAGCTCTTTCAATGATCCGCTGATGGAATCGGCGCTATAGTATAGATCAGTCAGTTGCGTTTTGAGACCCGGCATGTGGATGTTAAAATAATCGAAACCTTTCATGCGGGGCTGGTTGTCATCTTTGAAACGAATATTGGTGTTATTAATGCGGATGTCTTTGGCCGAGACCACCCAATTCATTTTTCCAGCCGCACTTGAATCTGTTTGAGCAGCATCGGCTTTTGTCGGATTAGCTTTTCCTTCTTCGGACAACGCTTTTTGAATTTTTCCCAGCAGGACATTGTTGTCCGACCCGTCTAGATCAAGCTTTTGAATATCCACAAACTCTTTGTTCAGATCAATTTTATTGAGGTCGGCATGGAAGCTTTTTATCTTAAATTCGGATTTAAGTGCGCTGGCCTGATCTTCATATCGGACCAGAATATTTTTGAGGTCTGCCACTTGGATGCCGACATCGGGGAGGAGGGACGTCGTCTGCGCGGTTTTATCGCTGATCCCAAAGTCTTCAACAGAAGGGCCCGAGCCATCTACGGCGGGTTTCCATTGCCTAACAGTGGCATTTAATCCGTCGATATGAATTTTTGGCAGCTCAAAGGCCATGTTGTTCGTGAGGTCAAACTTCTTTATATTGGTGTTTAAACTGCCTAGATAGACGTCAGCACCGGTACCGATTACTTCGTCGGTATAGACCACATGTATTTTTGAAAATTTAATTTTATCGAGGTTAAACAACAGGGCGGATGTGGTATCAGCAGTAGGTTGACTTTCTTTTTCAGACGCAAAAGCCTTAACGATATAATCGAAATTAAAGGCGCTGTCGGGTAAAGTACGTTGTATTTTGGCCGTAATACCCTCAGCTTCCAAACTTTGGATCTCTACCGTATTTTTCAGTAGTTTTAGCATATTGATATCCACCGCAATGCTCTTTCCAGCAACTAAAGTGTCCTTACTCTGATCTTCGAGATAGATGTTTTCCAAGACCAGTTTTTTGGGAAAATCAATATTGATATAGCCAATTCTAACGGGGGTGCCAATTTTGCCTTCAACATAATGGGTTACTTTTCCGGCAATATAATTCTGTATCGAGGGAAGACGCAGCAAAAAGATAATTAGAATGAAGAGTCCAATGATTCCGCCAATAATCCACAAAAGCGTTTTTAAAGCAATTCGGGTAAATCTGTTCAATGTGTTGTCTGATTTAAGTTTACACATAAGACAACACAACCGTGCAAATGGTTTGGAAATTATAAATAGATATCGCTATAATGTCATTTTTTTACCATAGCATATACGTCAGTATGATCAAAAAGCCGCCCCGGATAAGCAATTCTTGCGCAAGCTCCTCGCGATCCAACTTATACCAGCTATATTTTTCGTAATATCTGCCGATCGTTTTCCTGTTTTTCTCGCTGACAATTTTATAATATGTTTTCATAACCGATTTATATTGATGTCTTTTAACAGGATGCAATTATGATGCTATTTTGGCGAATTACAAGGGAATTTAGGTAGTTGGTGTGGTGGTTTAGGTAATAAAATACACTGTCAAGGCGTATTTAAACGCTGCAATTGAGTTTACACCAGAGGTAATGATGCCTCTATACGCTAATTACGGCTTCGCAAATAGCATATCGAAGCCGTAATGAGTGCAATATAGTTTATTTATATTTTGTTATAGTTGGTTGTTGTCGCTGCGCGTATCAGGCTCATGTGCTGTTCCATAGTCGTGTCGAGCAGCCACTCGTCTAGTCCGTTGCGCTTGATCAGAAGGAAGTGTATCCATCTGTTTTCCGTCGCTATAAAAAGTATCTTCACTAAAGTGATAATGCGTATAGAATGTGGATGGATCATAACGATTGTCGCTTACGACAAATCCAACATCGCCTGTGCCTTCAAAGACGTGACGGATGGATAATTCCGTTTCCGGATCGACATGATGCGCGTGGTAAGCAGGCAGCCGAATGACTTGATCTTCCGTGATGGATAGCACGACCACCTCTCCGTCATCAGCAGGATTGTATAGATAATCCGTTGCAGGCTCTTCTGTCGGAATCTCGTCGACAGTAAAGATCTCGCCAGGATTAACCGGCTCAACGGGAGGAGTTGGGTAGGCGGTATCATTACTCGCCTGAATCTTCGTGCCGTCATAAAGCGAGGCAAGACCTATGGGTACGAGTATTTTCTTATCTTCCTCCACAACAAATTCAGCATCATTCAGGTCGATGAGGAGATAGCGAACCTGTTGGCTCTGCGGATCAAACAGTAGATCGGTTACCTGTCCGATCAATTGACCAGCCTCATTTTTTACTTTCCATCCGCGGATATCAGGTTCTCCATCGACTATTTCATAATCGCTTCCTCCGAGTTCAATTAAATGATTATAGTTTTTGTCTTCTAATGCCATGTCTTTAGTTTTTGAGTTATTCAATTTTTTTACGAGGGTCTAAAGGGTATCCGTTAGTGGCGCTGTGGTATTTACACTTGTATCTGGAGCAGCTTCATTTATCCGCGCGCCGCTGTTGTAGCGGTTTACAAAATAAAGGACCAATCCCAATGCAAGGAGTGATAGCAGGAGCCATAGCCACCAAGGAGCTCCATTTTTAGGTTTTACTTCTAAATGTGCCATATATACTTTTTTAAAAAGAACAACACTTCACAGGCTTCGTTTGAAAAAATTTTTTATGTATAGGTCTGGCTATTATATTTTGTTAGCTATACCGCACGATTGGTATGAACGATATAGCTGGCTGATCACAGATGACCCTAACTTTGAAGGTCGCGTGTTATATAACTTCTGATGGGACCTATCAAAAAAATAAAAATAATTTAAACGATTTGCCGTGGACACTGTTATTTGATCGGAAATGTATTAATTAGTTAAATAAACGCAGGTTAAAGGATTGTTTTTTGTAGAGGCTAGGTTCGTGGTTGACCTAGCCTTTTTTTTGTACAAACGATTGCTAACTTTTTTTTATCTCTTATTTTTTAGGGGCAGCAAATGAGAATCAACTGGTAACCAAATTGACCCATTTTGCACTGCTTGTTCAGTGCTCGTTCAGTGCTTGTTCAGTGGTTGCTCAGTGTGGACTGAATAATCAATGACGAATCACTGTCTAAAAATTGATTAAAAATTGGTGTTAGCCATAAATTGATGTTACGTTGTATACGTTTTAATGTTTGATTTAATTATTTATCATCGGGCAGGCTTTGTCATTAAAAGGGGCGTATATCAGTGCCAAACCGCTTATGATGTATTCCATTAGGCATATGATGTATTCCATAAGAATTAACTAAGTTTGTAGCATAGCGCTTTTGAGAAATGCAATCTTTTTATTTCTATTGTTTATTTTTTTGTTCCTTCATCAGTACTTCGGTTGTTGGACAATCGCTGGATTATCCGTCTTTCCGGAATATTTCTTTGGGTACGAACGCAAATACCGTACACTCATTTGCGCAGGATAGTTTGGGAATGCTATGGCTAGGAAGTAACAATGGCCTATTTAATTATGATGGCTATGCGCTGCAGCCGCTTACGGGAACTAAATATCCTTTTCAGACCTTTGTATATTGTATTGAAATGGTCGATGATAAGCATTTTGCGTTGGGTACCGGACAAGGCGTTCTACTCTATAATTACCAGTTAGACCGTTTCGATTCTTTCCCTTCAGGAGGTCCTTCTGACGTCAGGTCACTACTGGTCGTGGGTAATACATTATGGATAGGCTCCATTGCTGGTTTGTACTGCTATGATATAAAGACGCATAAACTTATCGACTACACCAAGTCATTTCCTACTAATAAAGGCAGACCTGCCGTTTACGCACTTGATAAGATCGACGATAGCATCTTAATAGGCACGTATAATGGACTTTTTGAGTTAGATGCAGCTCATAAAGAGATTATTGCCTTAACATTGCCCGATTATAAAAAAGGGAGCAACCAATTTGTAAATTCCATATTTTCTATTCCGGAGGTAAGCAAAACATTTATTGGGACAGAATATGGGCTATACTTGTATGATGCTAAAAAACATATGCTTCGTAAGACTCCTGTGCTACAGAACCATCCGATCAAGGCGATGACGTCGAAAGATTCCAACACTTTATTGGTCGGAACAGATGACGGTCTTTTTACTTATCAGCTGAATCAGCAGCTCGTGAAGCGGATCAAACATGATTCCCGTAATAGAAACTCGCTGGCCAATAATATTATATGGAGTATCTTTAAAGACCGAGCGGGAAATATCTGGTTAGGTACGGATTTTGGCTTTTCATTGTGGTCTAATCGCAAGGTAGAAAAAACACTTCCAATATACCAATTGACAGCAAGTAACGACGGTAACCGTTTTTACAAAATTGCGAAGGACCGTAACGGTTGGTATTGGCTGGGTGGCGACAATGGTTTAATTCGGGTACATGGACTGGGCGATAGAAATGCTGAAAGCAATTGGTATCGGATGGATGCTGGAACCTATCGGCTGACCCATAACCGTATCCGCGATATCTATCAGGATCGTGCGGGATTGGTATGGATTGCTTCCGATGGTGGAGTCGATGTGTTCGACGCGCAGACCAAGCAGTTTAAAAACCTGACGATTATCGATGCTACCGGCAAACGGAATGCGAAATGGTCCTATAATATGCTGGAAGATGGACAAGGTAATCTGTGGATAGCCTCCTATATGGGGGGAATATTTGTGGTCAACAGAAATAGACTCTTGGAAGCTACTGGGCAGGTCGTCGCAAACCGAAATTTCAGCAAAGAGGATGGCCTCTTAGAAGATTTCGCCAATCAGATTGTCGACAATGGAAGGGGAGAGATCTTGGCACTTTTCTATAACAAAGGAATCAGCAGCATTGATGTGGCTACTGGGAAGATCAGGGATCTGACGGATAGTGCGGGGCACCCGTTAGATCGCGCGACCTTTATGCTCAAGGATAAACAGCATACGGTGTGGGTAGGGGAACACGGCGAGTTGCGACGAATTGCAGCGGATGGAAAAAACACGTTGATTCGTTTTGATCCTGTTGACAAGGGTGAAGTGACCGCTATGGCCGAAGTCAATGCTTATATCTGGGTAGCAACGAGTGCTGGAGTCTGGCAGATTAATAAGCAAAGTCTAAAGGCTGAATTATTGCGGTATGGGCAGCGTGTATCTTCTATGTACTACGATACGGAGCGAGACGAAGTAATCCTGGGAGGGGTTGATGAAGTAGTTTTGTTGCCTGCACAAAAGGAGGAAGCAGATGTAGACCGCTCGAAAAAGATTGTACTCACCGCAGTGTATGTCAATAATGAAAGGTTTGGTAGTTATGATTATGGTTTGCGCTACCGACACGAAATCACCTTAGCGCATGATCAGAACAACCTTCGGCTGGAGTTTTCCGACCTGGATTATGGAAATCATCTCGGCTATCGACTTGCCTATTCGTTTAAAGGTAAAAATGAAACCTGGATTCCAATGGAACGTGGAGATAATAAGGTGTTACTGTCCAACTTAAATTCCGGAAGCTATGATCTTCAGTTGGCGCGGGTGGATATTGCTGGACATGTAGTTTCTGAAATCTATACCTATTCAATTACAATACGCTACCCTTGGTATGCGACCTATTGGGCCAAAAGTCTTTATGTACTCATTGCTGGTTTCTTGATCCTCTGGATAGTCAACTTTTTCAGGGTACGCAGTACGCTGAAATGGGGGAGACGTGAGCGCCGTAAGGTTCAGGAGCTCACAAAGATGAAAATGGATTTTCTAACTGCTGTATCGCATGAGCTGAAAACACCCTTGAGTCTGATCTTGGCTCCCGTGAGCCAAATGATGCGGCAGACCAAGAACAGCGATAAAAAGAAGCAGCTGGATGGCGTACATCGAAATGCCTTAAAGATCAGTCAGCTTATTCAGGAATTGATGACTTTTGACCAGGTGGAGCAGCAGCAAATGCCTTTACAGGGATTGCTGAATTCTCAAATTGATCTGGTCGATTATTGCGCACAGCTTATAGCTGAATGGCAGCAAGTGCCTGAATACAGCAATATCCATATTGGATTTTCGACGACTGTAGAGAGCGTCTTTATACAGACGGATGTTGCCAAATTAGGATCAATCGTCAACAACCTGATCGCCAACGCCTGTAAGTATAATCGACCGGAGGGTAGCGTGAACCTGCGGCTGGAAGTAAATGGTGACGACGTTAAGCTGATCGTTCGGGATACCGGAATTGGCATAGCTTCGGAAGATTTCCCTTATATATTCAGCAAATTTTATCGCTCTTCTTTAAGAGAGGTCAGTGAGGTACAGGGAACGGGAGTAGGCCTTTACTTAGTCAAAAGTTATTGTGAACAATTAGGATGGGACATTGCGATAACGAGCGATCAAAATGGCACAACTGCAACGCTTTACTGGAAGCAGGATCGTATAAATAGCAAGAATCCTGCCGCCGGAACCAACACCTCAAGCAGAAAAAAACTGTTGATCGTCGAAGATAATGCCGAGCTTGCTGATTTTTTAAGAAATACCCTTCAAACAAATTACGATTGCAGTATCGTTGGTGACGGAAGTGAGGCATTACGGTTGATCGATGGGCATGGCTTTGTGCCGGATATTATCATTACAGATGCCATTATGCCCAATATGGGAGGCATTGAAATGGTCAAAAAGCTGCGCCAAAATACATTGACAGCGACAATACCCATCATTTTGTTAACTGCGCAAAGCGATGAGCTCATCAGACGTGAGTGGGTAGCTGTTGGCATAGATGCTTATATAGCTAAGCCTTTCGATCTGGATTTGCTGCAAATGCAGCTACAGCAGCTCCTGGAAAGGAAAAATAAGATTGTCGCTCAAGTGCGTATCGATCAAATCAGTCAACCAGCAGAACCAGTTGCGGTACATTCACCAGATGAAAAATTCCTAGCAAAAGTAACGCAGTTGATTGAAGAAAATATGGACGATTCGGAATTTTCCGTACAGCGGCTCAGCGAACTCACTGATGTAGCGGCAAGGCAACTCTACCGAAAAATGAAGCAGCTCACGGGGTATACTCCTGTGGAATATATTCGCAGTATCCGCATCAAAAAAGCCGCGCTGTTGCTACAGCAAAAGAAGTTTACTGTAGCCGAGGTGATGTATATGGTCGGATTCTCCAATTCGTCGTATTTCTCAAAATGTTTTCAGTCGGAATTTGGTATGTCACCAAAGGTTTATATGGAGTCTTATTCGTAACGTATTGTTGGTCAGTATTGTCTAATGGATGAGAGATGTGGAGATGTCCAATTTGTGTTGTTCTTTGTCCGATATGTGGCCTTAAAAAATAATGTGGTTTGATAGGTTTGTAATCGTAATAACCAAAAAATTATAAATCGATACAATCCATGCGTGTAATTATTTTATGCTGCCTTGCTCTTTTGGGGTACGCCAATACCTATGCACAGGTTAAGGCCAATACAAATGTTCCTACGGTCTTTGTTGATCACGAAGGTGTGATGCGCTGGTCCGACAGCAGAGCTGAGGCTTCATTTTATGGGGTCAACTATACCGTTCCTTTTGCCCATGCCTTTCGGGCACTTCAGGCTAGAGGAATCGACCGTAAGCAGGCCATTGATCGGGACGTTTACCACTTTGCCCGTTTGGGGTATAATGCTTATCGTATCCATATCTGGGATGTGGAGATCTCGGACCGAAATGGAAACTTGATGAGCAATGAACACCTGGATCTATTGGACTACCTCTTTTTCAAACTGCAGGAGCGTGGCATCCGGATTTTAATTACCGGCATGACGAATTTTGGAAATGGCTATCCCGAAAAAAATGAAAATACGGATGCCTTTACCTACCATTATGATAAGTGTCAGATCCATGCCAATCCACAAGCAATCGCAGCACAGGAAAAGTATATCAGCCAGTTGCTTCGCCATGTCAATCCTTATACAGGCTACGCTTATCAGGAAGATCCTTACGTTATTGGATTTGAAATTAATAACGAGCCGTGCCATACGGGTACCGTTCAAACGACTTCGGACTATATTGCACGGATGGTTAAGGCCATGAAAAAAAGTGGTAATAAAAAGCCGGTTTTCTATAATGTCAGCCATAATATGGATCATGTGCAGGCTTATTTCAATGCTGATATCCAAGGAACCACCTATCAATGGTATCCTGTGGGACTGGTTGCAGGAAGAGAACGTCTGGGGAATTTCCTTCCTTACATCGATCAGTACCACATTCCCTTTGCAAACTTGAAAGGGTTTGCCAATAAAGCAAAGGCAGTATACGAGTATGATCCTGCAGACAATCTCTACAGCTACCTGCATCCCGCGATGAGTCGTACATTTCGTTCGGCTGGATTTCAGTGGATCACGCAATTTGCTTACGATCCGATGGATATCGCCGCCTACAATACCGAATATCAGACCCATTATCTCAATTTAGCCTACACACCGGCGAAAGCATTGAGTACGTTAATTGCTGCCGAGGTGGCCTATACGATCCCCAGGAATAAAAAATTTAATCCATACCCGCAGAATACTTCTTTTGGCGATTTTGAGGTGAGCTATGATCAGGATCTCGCCATGATGAATGCGCCGGATAAATATTTTTATACGAATAATACAGCAGTCAAACCTGTAAAGCCAGAGAAATTGATGCATATTGCCGGCCATGGTTCTTCGCCTGTGGTGGATTATAGCGGATCTGGTGCGTATTTTTTGGATCGTTTGGAAGAAGGCTTATGGCGTTTGGAAGTGATGCCGGATGCAGAAAAAATCGCCGATCCTTTTGCCAAGCCGTCGCCAAGCCGCGAGGTGGTACATATCTTGTACCGATCTCAGGCGATCGATATTCAAATTCCTGACCTTGGCGAGATGTTCACCGTGCAGCAACTTTCACATAAAACTGGGGTGATTGGAGATCTTATAGTACCAAAAACCAGCTTCAGCGTTGAACCAGGAGTTTACCTGCTTAAGCGAAAGCATGTGCAGCTAAAAAATAGCTGGACAGCCTCTTCACCCTGGAAAAATGGTAGTCTGGGTGAATATTATGCGCCAGCAGCTGCGCCGCTGAAACAAACTTTGTTAATACACCAGCAGCCCGAGGCACTGGAGAAAGGGCGCAGCGCCAAATTGGAGTTCCGCTACATCTTTGAACAGCAGCCCGATTCGATTATTTTACAGACGGATCAGGTCTCATTTTGGAACGAACATAATCCTTACATCAAGCTGATTCCGAAAGATAGTTATAGGTATGAGGCGGATATTCCGGCAGCATTGTTAACGGGCAATGCGTTAAAATATACGGCCACAGTGTTCGTTGGTGGCAAACAGTTTACTTATCCTGACAATCAGGCCGGAGCTCCGCTCGACTGGGACTATCGCGTCAATAGCTATTGGACGGTCGGATTATATGACCAGCATGCACCAATTTCGCTGTTTGAATCATTGTCCAAGGTCGCTACATTCGAGACCTTCGCCATTCCGGAAACCGCTTATATAACTGCAGAATGGCAACAGCAGCATTTAGGGAAGCTGCCTCTCTGGGCGTTTAGCTTTCACGGCAAGGATTCGAGTGCCCAGTATTTCTGGCTTAAAGATATAAGAACAAAAATTCTTGATCGGCCAGTGGGGCTCGAACATGTTAAAAAACTTTGTATACTCTTAAAACATACCGGTGGCAATCCGACGCTAAAAGCAGGTTTTGTCACAAAGAAAGGGTACACCTACGTCAAAAAAATAGATGCAGTTTCAGCTACTGAAACGTTGGTTTGCCTGGATTTAACAGATTTACAGCTGGTACCAACGGCTTTGTTGCCTGCCCCTTATCCCGTTTTTCTTGAACGGTTTTTTAAACCGGTAGTTTCTGATCAATTTGATAAAAGAGCGATCGAAAAGCTCATTATCTCAGGCGAAAATATGGCGGGCGTTGTGCTGTCTGTAGCCGCGGTCTGGCTGGAGTAGTGTATAAAAACAGTAGTTTGGCAAATTGGCCGAATCGAGCGCTAAGGTGAGTGTAGCGAAGGAATTGCAGCAAAGGAAAGAAACAATTATAAACACATAAATTAAAAAAAATGAAAGGTTTTGCATTTAAAACAAGTTTATTAGGCTTGTCATTGCTATCCTGCCTTGGGGAAACGCAGCTCTATGCGGCAACAAAAGGGGAGAGTAAATGGATCAGGTTGATGCAACAACAGGATGTCCGGGGGGTAGTCCGCAATGAACAGGGGCAACCGATGGCCGGTGTTACGGTGTTGGTGACTGGAACCACCGTGGGGACTTCTACGGCCAACGATGGTACTTATCGTATTTCATTGCCGAAGGGCAAATCGCAACTATCATTCTCGATAGTGGGGTATACCAGTCAAACCTTATCGGTATCGGGAACATCTTTAGATATTAAGATGGTATCGGCGGGAAATGTTTTGGAAGAGCTGGTTATCGTAGGTTATGGCAGTAGTACAAAAAAGGATCTAACGGGTGCCGTCAACACGGTAGGTAGCAAAGATTTTAATACGGGATTGGTCGGTTCTCCCGAACAGCTGATCAATGGGAAAACGGCTGGCGTACAGGTGATGTCCAACAGTGGTTCGCCTTCCTCGGGAAGTACCATACGTATTCGTGGTGGGGCTTCTTTGAGTGCCAGCAACGATCCACTGATCGTGTTGGATGGGGTACCTTTGGAAACTGGTGGCATCAGCGGCAACAGTGGCAATTTTCTCAGTCTGATCAATCCCAATGATATTGAAAGCATGACCGTGCTCAAAGATGCATCCTCCACAGCGATTTATGGATCTCGTGCATCAAATGGGGTATTGTTGATTACGACTAAGAAAGGAAAAGGGGATACATTACGGCTTTCTTTTTCCTCCATTGTGTCCATGCAGCAGGCGATGGGTGTGGCTGATATGATGTCGCGCGATGAATTTGCTAACCTGATCAATAGCAAGGGAACTTCTGCGCAAAAAGCGCTATTGGGTAATGCCTCGACAGATTGGCTTTCTGAGGTTTTTCAGGATGCCATAGGAACGGACAATAATTTAAGTTTGCAGGGAAAGATCGGTAAGACGTTGCCTTTTCGAGCTTCTGCTGGCTATTACAATCAGCAGGGAACCTTGCGCACCGACAAGACGGAGCGTATGACGGGGGCGTTTGTGCTAAATCCGACATTTTTTAACAAACACCTCGCGGTAAACCTGAATGTTAAAGGAGCCCGAAATAACAACAGTTTTGCCAATACCGAAGCGATATGGTCTGCTGTGGCGTTCAATCCCACGCAGCCCGTTTACTCTGGGGTAGCTGCTTATGGGGGTTATTATGAGAGTCTCGACAATGCCGGTCTCCCAGCAACAGGTGCAAATCTCAATCCACTGGGCCTGCTTCGTCAGGAGAAGCACCTTAGTACAGTCAATCGAGCTGTAGGTAATCTTGATCTTGATTATAAGTTTCATATGCTACCCGAATTAAAAGCTCACGTAACGCTCGGATATGACTATGCGAAAGGGAATGGGTCAAATCTAATTCCTGCAAGTGCAGCCAATAATTTTACGATTGGAGGCGCTTTTGACCGTTATGAACAGACTCTTAAAAATAAACTATTCACAGGTTATCTAAATTATAACAAGTTTTTTGCAAACTTAAAAAGCACGGTTGACATTACTGCTGGCCACGATTATCAATATTGGAGTGCAGGGCGCCCACCGATCGTGTACTATAATGAAGCAGGCGATATACGTTCTACCGCTATCGCATCAGACGAGCGCCATACGCTGATCTCTTGGTATGGTCGGATCAACTACAATTACGACAGTCGTTATTTACTGACAGCAACGGTCCGGAAGGACGGTACATCACGATTCAGTCCAGAAAATCGCTGGGGAACATTTCCTTCTGTCGCCTTGGCATGGCGTCTTTCACAGGAATCTTTCATGAAAGGCATCTCGTTTTTGGACGATTTGAAGCTCCGTGCAAGTTATGGTATAACAGGACAGCAGGAAGGTATCGGCAATTATGAGTATTTGCCGGTTTATAATTTGGGAACCGCTTATGCCCAATATCGGTTTGGCGATCAGTATCATCTGGTGTATCGGCCATCGGTCTACAACAGGGATTTACGCTGGGAGACAACCAAAGCATTTAACTATGGTCTGGATTTTGGACTATGGAAGAATAGGGTATCTGGTGCAATTGAATATTATACAAGAAAAACACATGATCTACTGGCCAATGTGCCGGTGGCGGCAGGAACAAACTTTGACCAGAACGCAACCATTAACGTCGGAAATGTTGAAAGTAGTGGTTTCGAATTTCAATTGAATACCGTCCCTATTCAAAAAGATAACCTGCGTTGGGAAGTTAATATCAATGCAACCAATCAACACACAAAAGTAACCAATATAGCCTTGGTACAGGATGCGAATGCGGTTGGAACGTACGTCGGTCCTAATGTCAGTGGCCGTGGCATACAGATCCTGACAACAGGATATCAACCTTACATGTTTTATGTGTACAAGCAATTGTACAACGAGGCAGGAAAACCGTTGGAAGGCGTGTACGCTGATCTGAATGGTGATGGTGCGATCAATGAAAAAGACCTGTATCGCTATCAATCCCCGGCCGCAAAATGGCTGTTCGGTTTCAATACTCAGCTAACGTACAAAAAATGGACAGCAGCTACTACGTTACGCGCAAATTTGGGGAACTACGTCTTCAATAATACAAAAATGAACCTCAGTGCGTGGGAAACCGTTCAATATGTGGATCCGTCGATCAATAACCTTCATCGGGATTACTTGCATACGGGATTTCAAACTAGACAGTATTATTCAGATTACTACGTTGAAAATGCTTCCTTCCTTCGAATGGAAAATCTTTCCGTGAATTACAATTTTGGCAAAGTGGGCAAGATTTCCAATTTACGCGTGGGTGCAGTAGCACAGAATGTTTTTATTGTGAGCCAATATAGTGGTATGGACCCCGAGGTTCCGAGTGGGTTTGACAGTTCGTTCTACCCGCGCTCCAGAACGTTCTCCTTAAGTCTCAATATGGATTTTTAATGGCTACCTCAAAAAAGAAAACTTATATAACGATGAAAAATATAAAAAGATTTTGTTTTGGATTGTTTAGTATAATCTTGTTGCTACACGCCTGCACCAAGGACTTAAACCAATATCCAACTGTGGAAACTACATCGGAGTCGGTCTATACTTCGGTAGAGGGGTACCGTTCGGTCCTTGCTAAACTGTATGCCTCATTTGCGGTTGCAGGCAATGGCCGTGGTGATGCCGATCCGGACATGGCGGGTAGCACAGCCTCTTGGGGCTACCTTCGGGTGTATTTTAATTTGCAGGAAGTACCTACAGATGAGGTAATCTATACCTGGGCGGGTGGTGATAACATGACCGATATTCAGTATATGACCTGGGGAGCGTCCGATACATGGGTCAATGCCATGTATTACCGGATTTATTATACGGTCGCTATCTGCAATGAATTTCTACGAAACGCCACTACAGAAAAACTGGCAACATTTAGTTCGAACGAGCAGACGCAGATTCTGACATTTGCGGCTGAAGCTCGTTTTCTGCGTGCACTAGCCTATAGTCATGCGATGGACTTGTACGGAAACGTCCCGTTTGTGACTGAGAACGATCCTGTAGCTGCATTTTTTCCACCACGGATGACGAGGGGTGATCTTTTCAAATTTATTGAAAAGGAACTTCTGGAGGTCGCAGCAATCTTGCCAGAAGCGCGTCAAAATGAATATGGGCGAGTGAGCCGTGCTGCCGCATGGTCGTTATTGGCCAAGAATTATCTGAATGCTCAGGTGTATACGGGTACAGCACGGAACGCAGACTGTCTGAACTATGCAAAAAAAGTGATTGATGCCGGATATACTTTAAATGCGAATTATAAGCAGGTATTTAATGCCGATAACGATAAGCGCACCAACGAAATTATCTTCCCGATAGAAGCCGATGTGGCACACACGACGACCTGGGGTGCGACAACTTATCTGGTGAATGGCCCTATTGTGGGGAGCATGAAATCGTCAGACTATGGTGTACTTTCTGGCTGGAATAGTTTTCGTACACTTCGCGAATTTGTCGGCATTTTTCAAGCGGAAGATAAGAGAGGTGATTTTTGGAAAAATGGGCAGTCTTTGGACGTAGAAGATCCAGCCGCATCAAGCCAGGGTTATGGATTGGTGAAGTTTACAAATTTGAAAGATGATGGCACCTATACCACAGACGAAGGTTTGGTAAGCACGGATTTTCCGATGATCCGCCTGGCCGATGTGTATCTCATGTATGCCGAGGCCGTACTGCGCGGTGGCGGCGGTAGTGTACAGGAAGCCCTTACTCTGGTCAACGCGATCAGACAAAGGGGATATGGAAGTTCCGCTGGCACAATCGAGCAGGCACAGCTCACGCTGGATTTTATCCTTGCGGAGCGCGGACGTGAACTGTTTTGGGAATGTACGCGCCGCACAGACCTCATTCGATTTGGGAAATTTACCGGAAGCGCTTACCTCTGGCAATGGAAAGGAGGGGATATGAATGGTCGTTCTGTGGATGCAAAGTTCAATCTGTATCCGATTCCAACAACAGATATGAGCGCTAATCCAAATTTAATTCAAAATGCAGGCTATTAGCCTAGTATGGTATTGATAAATCGATGGGATAGTTTTGCGACCATGCAGTGGAGCTGAAGCGCATAAACGGGTATTTCCATAGGGGTTTTTAAAGATAATGATGACTTATGAAACAATTAACACTTTATATTTTGGTATTGCTTTTCGCTGCCTGCAAAAAGGAGGGCGGGACACCAGCTGTCGGGGGAATAAAACCTGCAGTGCTGCATAGTAGTACATCGGAATTGGTTTTAAAATCTACAGATCGCAAAGCTGTGGCACTGCAGCTTGTTTGGGACGAGGCGATCTTGACCAGCGAAGAACCGATGGCGCAGTCGGCCTTAAAAAATAAGATAGAAATAGCGGCAGATCCCGCCTTTACTGTCATCGCCAAAAGCGTGGAGCAGGTGGCGAGTTCCATCAGTTATACGCATGAACAATTGAATAATCTCGTCACGGGTATGGGATTTGTACCCGATCAAAAGAAAACATGCTATGTCCGTATTGCTTCTCGATTGGGTGCTAATACAGAATGGCTCTATAGTAACGTGATCGCCTTGACTATCACGTCTTACCAACCGGTTGATGAGGCGGCATACCTTTATCTTTCGAACAAAGAGATGACACAATTCCCATGGAAACTGTGTTCACGAAAAGAAGATGGTTTCTACGATGGTTTTGTTCGTCTCGACCAATGGTACAACTTTTATTTAGCCAATGCAGAAAGTGCCAGTGCATCACTGATCTATGGTTCTTATCCATTGGATGGTAGCCAATATATTTTATATAGCGGGGCAGATCGCTGGAACTGCTGGACAAGCAAAGGCGGATATCTGTACCTGACCGCCGATGTTAATAAGTTGGCCTGGAAAGAAACTGCGGTGGAATCCATGACGGTTACGGGCGATTTTAACGGTTGGAGTGCAACGGCCACGCCGATGACCTATGACCAAACGGCGAAAGTTTGGAAGGCAACAATCACGACAACAGCAGCTGAACAGTGGGGCATAAAAGTGTTGATCAATGGCAGTTGGACCTGGTTTTTTGGAGCTGCGGAAGGGGATGGCAACTGCGCACTATATACAGCAGATGGCAGTGGATTTGCTTATGACAAGGTGGGCACACATACCTTGATCCTCGATCTGAGCGATCCAAAACAGTTTAAGTATCATGTGGAGTAAACATCAATAAGATAACTCCTTAAATAATTGAATCGAATGAAAAAATTAACAATAGGAAAGGTATTTGCCGCAGCGATAGGCTTTTGTTTGGTGCTATCTAGCTGCAGCAAAAAAGATAGCTTCGAGCCCGCTGCAACCGCATCGCATTTGGCAAAAGGGGCTGATGTCAGCTGGATTACGGAAATGGAGGCTTCGGGTGTACAATTTTTCAATGCTGGAGGAAATGCAGTAGATGGACTGAAATTATTGCGTGGATTGGGAATGGATGCTGTACGCCTACGCGTTTGGGTAGATCCCGAACGTGGTTGGTGCAATAAGAACGACGTGTTGGTTAAAGCACGCCGCGCACAACATTTGGGAATGCGCATCATGGTGGATTTTCATTATAGTGATACCTGGGCAGATCCTGGACAGCAGACAAAGCCGGCAGCATGGAAGAGTTTGGCATTTGATGACTTAAAGAAAGCTGTGAGTGACCATACAAATGAGGTGCTACAATTACTGAAAGAGAACGATATTACACCGGAATGGGTGCAGGTAGGGAATGAAACCGGGAATGGCATGCTGTGGAATGAGGGCAAGGCCTCGGAGAGCATGGCTAATTATGCCATATTGAATAACGCAGGCTATGATGCGGTAAAAGCGATTTTTCCGGCAGCAAAAGTGATTATCCATCTTCACAATGGATTTGATAATAATTTGTTCCGTTGGATGTTCGATGGTCTGAAGAAAAACGGTGGAAAATGGGATGTAATCGGCATGTCACTTTACCCGACCCCCGAAAATTGGAAGGAACGGAATACAGCCTGCGTCAGTAACATTAAAGATATGATTGCGCGATACAATTCAGAGGTGATGATCTGCGAAGTGGGCATGAGCTGGGATGCCGCGGATACTGCAGAAATATGGCTCAAAGATCTTTTTAGCTCGGTTAATACCGTGCCGGATCACAAGGTGTTGGGAATATTTTATTGGGAACCTTTGGCTTATGGCGGTTGGAATGGCTACACGTTAGGCGCATTTGATAACAATGGACGTCCCACAAAGGCCTTGAACGCTTTTAAATAGACTATATTTACAGCGCTGAATGATGCTAATGAAATTCAACTTTAGACCCTAAACCCATAATTTGATGATGAGATTATTGCATATCGCTTTCGTATTATTCTTTTTGTTTTTGGTCGTGCCGATAGCATTGCATGGACAGTCGGTACGTCAGTCTTTCTTATTGGAGAAAAACTGGCGCTTTTTTCAGGGTGAAGTTGCCCAGGGCGAACGGACGACCTTGGAAGACAAGAATTGGAAAAATGTGACTGTACCGCACGATTGGGCTATTGCCGGACCTTTTGACCGTGCACACGACTTACAAGATGTTGCTGTGACACAAAATGGAGAGAAAAAAGCAACTGTAAAAACCGGCCGAACCGGAGGCCTACCTTATGTTGGGGTAGGCTGGTATCGTACCAAGTTGGATGTGCCTCAGTTTGACCCGAGCAGCAAACGCGTGGTGCTTAAATTTGATGGTGCAATGAGTGAAGCCCGGGTCTATGTCAATGGGAAGGAAGCTTGCTTCTGGCCGTATGGTTATAATGCATTTCACTTTGATGTGACCGAACTGCTGCATCGGGATGGCAGGAACAATACAATTGCCGTTCGACTGGAAAATAAAGCCCAATCTTCGCGTTGGTATCCCGGTGCAGGACTCTATCGGAATGTGCATGTAATCGTTACCGAGAAGATTCACATGCCTGTTTGGGGCGCCCATATCACAACGCCATTTGTCTCAGACAGCCTAGCTTCAGTAAAGTTGGAGACCACTTTGGAGCATGCTGATGGTAAATCGGTGCGCATGGTAACTGCAATTTTGAATGCAGAAGGCCGTGTCGTGGCGCAAAAAGAAAATGAGCAAAAAATAAATTATGGTAAGGCCTTTGTACAAAATTTTGAAGTTCCAAAACCTGCTCTATGGAGCCCCGAACAGCCTAATTTATACCGAGCTTCTACGCAAGTTTATGTCGATGGTAAGCTAATGGATAGTTTTGAGACTCGTTTTGGTATTCGTGAGGTGCGTATCATTGCCGATCGGGGATTTATGTTAAATGGAAAGATTCGAAAGTTTCAAGGTGTATGCAATCATCATGACCTCGGTCCATTGGGTGCGGCAATAAATGTGTCGGCTTTACGCTATCAATTACAGTTGCTCAAAGATATGGGTTGTGATGCAGTGCGCACCGCTCATAACATGCCCGCTCCGGAGCTGGTTTCGCTATGCGATGAATTGGGATTGATGATGATGATCGAGCCTTTTGACGAATGGGACATTGCCAAATGTAAAAATGGATACCATCGTTTTTTTGCGGATTGGGCAGAGCGGGATATGGTCAATATGATTCATCATTTTAGAAATAACCCCTCCGTGGTGATGTGGAGTATCGGGAATGAGGTGCCGACACAATGCAGTGCCGACGGATATAAAGTGGCTTCATTTTTACAGGCTATCTGCCATCGGGAAGACCCCTCTCGACCGGTGACCTGTGGTATGGACCAGGTTAGTTGTGTGCTGGAAAATGGTTTTGCCAGTTTACTGGACGTTCCGGGACTCAACTATCGTACGCACCGTTATGAGGAGGCCTATTCAAAATTGCCACAAAATATAGTATTGGGTTCTGAAACGGCATCCACAGTAAGCTCCAGAGGAGTATATAAATTTCCTGTGGTCAAAAAGGGCGACATGCTATATCCAGATCATCAGTCATCGTCTTACGATATGGAATATTGTTCATGGTCCAATCTACCGGATGAGGATTTTGCCTTGGCAGAAGACCATCATTGGACGATGGGTCAATTCGTATGGACTGGATTTGATTACCTCGGTGAGCCGTCTCCATACGATACCGATGCATGGCCCAACCACAGTTCCATGTTTGGCATTATTGACCTGGCAAGTATTCCCAAGGACCGTTATTACCTCTACAGAAGTTTGTGGAATAAAAATGAACATACCTTGCACATTCTTCCACATTGGACATGGCCAGATCGGGTGGGCCAGCAGACACCTGTGTTCGTTTATACGGACTATCCAAGTGCAGAACTTTTTATCAACGGCAAGAGTCAGGGGAAACGAAGTAAAAATAAGCATTCTTTACAGGAGCGTTATCGCCTGATGTGGATGGAAACACGATATGAACCCGGAGAAATCAAGGTTGTTGCTTATGATGAATCGGGAGAGCCGGTAGCTGAAAAGAGCGTACGAACAGCGGGAAGGCCGTTCCGGATTAAAATGGAAACGGTGCATGATTCCATTGCTGCTGATGGACGTTCGTTGGCTTACATCCGTGTCAAAGCAGTAGATAAACAAGGGAATCTCTGCCCGCATGCCAATGGATTAGTGCGATTTGAAGTCGGGGGAGCTGGTGCGTTTAAAGCTTTGGCTAATGGGGATCCAACGAACTTGGAGTCTTTTGAAAAACCACAGATGCACCTGTTCAATGGGCAGCTTACGCTGATTGTTCAGGCAGGCGAAAAATCGGGAAGTATCCGGATAAAGGCAAAGAGTACAGGACTGAAAGAGGATTTATTTATTGTGCAGACCACCGTTGTACGCGCAAATGATTGATTGTTAAGTCTTCTGAATATTTAACCATCTTCCTGGTTTTCAGTGGCGATTGTCACGACGGATATTGAACAAAAATACCGAAGTTTAAATCCCTTCGGTATTTTTGTGTAAAAAGACTTTTATTTTGTCAGCATACCACAAATATTAAAAGATTAAATTTATTAAAAGATTAAATTGTTTTGCTGTCGCGCAACATTTTAATAATATTGTGTGCTTCAAGCTGTTTGCTAAGTTGGGTATTGATCAAACTATGCACATTTTGCGAGAGTTCATCAGATCCATCTGCCAACGCTGTTTGGTACGTCGATTTAAACGCGTCTTCGCCCTGTTCGCAGGTTTCCAGTAAACTTCTTTCATCGTCGCCTGTGATATTTACTTTGATTCCCATCCAGGCGCGGAATAGTTTGCCGCTCAGCATGGTGCTATCCGTTGCCTCTTTGCCCTCAAGCTCAACATAAGGAGTTAACTCGGCAATAAATTCTTCCGATTGTCCGATATATTTTTGAAAGGTGGGAATCAGCTTATCTAGTCCGTGACTTGTTGCCAGATCAATTGCTTTTTTATAACCTTCAATACGGTCATTGTTGATTTTAATGATGTCATTGATGATCTCTGGATTGTTGATGTTGTTTTCCATAATATTATTATTTGTTACCATTTTTGTTTATTCGGAAAACAGCACCCACACACCCTTCGTTTGCAGAATCGCAGATTCAGGTATTTAAATCGTAACCCGTATTTATCGCACTTTTTATTGCAGCGTAATAAATGCAATTTAAAACTTTATGTAATTTATTGTTGTTCTTATCAACGAAAACTGCCATTCAGGCAGCGCAATGAAAACTATGCAACAACACATCCATGTAGCCATCATCGGGGGCGGACCCAGTGGCCTGTTTATGTACAAAAGATTGATTGAAAAGAATATGGGGGAGCTCAAAATATCTATTTTTGAGTCGAGAAAACAATTAGGTGCAGGGATGCCTTACAGCTATGAAGGTGCTACACCGGAGCACTTGACCAACGTCTCGGATCATGAAATCCCGGCACTGGTGACCACCATTGAAGAGTATGTCAAATCGCTGTCGGCAACTACACTTCGTACCTATGGAATTGATGTGGACGATTTTAATCGTTATAAAGTAGTGCCGCGGTTGCTGTTCGGCCGCTATTTATCGGAACAGTTTACGCTATTAAAGCGTATGGCAGATGCCAAAGGTATTGAAACCCAGGTGTACCTAGCTAGCCAGGTAAGCGATATCATCGACCTAGAAAGCCAAGCGCAGGTAAAAATAATGGTTGGAAGCACGGACACGTATATCGTTGATAAGGCCATTATTTGCACTGGACACAAATGGCCAACTAAACATGAGGGTAATGTCGAACACTACTTTGAATCGCCTTATCCACCATCTAAACTCGCCTTAAAGACTGATCATGCCGTTGGGATACGTGGAGCTTCGCTTACCGCGATAGATGCCGTACGTACACTGGCTCGGCACAATGGCTCTTTTGACGTGCTCGATACAGGGGAGATAAAATATCAAATTGATCCGGGAAGCGAAAATTTTAAAATAGTGATGCATACACGCAGTGGGCTTCTCCCTGCGATCCGCTTTCATCAGGAAGACCCGTTCTTAGCCAACAATCTCTTGATTTCAGAAGAGGAACTTATGCTTAATAGGCTCGAAAATGAAGGATTTGTATCGCTTGATTTTTTATTTGAGCGAAATTTTAAAGCCCAGTTTAAGGAGAAAGATCCCGCCTTCTACGACATGGTAGAAAAGCTCAGTCTCGAAGACTTTGTGGAAGCGGTACTTGCCTTGCGGGAGCAGAAAGATGCCTTCGAAGGTTTTCGTCAGGAACACGCACAAGCGCTAAAGTCCATCAAAAGGCACGAATCAATTTATTGGAAGGAAGTGCTTTCTGCGCTGAGCTTTACATTGAATTATCCAGCAAAATACATGTCTGCAGAAGATATGCTTCGTTTAAAGAAGGTGTTAATGCCCCTGATTTCTATTGTGATTGCTTTCGTACCGCAGGGCTCTAGCCGCGAGTTGCTCGCATTGCACGATGCCGGTCGTCTCGAGGTGGTAAACGTTGGTACCGAAAGCCGTGTTGAACCTGCAAAGGACTGTGGAGCCAATTACTTTTATACAAATGAGCAAGGTATAGAAAGTAAAACATATTATAAGACATTTGTCGATTGCGTAGGTCAGCAGCCGTTGAATTTTGAAGATTTCCCTTTTAAGAGTTTGATCGACAACGGTAATATTAGTCCCGCTTATTTGAGGTTCCGCTCTGTTGAGCATACCAAGGAACAGTTATTGGCGGGTAATGATCATATGTTTGTGGCACCGGATGGGGCTATCTTTTTGCGGGTGCCGGGGATAAAGATAGACGACAGCTTTCAGCTTGTTGATCACAGCGGGCGCTCCAACCAACGTATTTTTATGATGGCTGTACCTTATATCGGCGGTTATAATCCTGACTATTCAGGGCTTGATTTTTGTGCAGCGACTTCGGAAATTATTGCCCAAAGGATTGCTGAAGGGGGATAAATACGTAAATTTTTGTTAAAATACGGTATCATCCTCCGTGCTTGCTTAGGCGATATTCATTTTAGGCCCCCTATTGCTATATTTGGCGGCCATCTAGACCATCAGTTGGCATAGTCTTAACTCAATGGATGAAAAAGCATGCCTAAAACTATTTTAAAAAACCTGCAGATAGGTTTTGGAATATCGCTACTGTTGCTCTTAGCAAGTTCAACGGCTTCTTATGTCAGTATTCGTAAGCAGATTCATAATAGTGAGATGGTGGACCATAGCCGTCGGGTGATGAGCCGTGTTAATAAAATTCTACAGGATCTGCAGAATGCCGAGACGGGTCAGCGAGGTTATTTACTGACTGGGCTGGATAAGTTTTTAAATCCTTATCAAACTGGTCTTGAGTCGCTGCCTCAATCGCTAAGCCGTGCGCACGATTTGACAGCTGATAACCCCGATCAACAGCGGGTAATCGATACCCTGTCCACGCTGGTAAGGTCTAGACTGACCAAACTTGAAAATCTGGTTACTATCAAAAGGCGGGGCGGAATGGTGACGGTCTCCCAACTCGAAGAGGGGAAAGCCTATATGGATAGCTGTCGAATTTTAATCAGCCAGATTATAGATAAAGAAGAATCTTTGTTGAACAAGCGTTCGAATGAACTTGGACGATCTTCTGGCTACACATCGATTTTCGTTTTGCTGGCCGCAGTAGTTTCTTTGCTGATCACTGTCTTTTTTTACTTCCGTTTGCGGGATGATTTCTTTAAGCGAGAACAGTTACAACATGATCTGAAACGTAAAGATGAGGAGATCCAGCGGAGACTCAGCATTACCCAGCGCATTGCCCGTGAAATCGCAGCGGGAAATTATGATATGCAGATACAGGATGCTGAACAGGACGACTTGGGAAGCTTGACGGGATCGCTCAATGAAATGGCTAGGTCACTGAAAATTTCTTTTGATGAACTCAATAACAATAATTGGCATCAAGCTGGATTAACGCAGCTGAGCAATCTTTTAATGGGCAATAAACTCCAAGAAGAGCTCACGGCCGTCACGTTACGACATCTAACGACGTATGGCAGTTGTGTTAATGGGGCCATTTATCTCATGGAGCAGGATCAGTTGATGTTAAGAGGATCTTATGGCCTTGAAGATCCGGAGCATAAACGCTTTGCTGCAGGGGATGGCATGGTAGGGCAGGTATTTAAAGATGGCCAGGAGAAATTATTTGAAAACCTCGAAGATGCACATTATGTCATCAGCTTTGCTACTGGAAAAGTACAGGTAAACAACCTTTTTATCCTTCCTATTTTTGATGGAAGTGAATGTATCGGTGTAATGGAACTTGGTTCATTGCAGCCCTTTTCTTCGATACAGCTGGCGTTTTTTAGAGATGCTGTTCAAAAAGTGGGTGCTACACTCGCTGCATCGCAAGCTCGATTGGTTGTACAGAATTTATTGGAAGAGACGCAGGCGCAGACTGAAGAGCTGCAGGCACAACATACTGAGCTGGAATCACTGAATTCTAGTCTAGAAATGCATACCTATAAATTGCAGGCTTCTGAGGAAGAACTTCGTGTTCAGCAGGAAGAGTTGGTGCAGTCTAACCGTGAGCTGGAAGAGCGTTCCAGGCTGTTGGAAGATAAAAATTTGGAAATAGCTGAACGTAACCAAGAAATTCAGAAGAAAGCGGCAGAGCTGGCACAGAGTACACGCTATAAATCTGAATTTTTAGCTAATATGTCGCATGAACTGCGTACTCCGCTTAATTCAATTTTGCTGCTTTCTCGTCTGATGGCCGAAAATACGGACGGTAACCTCAATGACGAACAGATGGAATCGGCAGCCGTGATCCAGAGTTCGGGAAAGAGTCTGCTGACCCTGATAGACGAGATTTTGGATCTTTCTAAAATAGAATCCGGCAAAATGGATTTGGATGTACAGCCCGTATTTTTTGCGGACGTAATGCATGGTCTGTCGGCGATGTTCGGACCAATTGCTGCCGACAAGAAACTTGGATTAGAAATGAGCGTAGCGGAGCAATTGCCCGCTCAGATCGAAACAGATAAACAGCGGCTAGAACAGATTTTACGTAATCTACTCTCTAATGCTATTAAATTTACGGCATCGGGCAAGGTAACGCTACATATCGATCGGGAGCAGTCGCCCCGAAACGGGATTGTATTTGAAGTGCGCGATACCGGAATTGGAATACCAAAGGATAAGCAGCATCTAATATTTGAGGCTTTTCAACAAGCTGATGGCTCTACGCGCCGTAAATTTGGTGGTACAGGGCTGGGGCTTTCCATAAGCCGGGAATTGGCCCGCTTACTTGGCGGTGAAATCTTATTGAATAGTGAAGAAGGAGAAGGTAGTGTCTTTCAACTGATTATTCCCGAGCGCATTTCGGGCGAAAGTACATCCCTATTCGGCGCTGCGCAGACGTTGTTAGCAACCGACGGCGTGGAAATTTTACCTGTGGAGACTACATCTTTGGAACAAATTCCAACGGTACCAGCTTTACCTGCAGAAAAGACGTTGCAAATACCTATCCCAGCCGATATTCCGGACGATCGCGATAGTATCGTTCCTGGCGACCGCTTTATTTTGATCGTCGAGGATGATATCGAGTTTGCAAAGATTCTACTCAAATATACGCGCCAGCAAAACTATAAGGGGATTGTGGTGGTGCGTGGCGACATTGCTGCGGAAGTGGTAGCGCAATATATGCCGCTCGCGGTATTGCTGGATATTCAGCTGCCACTTAAAGATGGATGGCAAGTAATGGCTGAGATCAAGGAAAATCCCAAAACACGACATATTCCGGTGCATATCATGTCTTCTCTGCAGGTTAAAAGAGAGAGTCTGCTGCAGGGTGCTATCGATTTTATCAATAAACCTATGGCGTTGGAACAAATGGGTGATATGTTTCGCAGCATAGAGGATGCACTCACCAGACATCCTAAAAAGGTACTTATCGTCGAAGAAAACCCTAAGCATGCAGCAGCGCTATCTCTTTTTCTCGGGAGTTTTGACATTGTCTCTGAAATCAAAAGCAACGTGGAAGACAGCATTGCGGCGCTAAGCTCTGATACTGCAGACTGCGTGATACTCGATATGGGCGTTCCGGACCGGGTCGGTTACGAGACATTGGAGGCTGTAAAACGCAACCAGGGTCTAGAAAAATTACCGATTATTGTGTTTACCGGTAAGAATCTATCGCAGGTGGAGGAAATGAAATTAAAACGTTATGCGGATACAATCGTCGTTAAAACCGCTAATTCCTATCAGCGCATATTGGATGAAGTAGGCTTATTTTTACATCTTGTAGAAGAACACAAAGGTACTTCGGCGAAAGCTCCCGCTAGGCTCGGCTTTTTGGAAGATGTGTTGAAGGGCAAGAAGGTGCTTGTAGCGGATGACGACATCCGTAACATTTTCTCGCTCACCAAAGCGCTTGAGAAATATCAGATGACGGTTGTACCAGCAACGGATGGAAAGGATGCACTGAAGCAGCTAGAAGAAAATGAAGATGTGGCTGTGATTCTGATGGATATGATGATGCCCGAAATGGATGGGTACGAAACAATTGCGTCGATTCGAAGTAATCTCCGTTATAAGGATATGCCGATCATTGCTGTTACTGCCAAATCAATGATGGGGGATCGAGAAAAATGTATCGCTGCAGGGGCGTCAGATTATATATCCAAACCGGTGGATATCGATCAACTCTTGTCCCTGCTACGGGTATGGATGTATGAATAGTTGTTGTAGTAAAATAAAAGGCAATAGATAAAAGAGCATGGACAAGAACAAAACCGTATTAATCATCGATGATGATCAAAACAATATATTTGCGTTGAAATTGGCCCTAAAATCAAGAGGCTTTCAAGCCTTGGGTTGCCTGTCTGCGGAAGAGGGGCTTGCTCAGCTGCGGGATCGTGCTGGTGTCGGTCTGGTGCTGATGGATATGATGATGCCCGAGATAGACGGATATGAAGCTACCCAGCTGATCCGTAAAACTTGGGATTCGCAAGAAATGCCCGTCATCGCAGTCACGGCGCAGGCGATGACCGGCGACCGCGAAAAGTGTCTGGCAGCGGGAGCCAACGGCTATATTTCAAAACCGATCGACATCGAACTTCTGGTGCGGTTAATGGGGGAAATTGCAAAATGATCAATGGCAAAAAAATTGTTAGCCAAGAACAGGTGATGATATTGATGGAAGATGTGGAGCGTCGCTATGGCTACGATTTTACCCATTATACAATAGCGTCCTTATCGCGGCGGATCAATCAGCTTTGCCTACTGGATAATTTTGCAAGTTTTGCCGAATTGCGGTACCGTGTGTTACATGAACCCGAGTACATGCAACGATTTGTCGAAAAGATGACGGTCAACGTTACAGAAATGTTTCGCGATCCAAGCTTTTTTTTTCGTCTGCGCGATGAAATCCTACCCCAATTAGGCACTTCGCCCTTTATCCGTATTTGGATAGCGGGCTGTGCGACAGGGGAGGAAGCCTATTCATTGGCCATTTTGTTGCAGGAAGCCAAATTACTGCACAAATCACTGATTTATGCCACAGATATTAATCCTTCTGTTCTAGAGCAGGCTAAGCGGGCTGTTATACCCATGGCAAATCTAAAATCTTATGTAGAAAATTACCAGCTTTCGGGCGGAAAAGCGGACTTTTCCAGTTATTATACAGCCAATTATAAGTGGGTGAAGCTAACATCCAGCTTGCAGGAAAGGATTGTCTTTGCTTCACACAATCTGGTAAGTGATGCATCTTTCAATGCCTTTCAGCTGATTCTGTGTCGCAATGTACTCATCTATTTTGATACGCAACTGCAGGCTAAAGTCTTATCTTTATTTGATGAGAGTTTGGAAACCCTCGGATACCTAGCGTTGGGCAGTCAGGAAACGCTACGCTTCTCGGTACTGGCACCAGATTATCAGCAAGTGGGTAACGAAAAAATATGGCGTAAGGTTAAATAAAATGGGTTCATATTTCATTGAACTATTTTTAAAAAATTAACTTATTAAAAAAAATAAAGTATCTTAGTGGGATTGGAGGAAAAATGACTAAAATTCTTTTAGTTGATGACCATCGGCTTGTAAGAAACGGGATACGATTGATCATTGATACCCACGACAAGCTTTCTGTGGTAGCGGAAGTAGATAGTGCAGAGGATGCATTAATGTACCTTGAAAACAATATCTTGCCGGATTTAGTTTTAACTGACCTGAATATGCAGGGTATGGATGGAATAACTTTCATCCGAATGGCCAAGAAGATCTATCCAGACGTCAGATTTGCGCTTTTGTCGATGGTGGAAGAACCGAATGAAGTGGCAGAAGCTTTTCGTAGCGGTGCAGATGGTTATCTGTCGAAGGGTGGCGATTATGATGAAATCTTATTTGGATTATTACGTTTGTCCCAAGGGCATAAATATCTGATGACCAATTTCGGTCTACGGTTTATGGAAAATTTTGACGTGGAGAGTAGTACCAGTGTCGATGTGGCTTCACGTCTTTCGCAATATGAAATCACGGAGCGGGAGTTTGCTGTACTTGAACTCATTGCTCAAGGCTTTACTGCTGTGGAAATTGCAGATAAGATCTTTTTGAGCAAACGGACTGTTGAAGGGCACCGTCAAAATCTCATGGATAAGACCAAAAGTAAAAATACAGCCGACCTGATCCGTTTTGCATTTCAGCAAAAGTTACTGAGTTAGGGGAGGTTTTTTTGGGGATGAAAAGGATGGCCTATGGCTTTATGGATAAGCCTTCTGGATGGGTCTCAATTGAAAGCAAAAGGTGGCTTCCATGAGTTGGAAGCCACCTTTATTATTGTCTTATGCGTGCTCGAGTGTAGCACTTTTATTTCAACTTTTTCAATTTTATCATTTTCGTTGACGCAGGTATTGTATAACGGTTAAATGAATCCTTACTGAAACCTTCTACTACGTAGTTGCTTTCGGGATTAACATTAAGCAAAATATTCGTAATCGGTTGCTGACTAGCGCTATTGAAGACCAGCGTGATGCTGCGGTCTTTTTGATCGTAGTGCAGTTCGGCAATCTCGCCGGCATCTGTTGTGAGCCAAAGATTCTCCTTGGCAAGGAACACGCGGCCTTTGGATGCTGTCGTTAGTGCAACTTTGACCAGCTGTTTTTCGGTTTTTAGATTACCGCTGAATGCCAGCCACCCAAATTCAGGGTGCTCCACTATATAGGTTCCCGAATTGACTGCATAGCCATAAAAACCGGTTCCGTAATCTCCGGAGATCCCGTCATTGGCCAAGGTGGATGGGTAGGAGTGGAATGCTCCGGGACCGAAGCCGTCAGCTGTGACATTGGCCAGCGCTCCCATCATGCCTGCATGTCCGATACGTAGCAAGTAGAAATCATCGGGATGGTCCCGATAAGCTGTCAGAACAGGTATGGAATTAAGCGCTGAACCGTAGTGATGTAGCTGACGCTCGATTCGTGAAAGCTTCCCACCATAAACAAAATCCCAGTAACGCCGCGCACTGCCGTTGTAACCCCAGTGTGGAACGGTAGGCATATAGGCGATAATGGCATTCAACGTCACCTGTGCTTTCTCATCAAAGCCAAAAAAGCGCGACCAAAGAAATACTTCTTCTTGACCCGTGGAATCCCAAGGCATTTCACTTCCGAACGGATAATTAAGAGTTTTCCAATGCTCTGCCCGCTTGCGCATAGCAGCTTCAAGGTTATTGGCCATCGTCGTCAATCCTTCTCGGCGAAGATCTTGTAAGACGATAAGGAAGATACTGCCTTCCATTTGGCCGAACTGGGCGTAGTAAGGTGCCTTTTCTACCATGGCGATACTCGTTTGGTAAGCCCGTTCGAGGTAAGTTTGCCAGCTTTCTTCATTCACTAAATTCGTATAGTTGCGGGCGAGTCTGTACATCACCCAGTGCGCTGCTGCCACATGAGGATAATTGTAGGAACGACCAATATCGTCGGCTTCTTTTTTCGGCCAGGCAGACCAGGTCTTCCAGTTTATGTCTGTACGATAAGTGCCAGCTGGCATGGAGTCGGGTTCATAATAAAATAGGCTTTTAACAACCCCATATTTTTTGTCTCCTTCTTTGTGCTGGATATGGCCATATAAGGTCTCATTGACAAATCGTTTCAATTTGGCTATTTCCTGTTGATCGGGCTGCAATACTTGTTTCATCAGTGCGGCAAGCCAGCTTGCCGCTCCAGCTTCGTCACTGAGACCAGCAAACCAGGCACTTCTATTTTGGGTGATGGGTTGCTGTTCCTCATAGTCGTATGATATGACAGCCGGGGAGCGGCCGAAGGGATCTTTGTCATTCTCATACCATTGTTTTGTGGTAAGGAAATGGCCGAGATCCTGAACCACTTCTTTTTCGGACTTGATTACTTTGTATTGGACTGTCTGCGTAATACCGTCCCGATAGTTGATTGTTAGTCTTGCACGTCCCCAACGGTTGCCTTTCACTTCATATTCGGTCCATTGCTGCGGTGTGTTTCCTTTTTTTGTCAAGGTTAATGCTCCTTCGGGATAAACACTGATACTTTTAATAGCTTTGTTGTGCTTGATAAAAAGTTTGGCCGGATTGTTCATCGGAACAAGATAGCCAGGTACGCCAATAGCTACAGGCCTGTTGTTCTTCACTAATTCCGACTCTATTTCCCGGATACTTGGGGCAAGGACAAATTTCAAGGCAAAGGTCTTTGATTCATGTGGTTTCAAGAACGTAGAAGTCGGTGTATTCCATTGTTCTACACCTTTCCATTCAGTCTCGGCATGAGCCTTACTGTGGATCAGCCATTCATGAAACCCCTCAAAAGTAATACTTCGGGGAGTAGGGTCTGTATTAAGCGGATTGTAGGCTTCAAATCCTGCATTTTTATAGGGCAATACCAGCAAACTTGGACCGTTGCCGTGCAGGCGGTTGACTTGCAGATATCCGGCATCTTTACCGATGTAGGGATCGAAAAAGACATTCTGGGCATGTGCCTGATCGAGATTCTTCCAGTCCATATTATTATTGAATGGGAGAGGGATACCCATTGATCCAATCTCGATCGCATAATCGTTGGGGTTTGTGAGTTCAAAACTCAAGATCAGATCACCATGGTCATCTTGCCAGTGACGGATCACTTTCAAAGGGATATGGTTAAGCGTGGGAGTAATATCTGCACTAGCGAGGTTGTTTTTCGCAGGAGGTATTGCGATGACATGCTTACGTTCTGCAGCTGATGAATAGGCCGTCCATGAGCTGTCTCCCTGACGACGCAAACGGATATTGATATCGCCGATATGAAAAAACTGATTGCGATCCCTTTTGTTTAGAAGTTCAACTGGCGTATAGTCAAAACCCTTTTCGCCGCTATTGGGTCGAAAGGAAGATAGTGTCTGCGATGCGTTGAGTATAGCCACATTGAGTTTTTTGAGGGTGAAGCTTTTTGCACCCTCTTCCAAGCCCAAAGTGGCTTGCTGTGCTTTTACTGCTTTCCATACCGGATGTTCATCCTGCTGGCTATACACGCTATTTGACAACTGTGTGCAGAAGAGCGCAAATAGGATCCAATAGCTTTTTTTTAGATTCATTTTAGACATTTTAGTAACCATTTTAAGACAGCGAAGGTCATTGCTCTTACAAAGATGGATGATTGTACCCTGTATTTATGGGTGAATTTTAACCTTAAATAGCCCATTCTTAACCGATTTGACTTCAAAATTTGGAATACCGCTGCTGATTTATAAATTTAATGTAAAATTGACATTTATCGTAGGTTTTATTCGTGATAAAATCGATTGGTTGAGCTGTCAATTTTTGAACCAATAAACTTTGCGTTATGAGGATGAATTCTTTCTATTTTACGGTGCTGGCTATAATGTACTGGTCGTTGGGCAACAAGACGTTCGCGCAGTCGTTACAACCTTGGCAGCAACCGAATGTGTTGAATCCGCTACTGCCTGGATATTTCGCTGATCCGACGATTAAGAAAATTGCTGATACCTATTATATTTTTGCGACGACTGATGGGAATGGCTGGGGTGCGGGCCCGTCACAAGTATGGACATCGCAGGATTTAAGAAACTGGAAGATTCAACCGATGAACTGGCCCAATACACATTGGTACTGGGCGCCGGATATGACACAGGGATACGATGGCCGTTATTACCTCTATTATAGTCAGCCTGTTGAAATTTTTGGGGCGGTGGGCGACAGCCCAACGGGACCCTGGAAACCTTTAGTGCCTGACGGCAAATCGATGATCCCAAATTATATGATTCCGGGCGTGATTACCCTAGACGGGCAAACCTTTCGAGATGACGATGGCCGTATCTATATGTATTGGGGAACCTGGGGTATCTATCCCGATCATGGATGCGCTGTAGGGATACTCAATAACGATATGAAAACTTTCGAAAAGACAGCGTTGATCCCCAATACCGTGGCGAAGGACTTTTTTGAGGCTCCTTACATGTTTAAACGTAAGGGCATCTATTATCTGATGTACTCTTCCGGGCATTGTGAAGATGATAGCTACCGCGTACAATACGTTAAAAGTAAAGCAGGCCCTATGGGACCTTTTGAATATCCCTCTACCAATCCCATTTTGATCACCAATGAGGATGGTAGCATTCATGGCCCAGGACATCATAGTGTGCTGGAGCTAGACAACCGTTATTTTATTGTTTATCACAGACACAATAATCCGCATTCGGGAGGTGGTTTCCACCGTCAGGTGGCGATGGACGAAATTTTCTTTACGCCAGAGGGTGATATCGTTCCGGTGCGGCCTACACACACTGGCGTGCAGGATGTACTACCTTCTCAGGCAGAGCCGGTCGATTTGGCTTTTGGGAAAGCAGTGAGGGCATCCTCTTTCTACACTATGGATTTTAGACCCTCTTTCGTGGTAGATAATAATAATGGAACATTATGGAGGGCCAAGAACAACGAAGGACCGGCCTGGGTAGAAGTAGACTTGGGTAAGGTGGTGGATATACAGACAATAGCCATTCAATTTGAGTACCCGACTTATGCCTATCAGTACCGATTGGAGACTTCTGTCGACGGAATAAGCTGGACAAGTTATGTGGATCGTTCGGATAACAGCCGTTGGGCAAGTCCTATCGTTGAACATGGTAAAGCTTTGGGGCGATATGTTAGACTGCATATACTGAATACGCAATTGAATGGCCTTCCTCGTGGTCTGTGGAATATGAAGGTTTATACACAGCAGCTCGCTCAGGAGACATTGTGGTCGCCACCACAACACATGCCTGCTAAAGAAGTAACGCGAGGTGATCTGATCCATATTGATGCAGCGGATTACGAGGAGGGGCAACATGTGAAAAGTATTAAAAATAAGGGTTTGATAGGGGGATTGTTTAGTTCTGAACAGGCATTGGCCGTTAAAAATTATCAGGGAAAGCGAGCCTTTTTCTTTAATGGAACCACCGCGCTGCGATCGAGTTTTGCCGTACCGCAGTCGCTGGAAGGGAACAGCTCGTTTAGCCTTGCGCTGTGGGTAAATAATCCTACGGTCGAAAGATTTGAACAGCTGCTCGCCTGGTCGTCGGGATCGCAGGACCTCAGTAAGGCGCTATTTGGTTATGGCAGCGATCCAAAACAGGGTGCCATCATTCATGGATCGTGGCCTGATATGGGGTATTCGTCTGTTCCAGAGGCAAATGCCTGGCATCACATTGTATTCTCATTCGATGGCTATCAAGAGTCTATTTATGTGGATGGAAAGCTGCAGCGTACGGAAAACAGAATGCTATTCGTTAATCCGGGAAGGTCTTTTGTTCTTGGGGCTTCAGACATACTCAATCAAAACTTTTCGGGTTATGTAGCGGGTTTGAAACTGTATAATACCGCCTTGGATGAGCAAGCAGTAGTCAAGTTGGCAAATGTTGACCCGAAATGGCAATTTTTTGCGCTGCAAAGTGATGATTTGAACTTGGGTAAGCTCACTACCTTACGAAACCAGGGAACAGCAGCAGACACGTTGGTAACGCTCCAGAATGCGGAAGCCGTTGTGAAGGGGAACAGACTGTCAATAAAAGGAAACACCGTTGAAAGTAAGGCTTTGACAGCGATATTGCAGGAAAAAAACTATGCTTTGGACTTCGACTGGTACGATGGTACTGCGTGGCAACATGCTGTGATTACAGCTGATAATGGGAAGAAGAAATTCTATCATAATGGTAAATTTGAACAGCTGGGTCATTCAGACAAACTGCTGCGGATCATGAACAACGGTATCCAATTGACTTATCCCTTTCATTTCTTTCGTGCTTATCCACATCGCTTAACATCGGATGTAGTAAATAAAAGGTTCAGTCAGTGGAAGGAAGGGTTGGCTAATGGTTTGGAAGGGTATGTTCCAAAGGTACTTTCGCCACCGCACTTTATCAATGGCAATCAGGTCTTTGTGCAGGTGGAAAAACAGCAAGGACTTTGGTATCTGTTTCGGGGAGAAGGTGAACTATCGGGCTGGAAACAAGAGCCCTACCATCTTTTTAAATCGTCCAAAATTGAGAACGCCATCGAAGTGTTTGCCAAAGATGTCTTTGGACATGTGAGCAAGCCCACCCGACTGTCTGTTCGGGAGCTAAAGCCTAACTTGCTCCAGTTCTCACAACTACAGGGGGATACAGCCAAAAGTAAAAAGATCCCTTTTTGGGATGGATATGAAGCTATTGGTTGGAATGATAGTACACAGACTGAGGTTTCTTGGCAGAACAGCAGCTGGAGAATACAGTCCAGAGATACCAAGTGGGGCGACAAATTACATCCCGGCCCTTTTCTTTATAAAGAGGTGGAAGGTGATTTTACTGTGGAAGTCAAGGTCAGCGATGTAGCGGGATTGGCTCGTGGGATACGCACATCAAACGAAGCCGGTATTATGATTCAACCGGCGGACAGAAAGGATGTTTACATCAATCATTGTATTTTAACGGGATGGAACCTCGGCAATCTTTCGCGAAGCATTGGACCGCAAATTTTTCAGGAAGACAATACGGGCACGGGAATCAATTTTTCGCCTTATCTTCAGGTTCAAAAGGTGGGTGATTATTTCTTTTTACGTTCCTCAAAAGATGGTCTGGATTGGAAGGATCTACCGGGCACACCATTTGTACGAAATGATCTGAATGGTAAAAAGCTGCGCGTTGGACTGTATCAAATTGCAGGTAACAATGCGTTGGGCTATGTCGTATTTGATGCATTCAGGATATGGAAATAAACCTATTTTTCATTTTTTTATGCGCATAATATGGTTTTTATGCGCATAATGACCTTAGTCCAATAGCTAAAAATAATGTCTATTTTTCCTCAAAGATAGATTGGCATGGATTTGTCTGTTTTCCTCTAATATTTTTAACCCCCTTGCTGTTTAGCCATTCGGTAAAATGATCGGGATTTTCTGGTATAAACTGGATGACTTGACCATTTTTCAGGAGCAAGGAAAATATACCACAATTAGCAATGAATTTTTTGATTTCATCGGAACGGTGTTTCAATAGTGAAAAATATTCCATAACATTTGGCTCTTTTTTTAGTAGGTTGGATAAAATATCCAAAACATCATTAAATGGTTAATTCAATAGATTGTATAAATCATATCAAAGATGCAAAAAAATATTTTATATTTCTTTAAATGATTAGAAATTATTGCACTATTTTTTTTGGTATAGAATTGTTTTCGTTGAGCGATTGAATTTCCCTGTTTTGATACAAACACTTCGTAATCTTTTCTAAAAGAGCGTCATTTGTGCTATATGGCGCGATATTGAACCTCTTTATCGATCGCTTTGATCCTGTGTTTTAAACATTTTTACCCTTCTTTTAAATATTTGTTGCAAAGAGATTTTAATGAAAACAATAGTTTTGCTTTATAACCAACCGGCAAATAGCTAACTCATTTTACAAGGAATGAGCTGATAAAGGGAATAATGATTTTTTAAGCATACGTTTCCCACATATTGGGTGAGTATATACAATTTGAAAGTAAGTAATAACCAATTCATATCAATAAATAACCAAGTACCTGCCTTAATAGGCAGCAAGAAATTTATATCAAGTAAGATTATGAACAGAAATTATGTGTCATCTTTCTTTTGTTTTTCCAAAGAGAGGAATAGGAAAGTGAAGTGGTTGTTAATAGCTTCCATGTTAATGTCCATTGGACGACTGTCTGCTCAAGAAAAAGTGATCCATGGGAAGATCATAAGTGATCAGGGAAAGCCCATTATCGGGGCATCGATCAGAGTGAAAGATAAAACACTCAGTACATCCACAAATGAGAAAGGTGAATTTGTGCTCAAGCTCAATCCGGGCGAGACTATTATTGTGTCCAATGTAGGTTATAAACTCGTCGAATATGTCATCGGTAACTCTTCAGAGGTGAGCATTCCACTTGTTGCCACAACCATTGCGGTGGATGAGGTTGTGGTGGTTGGATATGGTAAGCAGAAGAAGGTGGATCTAACATCTTCTATTGCGGTTGTCGATACTAAAGATCTTGTAAAAGTACCTGGAGGAACGATAGCCACGCTTCAGAGTGCTGTGCCCGGTGTGCAGGTAACCAATGGAGCTATTCGTATCCGTGGTGTAGGATCCATTAACGGAACCGATCCCCTCTATGTGGTAGACGGCATGATCGGCGGGGCAATGCCCGACGAGAATAATATTGCCAGCATTCAGGTGTTGAAGGATGCTGCATCTAGTGCCATTTATGGTGCCCGGGGTGCCAATGGCGTTATTTTGGTCACCACAAAACGGGGTAAAGCCGGAGATGTGAAGATTGATTACAATGCTTTCGCTGGCATCAAAAATATCTCTCATGATGTACCGCTATTAAACGGACAGCAGCTGGCGGAATTGATTAATGAGGAAATGTATAATAAAGATCCTTCACGTCAAGACTACCTGGCTGCGCTCGCTAAACCGATGGCCATTGGGGAAGGATATAACATGATGGATGAACTGTTGCAGACCGGCAATTACCAACGGCATAATCTTTCCCTTTCGGGTGGTTCTCAAAATGCCAATTTTCGGTTAAGTGGTATTTATGCTACAGATAAATCCATTATTATTCAAGATAAAAACAAGTATTATGGCGCCCAATTCATCTCTGATTTTACCAAAGGTAAACTTAAGATAGGGGAAACACTTTCCTTGGGGTATACCCGCCGGAACTGGAGTGATAAAAATATCATCGATGCGCAGAAGTGGTCTTCGACATTGCCGCTATATGATGCGAATAGCAGTACGGGATTTGCAGGAGCTGGCAACGGAACCGACGTGCAGAGTGCATTGGCAAATGCATACCTCAATAAAAACGTCAATGATAACTTTTCGGTAAATGGGAATGCCTGGGCTACCTATGAAATTATAAAAGGACTGGTCTATAAATTTAATATGGGAATAGACCTTAGCCGGGTGCGGAATGAGGGTTACATTGGCAACTACTCGGTCGGTCAATATCAAAACCATAGTCCTGATGAACTCAATATATCCAGTAGTCAGAATAACCGATGGTTATTTGAAAATACGCTGACTTATGAAAATAATTTTGGCAAACATGCCATTTCGGCTTTGGCAGGTATCACCTCGGAAGAATCCCGTTACAATGCGGTGAATGCCGGGGCCCGGGGGTTGCCAAGTCCAGATGTTTTGATTCTCAATTCGGCCTCCTTGGCGAGTTCCCGCCTGGTTGGGTCAGGCGTGGGGCAGTCGGCCATGTATTCTATGCTTGGACGTGTCAACTATAATTACGACAATCGATATCTCCTGACATTTAATATGCGACGGGATGGATCGGCCAACTTTAGCAACCAATATCGTTATGGAAATTTTCCTTCGGTATCTGCGGGATGGCGCATCAGTCAGGAATCATTTATGAAAGCATTTCCTGCAATCAGCGAATTGAAGCTCCGCGGTAGTTATGGACTTCTGGGTAATTCGGATATTGCACAATATCAATATCAACGGACGGTTAGTTTTGATCATGTGTGGTATTATCTCAACAATGTGATGGTGACTGGTGCTTTACCACAGACTCCTTCTAATCCGAATGTAAAGTGGGAAAGCCAGTACTCTACTGATATTGGTGTCGATTTGGAACTTTTTGATCATAAATTGGCTTTGACCGTCGACTATTACAATAAAAGGACTGAAGACATGCTGATCAATGTGCCTATTTCGTTCACTGCTGGGTATGGCAACAACTTTCCGGTGCTGAATGCCGGTAGCATACGGAACAGGGGCTGGGATGTCTTGGCATCGTATAAAGATCGAGCAGGCAATTTTAGCTATCAAATCGGAGCCAATATATCTTTTGTGAAAAACCGTGTGCTCAGCTTGGGCAATAATAATGAAATTTTGTGGGGAAATATCTCACCTGGGGGAGAAAATGTAACGAGGACAGCCGTTGGCCGTTCAGTGGGGGAATTTTGGGGCTACACAACCAACGGTTTATATACAAACCAAGCGCAATTGGATGAAGATAAATCTTTTGCGCCCAATGCAGCACTTGGGGATGTGCGGTTCAACGACCGAAATGGCGACAAGGTCTTAAATGATCAGGATAAGGACTTTTTGGGAAGCCCAATACCCGATTTTAGCTATGGGTTCAATGCTGACGTAAGTTATAGCAGTGCTATCGGGATTTTTGATTTGTCGATGATGTGGCAGGGAAGTCAAGGGAACGATATCTACAACAATAGCCGCTATTGGGGCGAGGGAATGTACCATTACTATAACAATTTTGCTTCTACGCTGGATCGCTACCGTGCGGAGGAACTTATCTTCAAAAATCCAGTATCCGGTGAAACGACAGTGTATCCCAAAAATACAGATACCGATATTCCACGTGCTGTGCTTGGTGATCCTAATCAGAATTTAAGGGCTTCGAACAGGTTTGTTGAGGATGGTTCTTATCTGCGGCTCAAAGTCGTCAATATTGGTTACAGTTTTTCTAGCCCAACGCTTGAACGCTGGAAGATCGACCGATTACGGTTTTATGTCGGCGCAAAAAACCTGCTGACCTTTACCAAATATTCGGGGTATGATCCTGAAGTGGGGTCGGGCGATACACGCTCGAATTTGAGCCGTGGAATTGATGGGCAAACGCCATGGGGACTAAGCTTCCCAAATTCTAGAGAGTATTTTATGGGTATTCAATTTACATTCTAACCACGATATGGACATCATAAATAGACACTATATAAAACTTGCTGCTGCTGCTCTGCTGTTACAGTTTTCGAGTTGTAAACCAAATTTGGATCTCTCCAATCCGCAGGAATTGTCGACAGACACCTATTATAAGACAGCAGATCAATTGGAGAATTCGGTTATACCTGCATACCAGGCGCTGATCGGGCGTACGCAGGGTGGATATGCACGTAGTTTGTATTTTGAGCTTTTGGCTCCTGGAGATGATTACAACCACACGTTTAAGTGGGAGCCTATGTATCAGGATAGCTACAATACGCCTGCGAGCGATGGGATGACAGCTCAGACCTGGAGAGATTTTTGGAACGGGGTATTTGCGGCTAATTTAGCTATCGACCGTATTCAGAAATTTGAGGGCGAAATAGACCAGAATAGAAAAAATAGACTGCTGGGGGAAGCGTATTTTCTGCGAGGTTTGAATTATCTGCATCTGGGAATGTTGTTTGGAGAAACCATTCCGCTAATGAGTAAACCTGTTGAAACAAATGAAGATTATTATCCAGGCAATGCACCGGCGGGAGCCGTTTATGCGCAGATCGTGGATGATTTCAAGAAGGCATCGGGATTGTTGCCAACACGGGCAGCACTTTATGCCGACAGTAAAATGATCGGTAGAGCGACAAAGGGTGCTGCACAAGCTTATCTCGCCAAAACTTACCTTTATAAACCCATTTTGGCCAAAGGACAGGCGGCGGATTTTGCAAATGCTGAGATTCAATTAAAAAGTGTTATTGATAGTAAGGAGTACCAGTTGATGTCCTCTTACAGGGACAATTTCTTGGAGACAAAAGAGAATAATCAGGAGTCTGTTTTTGAAGTGCAGCTTTATAATGGCCCGGGTTGGCTAGGTGACGATATATCGAGTTCGTGGCGATGGCAGGAAATCGGCATGTTTGACGGTACTGGTGGCGCTTGGTGGAATCTCGCTCCCAATAAAATGGCGCATGATCAATTTGAGGACGGCGATCCTAGAAAGTTCATGACTTTATGGTGTGAGAATGGTGCGAATTTTACGCAATTGGATGGTAAGGTCACCACTTATACGGACTGGATGAAAAATTTAGCGACTAATAAGGATTTATATGGCACAAGAAAATATTGTCCTGATGTTCAAATAGCGGATTATGATAATGGTAACAACGACCGCATTTTTCGGTATAGTGATGTGCTGCTTCTTTATGCGGAGTGCCTCAACGAGCGGGGGGATGTCACCGGAGCCAAGCAATACATCAACCTGGTTAGGAAGCGTGCCAATAATATCGTTCCCGATGAACAGCCGCATCTTTGGTATCAAAAATCGAATGGAACAATTCCTGACGTAGACGGATTGCTTGCGCAGGGTTTAGTAAAAAACGGTGTTTCATTGAATACCGTCAAAAATATTATCGTTCATGAGCGATTTGTCGAATTCCTCGGTGAATATCAACGGTATTTTGACTTGTTGCGGTGGGGAATGGCTGATCCTGTCTGGTTGGAGCCGTTGAAGAAAGGGGGCTGGTCGCCAAAAGCCATGTATTATCCTTTCCCTCAAGCTGAACTGGATAATAATAAAAATTTAAAAGGTAATGAGATGAACAATTGATCTGAGAAAGTTATTGGTTATTTATTCATAGTTAGTGTTAGGTGGGGGTGCCCTTTTTAGGGCACCTTTTTTATTGCCTAACGGCACAAAAAAAGGTGTCTGTGTCGATATTGTATTAGTATTCATCGATTATGTAGTTTCTTTGTTGGTTCAATTCAGGTATTTTTGATATTCAAGAAGATAACAGATTATAAACCAAATGCCTTTGTCGAACATCTTTAGGTGAGGCATTTCGCAGATCATCATATCATGGACAGAAGAACAGCAATTAAGTTTCTCGGTGCAACTATTCCGACCCTTTTCCTTGGTAAATTCAGCGCGGCACATGCGTACCTCGGAAAAGCTCCTTTTCACCCCGACTGGCGTTCGCTAGAAAGCTATCAGGTTCCTAATTGGTTTAGGGATGCTAAATTTGGTATATGGGCACATTGGGGGCCACAGTGTGAGCCGGAAAGGGGGGATTGGTATGCGCGAGGCATGTATCAGGAAGGGTCGGATCAATATACATACCATGTTCAAAAATATGGGCATCCTTCCATTTTTGGGTTTAAGGATGTTATTCATCAGTGGAAAGCTGAAAATTGGAATCCTGAAGAATTGATGGAATTGTACAAAAATGCTGGAGCCCAATATTTTATGGCCCTAGCGAATCATCATGATAATTTGGACCTTTACCGCAGCAGCCACCATAAATGGAACAGCGTCAATGTTGGCCCTAAAAAAGATATTGTGGGCGGTTGGGAAAGTGCAGCAAAAAAAAGAGGGCTTAAATTTGGCGTGAGCGTTCACGCAGCACATGCTTGGACCTGGTATGAAACGGCTCAGCGAAGTGACAAAGAAGGAAAGTTTGCCGGAGTTCCTTATGATGGTAAATTGACAAAAAAAGATGGTGTAGGGACATGGTGGGCAGACTACGACCCTCAGGAGCTTTACGCGCAGGAGCATGAACTTAGTTTGGATAGCAAAGACGATCATACCGTCCATCGGCAATGGCATTGGGATGTCGACTCTGGCGTGAGTGTACCTAATAAAGCATACTGTGAAAATTTTAAAGCGCGGACGATGGAATTGATCCATAATTACAATCCTGATATCGTTTATTTCGACGATACGGTGCTACCGCTTTATCCAATAAGTAATGTTGGACTGGAGATTGCCGCCGATTTTTATAATAAGAGCATGCAGGAAAATAATGGTAAAGTTGATGTAGTCATTAATGGGAAGATCCTGAATGAACAGCAACGTAAATGCTTGGTATGGGATATCGAACGGGGGCAAAGCAATACCATTGAACCGCAGCCTTGGCAGACCTGTACTTGTATAGGCTCTTGGCATTACGACCGTCGTATTTATGATAATAATCACTATAAATCTGCTAAAACTGTGGTCCACATGTTGATTGATGTGGTCAGTAAAAATGGTAATTTATTATTAAGTGTACCTTTGCGGGGAGATGGTTCTATTGACGAGAAAGCGAAGGCGGTGGTGCAAGGAATAGGAAACTGGATGGCTGTTCATCAGGAAGCCATCATTGGAACGAGACCATGGCTTATCTTTGGGGAGGGACCTGCACAGGAGGAGGCTCCGTCATTGAGTGTTCAGGGTTTCAATGAAGGGAAAGGAAAAGCTTTTACCAGCGATGACGTCCGTTTTACCACGAAGGGGAATGTCTTGTATGCCTTTATTATGGGGATGCCGACCGAAAAGCAAATCAAAATTAAGTCTTTAGGCCGTTCGGCCCCGAATTCGAGAAAAGTAAGGCGGATACAGCTGCTCGGGAGTGATGATCGTATTTCCTATCAGCAACTCGACAATGTTCTTCAGGTCTCCTTACCTGAGAGCTTCGTTCAAAACAACATTGCGATGGTATTAAAAATAACGTAAAGTTTTGATTTTTTCTGTTGCTACAGCATGTGTTGGAGGCTGGATAAAAACGCTATAATTGTATCTCGCGGGATAGCAAGGCAGGCGGTATGACTAAAGCGTGCAATGTTGAAGCCTATGAAGTTACCGTTGCTATCGATCATCGGACTCCCGCATTCGTCGGAATGGATACGAGAATCGTGGATAAATACTCGCGGAAAATTATCCCTTCGCAATGACTTCCCTTGAGGAATGTTGTTTGCGGGATGCGGGTTTTCCCGAAGGTTCCATTTGGAAAGAATAAGTTTCGTTTGCAGCTCGTTCACGCCACGTCGGAAGCGAACTTCGAGTGTATCACCTGCATAAAATTGTTGCATCGCCGCGTTGATTTTAGCGGCGCTCGCCACATCATGTCCGTTTAATGCGATTATTTCATCGCCAGGATGAAGTCCAGCTCGGTCTGCAGCACCCATGCTATCTAATTGTGTTAAGGTTGGAAGGCCTTGAATTTCTTGCATCTGCGCATCGAAAGTTCCGGGGATGGAAATTCTTGGAAATCTTTGGGGCAACATGCCGAGGACGCCGGTTTTACGCTGACTGGCCGAAAGTAGCGACCACAACTTTATTCCAAGTAAGGAATCAGGAATGCCTTGTGCGGTAGTCTTGGTTATTGTGAAAGCGGGAAATTTATGGTCACTGACCAGCGCTATAAGGTCGTTTTTGTCATCTCTAAGCAGGATCTTCAAGGCATAGGCTTTGTCTCCAAATTTGATAATTGGCGCTTCGCCGACCTGACTGCTTTTGGATAAAATTACCTGTTTATTGTTTGTCAGGTTAAAAGCAGTGCCTAAAATATGCAGGCTATCTCCACCTAATGTACTACTGATCGAAATGGACTGAAATTTTGTTTTCGGAGGTTTTGCTGTTTTTTCTAATCCTAATGCCATGAGTTTCACCGCTAAAGGATCACTGTCCATTGAATCGTTCGCCGTGGGGTAACTATGGATCGCTGCTGGCTGGGTCAATGATCGCCAGTATCTGCGGTAGCTGTTTACGGGAACTTCGAAATTGGTGCCTTCAGGAGCATCAATACGGCTATGAAGACCAATTACGCGCCCTAGCGCATCAAATAAGGGACCGCCAGAATCGCCTGGTTCCATAATACTACTGCTTTGAATAAAACCATATTCATCCATTTTTTTTAGAATGCGTCCAGCACGGAGAAAGGGAATATTGAAAGGTAGTGTTTCCGGATACGATAGTCCAAAGCAGCGTTGGTTTTCAATGATGGATGAGGACCAGCCCATTTCTGCAAAAGGCCAGGGGCCTTCGCCCTGCATTTTCATCATGGCAATATCGGGCAAGTTATGCTGTTGGTCGACGACCAATCTTCCGAGCGCCTTAGCAATACCTTGGCTGCCATCGGAAAAAATAACTTGATAATAATTGCCGGGCTTTGTGGCATGTGCCACAGTGAGAATAAAGCCATCTGAGCGTACAATGACACCACTGAAAGGCGCACTATTTTGTTGGCGGCTTGCACTGTCGATACCAAATAGTTTTATGGAAGCCGCTAGGGCACGTTCAATAATAGGCCTCGGTATTTCGCGGTCGGCGGTATGCCTCTCCTGTGCTGGGCAGTAGGCGGAAAATGTGGTGAGACACAGGATTTTCCAGATCATAAAATATCGGAGCATGCTGTTTTCAGGAAATTGTCTGGCGGAACGTGTCATACTACAAAGAAGCTGATTTAACGGTTTAGGTTTGGCTTTGAAAAGCATAGCTCAAAGGTAGCGGATTTGTGAGCCAAAAAACAAGAGTAAGGATACAGTTCTGAATAAATTACTGACTTTAACTGATTTTCAAAGCAGTTTGCTGAAAAATTTATGGCTGAATTACTAAAATTATGAAAAACTCAATTATCTTTATCCACGAAAAGATGTACCGCTAGCTAAACGAATCTACCCATGAATTATACGAGCGAAAAAGAACTCCTTGAAGCTTTCCTAAAGGGAGAGGAGCAGGCTTGTGCGCATGTTTATAATCGTTATTTCAGCCGTATCTGTTTATATGCATCAAGCTTTGTGGATGAAAGCAGAGAAGCGCACGATATTGCCGAAGAGGGCTTTATTCGCTTGTGGGAAAGTGGACGACGCTATGAGAGCCTGTCACATCTGAAGGCAGCCCTCTATCAGGCTACCCGGCACGTTGGGATCAATCATCAGACCGCCCGGAGCAGAAGATTGAATCGGGTGGATAGTTATATGGCGCAGCAGGAACAGCATCAAAAATCCTATCTGCATGAAATAGTTTATACTGAAGCGATGGCCGAGCTTTATGAAGCTATTCAGAAGCTTCCACCCAAAGCTCGCGAAATTATACAGTTGAGCTATCTCGAAGGCAACAGCAACCAGCAAATTGCGGATCTACTGCAGTTAAGTATCCAAACGGTAAAAAATCAAAAATTACGTGCTCTAAGCCTTTTACGCCAACATTTGAAGCGCGATTCTTTTAATTATCTACTCTCATTGATCGTTCTTTTTGGAAAAATTTAATTTTTTTTCAGTTGTCTTTGGTACTTTTTTAAATCGGTGTGGTATCTATAGATGAAATAGCTCAAAATGGATCCTAAAGAAGAAGAAAAACTTATCCTTATCAGTTCGCTTGTACTGCGTGAAATGCGGGGAACGCTCAGTGGCGAAGACCGTCTTTTTTTGGAGAGCTGGCTGCAAGAATCGATATGGAACCAACAGGTCTATCAACGTTGCCTGGATGAGGCACAACAACGTGAGGGGTATGCCCGTCTGGCGCATTTTGATAAGCAACATAATTTCGAGTCGCTAAAGACTAAAATTTCGTTCCATTCTTCAAAGGAAAGAGTTGGACTCGTGAAGCGTCTATGGCCTTACGTCGCTGTCGCGAGCGTGCTTTTGGCACTGTCTGTCGTCTGGTATTGGTTTCAGGACAACGGTCATCCGGTTGAAACGCAGCGCACAGTTGCAATTGACCGGCTTCCAGCCTCACATCAGGCTATCATTACACTTTCGGACGGTAGACGGTATGCATTGAATAAAGATGAAAAACAAGTGGTTATCAATGGGGGTAATATACGCTATGACGACGGTCATGAAGTAGCCTCGATCGATGCGGCGGTGTCTGCCAAAATAGAAACTCCTCGTGGTGGTACCTATGATGTCACTTTGCCCGACGGCACGCGGGTTAAGCTGAATGCCGGAACGATACTTTCTTATCCAACGGAGTTTGCAAAGGACAAACGCGAGGTCAGTCTCCAAGGCGAGGCATTTTTTGAAGTTGCCAAAAGAAAAGATCAGCCTTTTATAGTCCATACCAAAAATCAGCAGGTACAAGTATTTGGAACGCAGTTTAATATTAACGCGTATCCGACATCAACCCAAATTAAAACAACTCTGCTAGAGGGTAGCGTACAGGTAAAGGAACTGATCAAAGGCCAAAAAGTAAACTTGCTCCCTGGAAATCAGTCGGTCAACACTGGAACGCAGCTGATCAAACAATCCGTAAACGTACAGCAGGAAATCGCCTGGGTATACGGCAAATTTAATTTTGATGGAAAGTCACTTCGGCAGGTCATGGATGAACTGTCCCAATGGTATGCGGTTGATGTGGTTTATAAGGGCGATGTGCCTGATGTTTCCTTCTTTGGAGGAACATTCAGAACGAGCAAGTTATCAACCATCCTCAATATATTAAAAGATCAGGATCTGTCGTATCATCTGACGGACGATGGGAAACTCATCATTGAACATAATGATTCTAAAGCACAGAAAGGAGGCCATTAGAGAACAGAGAATTATACTTGACCACACAACATAAATTAACAATTTGGACAGTTAATCCACTTAGCTAATCAGTGGATTCTGCAATCTAACCTAACTAAACTAACTAGAATTAATGAAATTAAGTTGTTTTTCACAAGCGACCAGAACCCTTTTATGGCTAGTTTTTGCTGTCTTACTCCAGCTGGGCCAGAAGGTAAATGCGCAAACAGTAACCTATTCCGGGCGCAATGTTCCGCTAATGGATGTGCTGCAGGCTATCAAGATTCAGACGAATTATGAGGTGCTGGGAACCAAAAAAATGTTGGAATCGGCAAAGCCAATTTCCATCAAAGCGGACAAAATGCCCCTTAAATTATTTCTTGATAAAATATTAAGTCCGCAGGATATCGGCTATACAATTGAATCGAAGACAATTTTCCTGGAACGGAAAGCTAGTCCACCGAAAGCTGAACCCAGAAGCCTTCCACAAGGGGGAAAACCATTGCAAAAGCAGATCCGGGGCCAAATCTTGGGAAAAGACCGGGTGCCTCTTTCCGGAGTGAATATTTCACAAATGGGTAATACCATTGCAGTAGCCGATCAAGAAGGGCGTTTTTCCTTTGTTGGCACAACGCAACCGCTTACATTAAGTCGGGTTGGTTATAAAAACTTCACCCTCGCTTTGATTGAAACTAAAGACGATTATAGCATCGTGATGGAAGAAGAGGCAAATGCACTGGAGCAAGTGGTTGTTACAGGTTATCAAGTGCTAAAAAAAGATTCCTATACGGGAACCGCGATTACCAAAAGCGGTGATGAACTGCGGCAGGTAAATCCGCAAAACGTGCTACAAGCGATGCAGGTATTCGATCCATCGTTTAAATTACTCGACAATAATCTTGCGGGCTCCAATCCGAATGCCTTGCCAAATATCAATGTGCGTGGATCGTCGTCACTGCCGACTGGTAGCGGTGAGGTATTACGAAGAGATAATATTACGACGGCCATCAATATGCCGGCGTTTATTTTAGATGGTTTCGAAGTCAGTGTTCAAAAAGTGCTCGATCTTGATATGACCCGAATAGAGAGTGTTACAATTTTGAAAGATGCGGCGGCGACAGCGATCTATGGCTCTCGAGCGGCCAATGGCGTTATGGTCATCACAACCAAGATGCCTAAGGAAGGTAAACTGCAATTGACTTATACGCTTGAAAGCAATGTAAATACACCTGATCTTACAGGATACAGTTTATTACATGCAAGCGATAAATTAGCTTATGAGAAATTAGCAGGACTATATGATCCGGTCATACAGCAGCGATCAAAAGAAGAGCTGGATGAAAAGTACTATAACAAATTAGCGAATGTATTGGGTGGGGTAGATACGTATTGGTTGTCCCAACCCGTTCGCACTGCGATTGGACAAAAACATGGCCTTTACGTTCAAGGTGGAGCTGAAACTTTCCGCTATGGTGTAGATTTACGTTATCAAACTCGACCTGGGGTAATGAAGGGTTCAGGACGAGATCAGTATTCTGGAGGCTTGAATTTTACGTACAATGTGAAAAATAAGCTCCGATTTCAGAATGAACTTGCGGTAACGATAGTGCGAGGTACGGAATCCCCTTATGGCTCATTTTCTGAATACGTGAATATGAATCCATATTATCGAATGACTGACGAGAAAGGCAATATATTACAAGAAGTGGATACATGGAACCGGCGCACAAACGAGGGTAACTTTAATCGAGAAGTTGTATTAAATCCACTTTATAATGCAACATTAAATAGTTTTAATAAACTCAGCTATACCGAATTGCTGAACAACTTCTCAGGGGATTTTGATTTGGGTAATGGTTTGCGCTTACGTGGTCAGGTCAGTTTATTAAAACGCCTCAACGCAAATGACAATTTCCGCTCACCGTCGGCAAATGATTTTTATACCTATGCTACTTCCCGTACAGACGAAAAAGGCAGCTATGAAAGTTATTCAAATAACGAATTGTATTGGGATGCCAATCTACGCTTAAACTGGATGCGTACCCTTGATAAACATAATTTTAATATTGTTGGAGGTACTAATATCCGCACAGAAAACTTCGATGAGCGTTCATTCAAGGCGATAGGATTTCCAAATGACCGATTTACTAGTATAGGATTTGCTAAAGGTTATGAAGAGGGGGGAAGTCCGGCAAGTAGCATCAGTGCTTCACGATTATTTGGTGTGTTTTTAAGTTCAAATTATTCCTATGACAACCGTTTTTTGTTTGACGCCACATTTCGTATGGATGGTTCATCAAAATTCGGAGCGAATAGACGGACGGCCCCATTTTGGTCGACTGGTATTGGATGGAATATGCATAAAGAATCGTGGTTCAGCAATGACGTCATCAGTCAATTAAGATTAAGGGCAACGGTGGGTCTTACAGGATCGGTACAATTTGATCCATATATGGCCCGTACCACCTATAGTTATGATAAAAGCAATTGGTATTCATCGGGCTTGGGGAGTTCAGTTAGGAATTACGGAAATGAAAACCTGACTTGGCAAAAAACACAAAACACGGATCTTGGGATCGACCTGGGGCTTTGGAAGGATCGTTTGACGATATCGCCACGTTATTATTATAAAATTACACGGGATATTTTAGCTGATATTAATCTAGCTCCTTCGACGGGTTTTAGTTCATACAAGGAGAATTTAGGTGATCTGGAAAACAAAGGTTTTGAAATTAATGCAAATTGGATTCCGATTCGAAATGAGCAGTGGACCCTGAGTTTGATGGCCAACTTGGTCCGAAATAGAAATAAGATTGTCCGGATATCAAATGCCCTAAAAAGCTATAACCAGCGGGTCGATGAGGCTCAAGAGGGAGACGATTTAAAAGCTGTACCGTTATTGCGCTATAACGAGGGACAATCTTTGGATGCAATTTATGCTGTTCCCTCATTAGGTATTGATCCAGAAAGTGGAAAAGAGGTATTTCTGAAAAAGAATGGTCAATTAACGTATGATTGGAATTCACGTGATATTGATGTTGTTGCTGTGGCAACGCCAAAACTGGAAGGATTTTTTGGTGGAACTTTGCGGTATAAACAATTTATGGTGGTGGCCTATTTTCAAGCTAGGTTTGGTGGAAAAACCTATAATCAGACGCTGGTTGACCGCGTCGAAAATGCCGATCCACGCTATAATGTGGACAGTCGCGTGTTAGCGGAAAAATGGAAAAATCCTGGAGATGTAACTTTCTACAAAAGCATTCAAGATCTTGGCCAAACCCGTGTTTCTTCTCGCTTTATTATGCCCGATAAATTGTTGGCCCTTCAATCGTTTAATTTATCATACGATGCCCGTAAAGAGTTTGCTAAAAAATTGGCTTTATCTAGCCTACGTATAGGTGTCATAGCTAATGATTTGTTCCGTTGGTCTTCCATTAAGGTGGAAAGAGGGATTACTTATCCTTTTGCACGAAGTGTCACATTTACCCTTCAGGCTGGTTTATAATCGAAAATATAAGAGTAGACAATATGAAAAATATTCATAAAATTTTAATACTGATATCCACATTGAGCTTATTTTCCTGCGCTAAATGGTTGGATATACAACCAGAAAGTGATGTAGACAAAAATGTGCTTTTTTCTACTGAGGATGGGTTTAAAGAGGCATTGTTAGGGGTGTATACGCGTGCGTCAAAAAGTGACTTGTACGGATTGGAATTGACCATAGGAACGCCAGAAGTTTTGGCTCAAAATTATGTCATGGCCAGTGGTGATAAATTAAGGTACGAGGAGACTAAAAAATTTAAATATCAAGACGCTAATTTTATTACTAGGAAGGATAACATTTGGAAGGGTCTGTACAATGGGATTGTAAATTCGAATTTAATTTTAGAAGAGATCGATAAGAAGCAGAAGCTATTTGTAGGCAATAACTACGCATTAATTAAAGGAGAAGCTTTGGCATTGCGGGCTTATCTTCATTTTGATGCGCTTCGACTCTTTGCTCCTTCTCCGATGCTAAATAGCAAGTCCGATGCCATTCCTTATGTAACAAGCTATTCGAATAAATCAACCAAGCTTTCTACGGTGGCGCAAGTGCTAGACTCAGCAATTCGAGATCTGGAAATAGCTAAAAATCTCCTAAAAGTGGACCCAATTAGGCAGCCTTCTTATCTAATAGGCTACCCAATTATAACGGATACTTTAAAAAATTCAGAGTTAAATAGCAGTGAGCTGTTTTTACAAAATAGAAGACACCGATTGAATTATTTCGCTGTTTGTGGTTTGCTGGCTAGGATTTATTTGTATCAGGGCGATCAAGTGAAAGCCTTAGCTAATGCCAACGAGGTTATCAATGCGAACAAATTTCCGTGGACCAATAAAACAGATTTTTTGGCTTTAGAACCTGATAAGAAAGATCGCATTTTTTATAAGGAATTGCTTTTTGCTTGGTATATACCTGCCATGAGCGGAACTTATAATAATGACTGGTTTGTGGACGGAACGGTTGGGATGTATTTGGACGAAGATGAAACGCGAACCATCTATAATGTTGCTGGCGATGGGGGCACGGATATACGATTCACCCAGTGGTTTGAAAGCAGGAGTTTGGGCACGCAACGTGCATCTACACTTCTGAAGTTTAGGAGAAATTCATTTAGTGACAGTTTTAGCGCTAATCTACATTATTTGGTCGCTCCGGCGATCAAATTAAGTGAAATGTATTATATCGCCGCTGAATGTACTTATGACAGTAATCCTACTAAAGCGATAGCATTAGTGGATGAGGTGAGGGAACACCGCGAGATCGGGAAAAAATTGCAAGTAAGTACAAAGAATCAATTTATCAGCGAACTAGTCAAAGAATACCGAAAAGAAATGTATGCTGAAGGGCAATTGTTTTATCTCTATAAGCGGTTGAATTTACCAATCAATGGCCAACATGGTGAGGTTATTCCGGCTAAACAGGAAATTTTTGTCTGGCCGCTTCCTGATGATGAGATTATTTATGGACAACGTTAAAAGATAATTACATGAAATTTAACCCTATTTTATTTATGTTATTAGGCCTGCTCTTGCTGTTTTCTTGTAAAAAAGCAAGCTTGATAACCTACGGCCAACCAGCAAACGTCTATTTTGACCTGAATGATGTCGATCGGGATAGTATCATTTACACCTTTGCTTATGATTTGGAAAAATCGAGTGATACAGTTTACGTTCCCGTAAAGGTTATGGGGTATCGCGAGGCTAAACCTCGAAAATATGAGGCCTATGTTGTAGCTGATTCATCTACGGCTAAAACAGGAATACATTATGACAAACTGGAGACGGCATATACCCTAAAGGCAGAAGAAGGCCGAACTTACTTGCCCATTATTGTACATAATGTAAAGGATCTGGAGCATCGTGCTGTATCATTGATCATCAAATTAAAAGAAAATTCAGATTTCGGTATCCGAAATCCAGATCTTATTCGTGTCAAATTGGTTTTATCCGCAAAATTGGAGCGCCCAAGTTGGTGGGACAATTGGTTGAATAATTATTCTCAAGTGAAACATCAGTTATTTTACATTGTAACTGAGCAGAAGTCGCTAACCACAAATGGCTTAGATGCCCCTAAAAATCTATATTTCGTCAATCTTTTACTAGCTATGTTGAACGATCCATTTAAATGGGTCAACGATCATCCGGAAAAAGGTTATGCACTAACTACAAAAGATAATGGCGAAACATATGATTTTTATCCTATTAATAATCCCGGTAGGAAAATATTAATTAAGAGAAATAATTCCACTGGTAAGTATTTCTTTATTGATGAAAATGGAAAGGAGGTGAGATAACATGAAATTCAACAAACTTAAGCTAACTGCAATAATTAAATATAGTTTTATCCTTTTAATTTGCACCTTTTTTTACGGTTGTTACAAGGATAAGGGGAATTATTCGATACATATTCCCAATGAACCTATTGTTCAGGGATTGGATACAGTCTATGAAGTACGTGTCGGGGATAGTTTGATCATTAAACCGAAAATAACGGGTGTAGAGCTAAGTAATCTATCGTACGATTGGCAAATTAGTGCGCCAGAGGCCATTGATCCAGAGGCAAATCATTACAGCGGGGCGACTTTGCGCCTGGCGTTTGGGCTGGGAGCAAATCGATATAAGGTGAGGTTTACCATTTCAGATCTTAGCAATAATATGAAGTATTTCCATGATTTCTATATTCAAGGAATTACTGAATTTTCCAGAGGTTCACTTGTGCTGTCCAACGACAAGGGCGTAAGCAAACTTACTTTCATAAAACCTGATAACTCGATTTTGCCAAACATTTATGAAATTATTAACAATGAGGTGTTGCCATCAGAACCGCTTCACATTATTTATGCCAATCACTCCATTGCCAATACTCCATTAGCGTATTGGTATATAGGAAAGCATGGAGGGGTTCGCATGACTTTGGAAGAGCTTAAAAAAGAAAAGGTTAAACCCGGTACACTGAAAGAAAACTTTTTCTTACCACCAGAAAATATCGATGTTGGGGATTTGCAAATGTATGAGCAAGGGGTGCTGCTTGGGGTTATCAATGGTAAATTTTATGGTGGGGCTACCAGCACCTGGAATCAAAGTAATACTTACGGCATGTTTGGAACACCTGCAGATGGAAATTATGTGTTGGCGCCACAGTTTATTATTACGAAGGTACAAAATGACCATTTCATTACAGCCTATGAAAGTAACAAGAGACAGTTTGTACGGGTTAATCTGTATGGGGGTGCGATGTATTTTGGTACGCAATACAGTACGGTTGGCAGAGAAGTATTTGATCCGACTAATGTGAAAATGGATCTTATGCAAATGGTACAGATTAATAGTACGGATATTTATGCGTATATGAAAGATGATGCAGGGAAAATATATGAACTTAAATTTAAGACCGATTTTATGCGGGAATTTAAGTTTGAGGCATTACAGAAAAAGCTGTTTTCTCATTCCGAGTGGATACATGCAGATACAAAAATGGTGGCGAGCCGTGTAGGCTATATTTATATAGCTTATCAAGATAAAGTATTTAGATATAACCCATTGAATGAACAAGTGCAAGAATTGCAAATGGCTTTCAAATCAACAGTTACATTACTAAAATTGGATGAAAGTGAGGATACGCTGATTGTTGGCGCCGGAGGATCGCTTTACTACTTAGCTGTACAGGTTGGAAAAAATGGCGAGCTTGTCAAGAAAATTGATGGGATTCCAGGCGATTTGGTGGATATAACTTGGAGAAAGTAACATTAACAAAATATTTAAATAACTCAAATAACTCAAATAACTCAAATAACTCAAATAACTCAAAAAACGATGAAAATTTTAAAAATTGTGCTATTCCTGTTCGCTGTTAGCCCTTTTGGGCTGTACGCACAACAAGGCGGCTTTTACATAAAAGGAACTTCACCAAAAGCTTTTAATGGTAAAAAAGTGTATCTAGATTATACAAAAGACGGATTTCCAGTCTCGGATTCATCGGCTATTGTGGATGGAAAGTTTAGTTTCAAAGGAGCTGTTGAGGAGCCTGCTTACTCCAGAATGGTGTTTGATCAGGACGGTAAAGGTAAATTGATCGCACAAAATATCGGGGATCGGTTATACTTTTATTTAAGCAATGAAACTTACAACATAGCTATCAAAGATTCGCTGCGTACTGCTGCCATAAAAGGATCGCCGCTGCATGATGCTTACGTTTCTTATTTAAAGGAAATTGGCGGTGGTTTCATGGATATCATTGATGCGGGGAATAAAGCTTTTGGGGCTGTGAAACAAGATGCTCCTGATGCCAATGAGCAGTATAAGGCTATCCATGAGCAGTTTGAAGCGCGGTTTGAAGCACGACGGGTTAAAGAGTTGGCTTTTGCTGCCAAAAACCCCAATTCGATCTTTGCGGTGGATGCACTTATTGATGCGGCCAATAAACGTAAGCTCAGTGAGATCGAACCGCTATTTTTAAAGCTGTCCAAAGAGGTGCGTCAAACCACGAATGGGAGACAGCTGGAGGCTCGTTTCTTGGCGGAAAGAAGTGTGAAAATTGGTCATAAAGCACCTGATTTTTCACAGCCCGACACCCAGGGAAAAATGATCAAGGTATCGGACTTTAAAGGCCAATATGTGCTGATCGACTTTTGGGCGAGCTGGTGTAGCCCCTGCCGTGCCGAAAACCCTAACTTATTGAAGGCCTACAACAAATATAAAAGTAAGGGGCTAGAAGTACTTGCAGTCTCTTTGGATGATACAAAGGGGAAAAATGCCTGGTTAAAAGCGATCAAAGATGATGGTTTGCCCTGGGTACATGTCGCAGATCTAAAGGGCTGGAGCAATGAGGCCGCGGTATTGTATGGTGTGCGTGCTGTACCGCAAAATTATTTGGTAGATCCTCAAGGAAATATTGTTGCTATCAATATCAAAGGTGAACTGTTACACCAGGAGTTGGCCAAAATTTTTGATAATTAATGGTCAGATACGCCGTATTGTTATTCCCTTTAATTCTAAAAGGATAATATTTTTGGAAGAAATGGCAATATCGAGGAGCATCTGTATCGCTGATTATGTTTTAAGGCTAGGGATTGGATTCCCTAGCTTTTTTATTTCGTTGTTTCTGTTAACAATTTAAGCATGCTTGCCGCATAGTTTTTACCCAGCTTTCGGTATCCAGCGGGGCTGAAATGCAATCCATCGCTTATCCCTTCGCAGCCTGCGGAGGATATAATATGGGCTGTCGGTACAGTGGCGGGCAAAGTTTGGATGATGCTGTTCATACTTGCGCATTTGCCACCGGCTTCGGTCGATAGGAGTTCGCCTGCAAGTAGGGGCACTTCATCTGCTCTCAAGTGCAAATCGCGTAATAGATTTTCATATACTTTTTTCACTTTATTAGGCCATTGGCGATCGCCAGTATTGGATTCGCCCTGATGAAGTAAGATGCCTTTGATGACACCTTTCTGTTGTGCTATCTTGGCTAATGCTACAAGTCTTTGATACGGATTATTGTCATAAGCTGCAAGCATGGATTTCATCCACTCCGGTGCTTTTGCCACATAGCTGGCCGTGCTGTCTTGATCAAATAACTGTATATGACAACCACCTACCGAAACGTTGACGACACCGATCTCGATATTTTGAGGAAGATTTTCTGTAAGCGTTCTGCCAAAATAATCTGCAGGTGTAAGTCCCGTGTGGCAGCGCGCGAGCGGTGCACGGGCGGGGGACCACTTGCCATACTGCCTTCCCAACTCGGGACAGTCTACTGCCGCAAGTACATGGAACCGACTATTGGTGATGGTATCCTGTGGTTCGAATTGGCCATGCCCCTCCATATTGGATTGTCCAAAACAAAGGTATATATGAAAGTTTTTGTCTTGGGCGAAAGCTGCTGTTCTTAAAACGTTCCCCAGCAGGAAGATGAACAGCAAGATTTTAAATGGTGTTTGTCGCATCGTGGAGTTTTTTATATTTCTAAAATTAACATATTTCGCGGTAAGCACAGCTTACCGCGAAAAGATATTATTTAGTTCATCGCTATAAATTTGAATTTGAACAATTGACAGGATGTACCGTAGTAGTCCCAAAGCTGCAGGTTGGAGTTCCCATCCATTGTACAGCTGGGGATATCCCATCCGCGTGTGGCATCGACTTTTGATACGATTTTGTAATATCCATTTGCTACAGCCGTTACCTTCCATGTCTGAGCATCATTGCTGTAATTCTGCCAGAGGCGGATGGAGGTTCCGAGTGCATTGCTGTTACTGGCTAGATCAATGCAACGATTGCTCGCACTCGCTTTCGATACAAAGCGCCAATATCCGTTACCGGCATCGATCGCTACCCATCGCTGTGCATTTGCACCATTTCTAGTCCAGGGTCTGAGTACAGCACCATCGGCATCCTGACCTGATTTTACATCAAGGACTTTGTTGGCGTCGGTTTGGAATTCAATCTCGTAAATCCCATTATTGACCAGACTAGTGACATTGCAGTTAGACATCGGATAATTGGAGGCTGCATATTGCTGAAACCATTGTTTGCTTGGTGCTGCACATGCTTCCCAATCGTTGTTGTAGGCTGTGCCACCATTGGGATCTCCTTTGTGGAGCAGATTGTCCGGAGCAAGAAGATTCCAGCTCACATTGCCGGACTGATCCACGATATACTTTAAATTTGCTCCAAAGCCATTGCCACCAGCGGTACCTGTGGAACCTGTACCGAAGGTACCATATCCTTGTGGAGCCCAGTCTGTCTCTGTAATCGCGATCGGCGCAATGTCAGCAATAGGTTTCACGTTAGTATTCCAGGCACTTTGAAAGGCTTGATAGGTATTGACACCACCCCAGTACCCTGGATATATATGTACCGCATAGCCGATGTTACCACCGGTAATCTGGTTATTGACATAGCCTTGGTAATGGGACTGCCAACCGGTACCGGGTATCCAGCATACGTTATTGGCACCGTTGTTACGGATAATATTCACCAATGGCTGGAAGAAATTTTTCAGTGCAGCGAAATGCTCGTTGCCAGTCATCCCCCAGGTACCATTTGTTCCCAATATTTCAACGGGCTCGTTGGCCAACTCAAACATCACATTGTCTGCATTCTTCAGTGAAGCGTGCTGCGAAAGAAAAGTCCATACCGTCTTAAGATAAGTATGATACGCATCGTTTACTGCAATACGGTGCGGGCATACCCCCGGCGGACGTAAGATAACATACATACCTCGGCTACGGGCGTGATTGATCAAAGGAATAATAACCTGGTTGGTGTAGGTAACCAAGCGATTATAGTTAAACCTGGAGATGTCGTTTTCAGGAATGGGCGCTCCTGGATCGTTAGTCCAATAAGGGTCGATGTGGAGACGAATGTAATTCAGGTACCAACCATCGGCTGCACTGGTGAGTTTGTCAATGACGGCTTTGTTGTAGTTGAGGGCACCTTGTACATTGTAGTTATCCCAGGTACAGTACCCTGAGTTGGCACCATACTGACAGCCGTTGAACCATGGGCTTGGAGTAATGGCGACCCCATGAAGGACGATGTTGTTATCGCATGGATCTTTGAGGTACTTTCCTCCTACATGTAATGTTGGAGTTGGGCGAGGCCAGTTTGTAACGGCTTGCGCAGAAACATTGGATTTAAGACTTCTTTCGGATTCGCTGGTTAGCGTTTTTTCTTCCAGCCGCGAACAGCTGAAAAGGAAGGTCATTAAAAAGACCACCAGTAACCACATGTTGTTTGTTCTCATAATTTAAATATTTAAGGGTGATTAATGATCTTATTTTTTAGCTACCAATGCCTCGGCCACTGCCTGATAGGCTGGCTTTCGGACAAATCCTTCGGTCCATAAACCAATCGGCTCTCCGCGACGCCAGAATGAACTCTCCTGATCGGGGCTATCCAATGGGCTCCATATGGTAATACCGTACTGCTTATCCTTTGGAATGATTTCGAGATATTTCTCAACGACATATCTGTACAGGTCAGCTTGTTTCTGATACATTTCAGCCGTGGCATTGCTAGTCTTGATGCCATTTCCTAAGCCAATGTCCAGCTCGGATACTTTGATCACCTTACCTGTGGAGGCCAATAGATTGAACATACTGACGATATTGTCTTTGCTGGTATTGATATCAATGTGCATCTGGGTGCCGATCCCATCTACTTTAACACCTTTGCTTTCGATGTAGCTGACATACGCGATTAGCCCCTTACATTTGTCGCCACTGCCTTCTAAGCCATAATCATTGATGAATAGGAGATCGTTGGCATTGCCATATTTGCGGGCAAGCTGGAAGGCTTTTACGGCATAATCTTTCCCTAAGTAATCTTGCCAGTAGAATTCGTCATCCGCCAGATCGGTCTTTCCGATTCCGGTCTTTAAGGCATGTTGGTCTGGCCAGTCGGACATCGGTTCGTTGACGACATCCCAAGCTTTGATGTAACCTTTGGTTTTTTCCAGCATACCAGCAATAAATGTGTCCAGCGCTTTGGTCAGTATGGCTTCTTTCTCGGCAGGGCTTTTCTCTATCGTGCTGCCTCCAGGACTGCCATAACCCTCACCATCTGCTGACTGTGCCCTAGTGGAGTTGTTTCCCCAGCCAAACCAGCCATCAATATTGTTTTCAAAATCACTGTTGGCAATAAGGCTTGCCGAACTACCTGTTTTTGTCAGCACGACTTTGTCGATGAAAATAGTTCCATCATATTGACCAAAATTGATGATAAAACGGTTACGCGCTGCAGTTGCGGTCACTTTGAGTTCGTATTCCTTGTAGCTTGTTGTTAATGCCAATGAACCCATATTGTCGCCCGTATAATTGGAGGTGCTCTGTAGATCGATACCAATGTTGCCCGCTTTACTGCCCCTGGCTACAATCTTCAATACATATTCTTTCCCTATTTCCGTTGGGTTAATGTCTGTGGCAGTCTGTGCTTCCCAGGCATTGACAACAGAGGGATTGCTCATTTTTAGTGCATGGCCCGCTAGAGCTGGTCCTCCAGAACCTGGTATAACCACAGGAGCGATTAACTTATTCAGGTAGGCGGCATTCTGTCCCGAATGCCAGCACAACGTGTGGCCATACAGTGCCATGTTGTTTTCCTGTGCAGCTGTGATCAGCTGTTCTACACGAGATAGATTCAGGCTTCCGTCGGCTTGCACAATGGAACCATGCTTCATTTCATAGCCCATGACCATTTCTTCAAAATTTCGGTTGGCTAAGCGGTAAAGCACCCCTTTATTTAAATAGTCGTTTATATTGAGCGCCACACCCAGCTTAAATCCGGGGTTGGCTTGCTTATCCAAATAACTTTTTAATGGGTTGTAGGCATTTATATCTTCTTGTGCAAGTACTTTCTCCGGTTTGTCGACGGCGTATTCCAGGGCATGATATTTGGAACATGAACTCCATACGGCGCCGAGCGAAAATAGGATGACGATAGTTTTATTGATTTTTTTCATCGCGGTTCATAATTGATTTGATACTACTTTTTAGTGGGTGTAAAAGTTTCCATTTTGACAGATCTGTCCCGCATCACGAGGGTATCCTTGCTTGTGACACTCATTTGTGCCATATCGATCGTATAGGATAGATAAAGTGCATCTCTGTCTGCATTGCCCCAGCTATTTTTTTCGCCCCGTTTGACAAACTTTCCGGTCCCTGACGCGGATACACCCGCGCTGCCCGAGCTAACGCTGCAATTGTTATCATCATCAAAAGTTAAGTTCAGATTCACATTGATATTAACATCATCAGTTCCCTTAAAAGATAGCGGCAAAATCGACTTTTTAAGTGCTGCTGTGCTGACGCTTTTGACTTCATCTTTTTCGACATAAGCCTGGTGCCTGACAACATTTTTAGTTAAGTTGCTGTTAGCACCTTTGCCCACGATCTGGTCGGTGCCCCGGCGGAGATAGTTGCCGTGCCAAGGATTGATATATTTGAGTGCATAAAAGATAAAATCTTTTGGCGCGACATCCCAATCGGATGCGATAGCCCTATTGGCTGTCTGTAAAGAAGTTTTACCGGATAGTATAGAATCAGCATTGGCAACTTTTGTCATCCTTAGAGGAAGTACGTAATAGGTTTCCAAGGATTTAGGGTCGGCAAAAAATGCGTCTGTCAGCTGTACCTCTACACCGCCCGTGAGGCTACCATTTGGTATGCTGATCTGGTTGCTGGCAAGTTGGTAGTAACTGGTCGGCAAAGGTGTGATCGACTGCCCATTCGGGTAGCTGAGTCCATTTGTGAGGCTGTTGTCGACAACGAAGTCAATACGAATATCTTTCTTGTTGTTATACACGCCGCCCGTAGTCGCCATGACTTGAACCTTATGTTGATTGTCGAGGGTGTTGTCAAAGATGTCTTCGCCCAGCGTTACCGTTCTGACGGGTGTCTGATAGGCGAAGTATACCGATTGAAATTCAAAGTCTGGGAACTCCCAGTCATTATTTTTGCAAGACGCCAAGCTAACTAAGGCCATCGCGTAGAGGATATTGATCTTTTTCATCGTGTGCTTGTTAAGTTTAATTCCAACCTATATTTTGTATAAGATTACTGTATTTAAGTACCTCACTGTAGGGGATTGGGCCATAATTCATATAGTTTTCATAGACTCTATTTTCTACAGGTATTTCGGTATAGTTATTATTAGTGATGCTTATTCCCTTGGCGGCGACATTGATGTCCATTTTCCAACGGCGGATATCCCAAAAGCGAAATCCTTCAAAGCAGAGCTCCAGTCGGCGTTCGTTTCGGATCAGCTGCCGCATTTGATCTTTATTGTTTTTTACTTGCTCGAGGTATGGATCACCATTGTTGGTGCCTACACCTGCACGCCTGCGGATAGCTTTGATGATATCGTATGCAGAGAACGTAAAGGTTCCCATGCCGGTAGGTCCCCAAGCTTCATTAGCAGCCTCGGCATAGGCTAGATACATTTCTGTCATGCGTATACGTGCGTTGAAATGCATTTGCTGGGTTGAAGATGATGGATTGAGATTGACATCCTGACGTAGGAGCTTTTTCAGGTAATACCCCGTCCGTGTGGAGGTTTCCACTTTGTTTAAGCCGTCATTTGTTGGACTATTGGCTGTTGTATTGATCGCTGTGTTGCTGACCCCCGCTGTTGCTCCATTGACAATGATATAGGTTTTCAATCGGGGATCCCTTTTGTCGTAAGGATTGGCCGTATTATAGGCCGAATTGGCATCACCAATGGGATATCCATTCTCCATGGGGAAGGCATCGACCAGGTTCTGTGTCGGGTTGAGTCGCCCTCTGCCAAATAATGTGGGCGGAAAATGGTCTTGCTCCATACTATTGCTATTTCCTTTGTCGGTGCGCCAAAGAATTTCGGCAGGATTGGATCCGGAGGTCAGGCCATCGACCACATCTTTATTGTACCAGGTAAATCCTTTAGGATCGATGCCACTGGCTCCACCTTTGGCTTGAATGACCTGTCCTGCATAGTTTGCGGCTTGTTCCCAAGTGGTTTTGCTCCCTTCACTGTACGCTGGACTTGCAGCCAGCAGCGCTGCTCTGGCTCGAATAGCTTGTGCGATGCGTTTGGTCATCCGTAGTTTAAATGTAGCGCCAAATACACGATTGTAATCATTGGCGTTTATGGATCCTGCATATTTGGCTGGAACCTGACCATCGCTAGTTATATTTTCGTAATCCATTGGTAGTAGGTCTTCTGCATTTTTTATATCATCGTACAACTGTTGCATACAGGCTTCAAATGAAGCTCGAGGTTGATTGAAATCCGAATTGACGGTCTCGGGAGTCAAATGAATAGGTACGCCCAGTATTTCCCCTGTACTTGACTTGCCGGCATGCGCTTGTAGGAGATGGAACATAAATAGCGCACGAAGACCGTAGGCTTCGCCTTTCATCCGGTCGTTGAATAGGGCGCTGACTTTTGGTTCCATTGCCCATTCTACCTGATCGGTTAAGGACAGAAAATTGTTTAGATATTGTATGGCTGCGTAGCTGTTTCGCCATTGATCGAAAGGGTTGTTTATGCTTGTCCACTGTCCGGTTGCCGTTTTTAGAAAAGTATTGTTCTTGTCGTTGCTCACGGCATTGTCGGTTGCTACATCGTCAAAGCTGTAACTGTTGCTCGGAATCCGGTTATATCCATTTAGGAGCAGTCCCTGGGCATACAAAGGACGGCTATTGGCTGTTTCAATTTCGAGATTGTTCTCTAGAGCCGGCTCAAACATATCTTCGCAGGAAGAAAATAACAGGCTGCTCAGGATAGCTATCGTTAGTATTTTTTTCATCATTCTCTTTTTAACTATTCATGATTAAAATAAAGCCTTTAGACCGACGTTGAAAAATCGGGTTTGGGGCGCTTGTCCAATATTCAATTGCATGGTTTCTTTTTCCTTTGCAATCATCAACAGATTGGATCCATTGGCATAAATTCCCAGTTCATGGATGAATTTGGAGCTGAGTATACGTTTGGGAAAATCATAGGAAAGCTGCACTTTGGACAGATTTATACGATCGTTCTTATAAAGCCAAAAGTCTGAACTTCTAAAGTTATTATCGCTGTTGAAAGTGGTTAGGCGTGGATAAGTTGCGGTCTCCTTGGTCGACTCGGTCCAACGGTCACGCACGGCCACCGAATATTTATCCTCTGCATCTACCCAAAAATATGAACTGTTTTTCATGGCCTTGGCACCGAATTGGCCTGTAGCAGCTGCAAATAGGGTAAAGTTGTTCCATTTCACTGTTAGGTTCAGTCCTAGTGTAAGTGGCGACCCCGCCCATCCGCCTTTGCCCAAATATACTTCGTCTCGTGTATCGATGGTGCCGTCTCCATTTTGATCTTTATACTTAATATCCCCTGGCTTTACTTCCCCAAATGAAGAGAAGGCCGAATTGTCGATATCGGACTGGCTCATATAGAAACCGTCGTGCTGTAAACCCCACAATGCATCGAGCGGCTTTCCGGCTCTATTTTGATAGCTAAACTGATAGAGTTCGTCCCTCTTGACTGCTTTTGTTGTATAATACATGCCATTGAAACCCAGCGATACAAAAGTTTGGTTGATCTGTTTGTTCAGATTGATGCCGAAGTCAATTCCCCGGCGTTCGTCAATGTTATAATTGATATAGGGAAGATCCGAGTAAACAGGCCAACCTGTCATGAAATACATGGGATATTGTGTTGTAGCCTGTACCAAACCGCCGCTCATACGATTAAAAAAGTAAGCGGTAGTGAAGGTGATCAGGTTATCGTAAAGTCCTCCTTCCAGGGCGACATTAAATTCCTTGCGTTTTGGAAACTTCATGCTTGGATTGTCCCCTCTTCGTCTGTCAAAAGAGTGCACCAATGCACCATCTGCCCAGCTATACCAAGCTCCGTCGTTGTAGGTGTAATAGCCTTGATAAAGGAAATAATCGCTAATGTCCAGATCGGTGTTTAGAATACCTGCTGAAGCGGACAATCTTAACTCGTTGACGATACTACTGTTGGCGAGGAAGTTTTCTTTTGACAAACGCCAGGCAAGTGCCAGTGTTGGGGATAGGGCTTGCCTGTTTCCCTGTGGTAATTTTGCAGAGTGGCTGTAAGCGCTACTAAAGTCAACATAATATTTGCTTGAATAGTTGTAGCCTAATTGTAGCCCTAGGTTAGCATTGCTGACTTTATGATAGCTGCCGGAGGCAGCGATCTGAAATGCATTGGCCAAAAGGATTGCCGAAACATGGTGGTTGTTATTGTAGGTGCGGTTAAAGTTTAGGGAGCCATTGAGTCCGATGGTCTGCCGATAGGTACTGCTGCTGATATTCTGGATACCTGAAATGCGGTCATCGCCATACTTTGTGAGGCTACTGATTCGATCTTTTCCATCGTAGTTATTCCATGAAGCCTGATACACCGCATAATTGTTGTTGTAAGACTGGTTGTAATTTGACTGATAGTCCACGGCGAGGTTAGTTTTAAAAACAAGGCCTTGCAGTATATTTTTCAAGTCAAAATTCAAACCCGTATTAAATTGAAACTGCCGGTTGAGATAACGATTTGTGCCACCGGCGTAAATATTTGCAAAAGCATTGGTTTGGTCAAGCTGACTTCCCCCCAGGAGATATTTGCCATCGATAAGAAAATTACTGTTGTTGACATAGACCATCGAGTTGATGTCTCCTTCTTCAATCATATCAATCGGGATGAGTGGGGAGAAGCGATGTGGCCGTATCGTGGCCGCTGCATCCCAATAGTTTGCATTTACTCCTTTTAAAACATAGAAACTGGCTGCTGCATCTACATTTAACGAGATGAGGTCGCTGACTTTGACATCTATATTACCGCGCATATTAAATCTATTGGCACCACCATTTTTTTTCGCTTGTCCAAAATTGAGCATAGAACCTTCTGACCAGAATCCAAAGTTGGTATAGTATTGCGCCCGCTGGTTGCCCCCCGATATTTCGGCAGTAGCATCGTAGCGGTTGTAATGATCTTTAATATAGTCCGATGAATAATAATCGACGTTAGGGTAGCGAAAGGGGTTTGTTCCAGCTGCATGCTGATAGATCGTTTCAGCACTATAAAGCGGTGTTAACCCATCATTTTGTCGGGCTTCGTTATACAATGTCATATATTCTGCTGAGCCTAAGTATTGCGGATAGCTTATCGCAGCGTTGATACCAGCATTCGCCCTGATTTTGATCTTCTGCCCCCCGGCCGTTCCACGTTTTGTGTTAATGCTGATGACGCCTTTGGCCGCCCGGCTCCCATAAAGTGCAATGGCATTGACTCCTTTTAGCACACTGATCTGCTCAATCTCTGTGGGCATCACATTGTTGGCATCGCGCGGAAATCCATCCACTAAGACCAGATAACCGCTCATTCCCCAAATATTTCCATTATAACCTGGAATAAATGCGTCGAGATTTTCTAGACTGTAGGTATTATAGCTCTTATCGAGCAATTGAGGAATATTGATGGTCTGCACATTGCCCATGAGATCATTTTTATGAACTTTGCGGAATGCGATTTGTACAATTGATGTACTATCTGTGCCGCTACTGTCTGGACTTGCGACTGTCAAAAATTCCCGGAATATATTTTTATCTGTTATAACGTTTGGATCATGTGATGCTTTGGCCATTCCTTCAGTGGTGGCGATCGAGCTTAATCCAAGACATAGTGCTATCGTTAATTTTTTGTACTTCATTTTTTGAATGATTAAATGAAAACTTGTTACCAGCCTGGGTTCTGATAGAACTCGGGATACATACTGACATCTCTGACTTTTAGTGGCAACCAGTAGTGTTTGCTCGTGAATTTGCGCTCCAAAATGATATTTTCTTGAATATTGACGACGCGATTTTGAGACGGATCTTGGTTGTTAAATACGCCTGCTCGATCAAAGGAAACCGCTTTTTTTAAGGTGTAAGGCGCTTCGGTCAATAACAACCAGCGGCGCAGATCATTAAAGCGGTGCCCTTCGAAAGAAAGTTCGACAGCACGTTCGCGGCGTAACTCGGAAAGCAGGGATTCGGCAGAACCGAGAAACTTACTGTCCACATGTCCCACGCCAGCCCGGTCGCGTACGATATTGATTGCGTCGACCGCAGTTTTACCATAATTGTCTGCTTTGCCCGTAGCCGAATTGGAAGCCATCATGGCAGCTTCTGCATACATCAGATAAACATCGGCAAGGCGCATGTAAGGGACGTAAATATGGAGCGTGGTTCCGTAACTATAGGCTTGGTCATATTTATTGGCTGTCAAAGGGATAAATTTACGTAAGACGTAGCCTGTCTGACTACCGGTACGGGTATCTCGATAGCTTCCGCCTGTATATAGGTTGGCGTTGCGGTTTTTTTCTTCTGATGCGGACATGTTGCCCTGAACTACTTTTGTGCCGTCAAAAATGATATCCTTATAAAAACGTGGATCCCGATCTTTCCAAGGATATTCGGCATTATATCCCGACTCCGAGTCGGACTTAGTAATGTCCTTTATCGGTAAGCCGCTTTTCATGCCATAGTAGTCGACATAATTTGCGGTTGGATTGAACTTAAGGTCGCCATCTCCGACCTCCAATGGGATATATTGTTTGCTCGTCCCCCAGTTAGATGCCCACGCATCAATGTAAGGCCCTCTAAAAATAGCTTCTGTGCTGCCGGGCATGGCCCAGTTTTGTCCGGTAGTATAAAAGTTTAAATGGATATTCGCTAGCGGTACCAGCGCATAATTTGTCTGGCCGCTTTCGACCAGAGAAAGCAATTCGCCAAAGGCTTGGGCGGCTTTTTTACAATAATCGGCGTGATAGGTTTTACTTCCTGTAGACTGAAAGTTCATCAACGGACTACCTGCCCAAAGGTAGTTTTTGCCAAGGTAGGCCAGTGCCATGATCTTATTGATGCGCAACTGGTTTTTACCCAGCGTACGTTTTCCGGCAGTAGTATTGTCCCAGTCGATGGGTAAAAGGTTTGCCGCTTCCCTAAAATCGGCTGCGGCGAGATCTGCACAGGCCTGATAGCTCAGTCGTGGTAACCGGAGCTTTTCGTCGCTCGGAAGTACATAATTAATGTAGGGCATACCGCCAAAATATTCCATCAGCCGGTGGTGAAACCAACCTCGGAAAAATAACAATTGCCCCTTGATCAGATCCTTTTCTTCTTGTGTTGCTTCGGTCAGTTTATCGATGTTTTCTAAGCCTAAGCTTATTTTGCGAAGCCCAAACCATGAGGCGCTCCATAGGTCGCGGAAGGCACGGTTGACAAATACATCGTCGTTTTTGGTGGTGAAATCACCCTGATCCATCCAACCGGCACCCCAACCATCAAAGTCTCTTTGCCAACCCCAAAAATTACCTTCGTCTATTTTGTTGACGAAATGAAAATTGTTTGCTGTGGAAGTTATTTCATCTTCGCCCCAGTTCCAGGAGTTGGTCCAGTAGTTGTTGCTGAAATTGACTACACAGTTATACAGCTCTTCGGTGTACCCCTGGAAGTTTATAAAATTTTTAAATGCTTCTTTGGATGATACGTTGGACTGCTCTTCTTTATCTAGATATTTATTGCAGGAGAGTAATGATGTGGATGACCACAGCACACCAGTTATAAAGATTACCTTGAAATATTTTTTCATCTGTCTAATTGCTTTAAAAAGTAATGTTTGCACCTAGATTAAACCGTTTTACAGTAGGATATGCTCCTTGGGAGGCCCAGCCTGTACCGGCGTAATTGGATTCTCGGTCATCGGGCATTTTCGACCAGAATACTAAGTTGTTGCCGTTTAGGAATAGGCGCAGATTCTGTAGCCCCATGCGCTTGATTACGCTCGATTCACGATTAAAATTGTAGGCTATTTCAGCGGTCTTTAATCGAATGTATGAGCCATCAAACATATACCTGTTGCCGGCGTTATAACTGCTCGGTTGCGATAGCCAGCGTGGGAGTGGCACATCGGCATTGATATTATCCTTTGACCAATAGGAGCCTTCATCGTAGGCCAGATTAAGCTGTCCCGAGAAACTATTGAAGACAACCTGCCGGGTGACATTATTGACAGCATACCATTGCGTCATGACACTGAAATTTTTCCAGTCGAAGCCAATTGTACAGTTGTATGTATTTTGGGGAACCGAAGGAAAGGCATAAGGTATATTATCCTTGGCATCAATAATACCATCACCGTTATAATCCAAGATGTGATAATTACCGGGAAGCTTTGCAAGATCATTGCTTTCGTGAATGGTGCTGCCATAAAGTTCGTCCCAAGTATTGTAATATCCCGAGCTCACGTAGGAATAGGTTTGATTTACCTGTTTGTTATCCGGTTTCTGATATTCTGGTAGCAATTCAGCTGCATCAGCATTGATGACTTTATCCTTAGCATGGGTAAAATTGATATCAGCCCATATTCTCCATTCGGTATTGAGTTGCTTATTAAATTTAAGTTCAACTTCATAACCTTTATTTTCTACCTCTCCAAGGTTGGCCGTTGGGGCCTCAACACCAAAATAGGATGGAATAGACCGTCCGCTACCGGTAATAAGCACATTCGTCCTGTGATCTTTGAAGAAATCTACCTTTCCGGAGATCTGTCCATTGAAAAGTCCAAAATCGACACCGAAGTTTAGCTTCTTGACTTTTTCCCAGCGGATATTTGGATTTCCCAGTATATTTTCTTTATACCAGATGTACGGACTGGTATTTCCATCGGAGTAGGAGAACCGACCGTCGACACCCATTCCTGAAGTACCGCCATAAGCCCATTGCGTAAGATAGAGAAATTGCCCACCACCACTGTCGTCACCAATATCACCATAAGAACCACGCAGCTTTAACATACTCAAAAAGGATAATGGTTTTAAAAACTCTTCTTCTGAAACTAACCAACCAATACCTCCTGAGTTAAAAAAAGCAAATCTATTTTCAGGTGCGAATTTTTCTGAACCGGTATAAGCACCGTTATATTCGAGCATATATTTGTTTTTATAGTTGTAGGTTGTACGGAATACCCAGTCTTCCCGATAGGAAGGAATAGTACTGCCTTTTCCGTATTGATTCCGGTTGACTAATCCCATAGCCGAAATATTGTGGTTTTGAGCAATGGTAGTTGCATAGTTTAATTGCAACTGATAAAATAATCTTCTATAAGTGAGTCTGTCGTCAACAAATCCTGCTCCTGTTGTCCAGTCAATCCCTTCCACAAAATCAAATCTATTGGTGCCATCGAAAGGGATCTGGTAAGTCGGAAGTCCAGTTTTGGGATCTATCCACTTGCTCTGTGTGTTATTATTCGCGTCGTTGATACCGCGGTTGGCTTCCACAAAGGTGTTGTCCAGTGACAGCGTTCCACGTACATTCAGTCCTTTTGTCAAAAATTTGAGGTCTTGTTCTAGTGTAAAATCGGTTGTGATTCGGCTGGTGGTTGTATACTCTGTTCCACTGATGGCCAGTACACGTGCGGAGTTTATTCCCGCATTCGGATTTGGCGCATTGAATCCCCAGGTACCATCCGAATATCGTGGATATATTACATCGGGAGCTACGGTGTAGGCTGCAATCCAATAGGAATAATTGTTGCCGCCGCCAAATGGACTTTTTCGGACACCACGGGAGCCCGCTAGATTTGTTGAAAATTTGGTCGTTGGCGTAAGCTGGAAATCCAGATTTGAGCGCACATTAAGGCGGTTGAAGCCATAGCCTGCTTTATAACCCCTGGCGTTTTCAAATTGGCGGAACATATCGCCTTCATAGAGGTAATCCGCGTTAGCAAAGTATTTGACAAATGGGGTGCCACCGGCAATATTAATACTGCTGTTTTGTGAAAACGCTTGACTTCTAAAGAGTTCCTTCGCCCAATCGGTATTTACATAGCGTTCTCTTTCGGTTTGATCTACCGGGAAACGATATTTATTGATAATATCCTGCGGTGAATAATCGGCCCAACTTGTAGGGTTGATGCCCAATTCATACTCAATCACCTTATTGCGTAGCATCAATGCATCATAAGAATCCATTTTGCCTGGAAGCTGGGAAACGGTCTTTACAATGTTGTTGACGGTACCCCTTATCATCATTTGTCCTTCTTTACCCCGCTTAGTGGTAATTAAAATAACGCCGTTTGCCCCTCTAACACCATAGACAGCAGTTGCCGAGGCATCTTTTAGTACAGAGATTGTTTCAATAGAACTGATATCTACCGCGGATAACGGCCTTTCCACACCATCGACCATCACTAAAGGGTCGGTATTATTCCACGTGCTACGGCCGCGGATCACGATACGAGGATCCTCTTCACCAGGCATACCAGTACTTGCAGTGGTAATTACGCCCGGTAGATTGCCTGTCAGTGCGGCACCTACGCTGGAAACACCTCCTGCGCGCTCAAGAATTTTACCGGAAGTCTGCGTAATAGCTCCTACAACGGTCTCCTTTTTCTGACGACCGTACCCGACAACTACCGTTTCTTCGATTTCGATTGACTGATCGGTTAACTGTACTTCAATGGTGTTTTTATTGTGGATATCGACTTCTATTTTGCCATATCCTAGCTTAGAAACAGTCAACAAAGTGTTATCTGCCGGGACCTGGATTGTAAATGCTCCATTATCATCAGTAGCCGTGGCCAGCGATGTGCCTTTTACCCGAATGGATGCACCGCTCACTTTTTTATGGTTACTATCGACGACAATGCCCTTTATCTGTCTTTTGGCCTGTGCAAAGAGTGTTGCTTGCCCCACGTAAAGTAGGAAAAGCAGTAAAGTGAATGGTTTAGCTATACCCCATAGCTTTTTCCAACGCCTTACTCGTGTGATTTTATATGTAATCATCATCGCATTTTTGGATTGATAAATAGGTTGAAGAATTATTGGTTAAATGTTCTTTAATTGGCGTGATACTTTTGTATCCCTATCCCCTTAGCTCATATTGATAGATATGAGGGGACAGTCAAGGATCATCAGATACTGTCATAAATTGTATATTATAATTGGTTAAATTCTCTATTATAACTGTTTCGCAACCGGTTGCATGGTTGAGATGCAATTTCCAACACTAGGAGATGCCTTTCAAATCAGTTTATAATTGTAAATCAAAGCTAGCCAATGTTAAATTTTTTGGATAGCAAGAATGTTTAAATGAAGGAAAATAATGTCAAAAATTGCCATCCATACAGCATAAATAATCGTTTCGACTAGTTTAGTAGGTATTAATTTGATAATTTAGTTGACAGTTCAGCATCGATTTTCTGTGCTGCAGATTACACACCTAAATATATGATACGGACATTACTGTTATTTACTTGGCTGTTGTTGACGTTTTTTTCTTATGGGCAAAACCAACCCGTAACCTTTCAACGCTATTATTCGAAGGACGGCCTTTCTTCCAATACTATCTATAGCATCTGTCGTGACAGTTATGGTTTTCTTTGGTTGGGAACAGAGGATGGACTTAATCGCTTCGACGGACGTCATTACAATGTATACCGGTATGACGCCAATAAGGAGAATAGTTTAATGGCTAACCATATTTCGGCGTTAAAGGAAGACAGAAAGGGGAGGATATGGATTGGTACGAACGGTGGTGGATTGAGTTATTATGATCGGGAAGCCGACCGAATTCGCTCCTATAATATTACGCCTGATGGTAAATGGGTGAGTACTGCAATCAATTCGATTGACCAGGATGCGAATGGAAATATTTGGATTGCTTCTTACGGTGCTTTATATGTTTTGGATGTAGATAATCTACAAAAGAAGATGGATCCCACCTATAGATACATTTTGGAAACGTTTGCTGGTAAAGTAACGGGTTGCGTATTCCGGGATAGACATAACAATATGTGGGTATCGTCGGAGAACGCAATATTCCGTATATCAGCAAACTTAAAGACCATAAAGCGTTTTGAGGTTCTTTCGGAACAGGATGGTTACGGAAATGGTATTGATATTACTTCCATTGTGGAAGATGATAAAGGCAGGATTTGGATGGGATCTATGCTAGGACTTAAATATTTGACGCCTGGAGATACCGAATTCAAGAAATTTAAATCGGAGGTCGGAAAAGGAGCGTTGAGCAGCCCCCGGGTTTATACCTTGTGCTATAATCAAAAGCAGGAATTATGGATCGGAACGGATAATGGTCTCGATGTATTGAATACCAATAATTTTACCGTTCGGACCTTCAAGCCGGACCCAAGTAATGTCCATAGCCTTTCTCATAAATCGATACGGTCGATTTGTATGGATAGCAGCGGGATCTATTGGATTGGTACTTTTCAGGGTGGCTTAAATAAGTTTGATACCAATTTAAGCCAGTTTAGCTTAAAAAGTCTTGACTTTTTGGAAGGAAGGAATGGCGATCCGGCCATCGTAACCTCGTTTGCTGCTTATCAAAATAAGATCTTTTTGGGAGTTGATGGTGGTGGTATTTGGAAATATGATCGAACAGCTGATCGATTGTCACCTTTTACACTTTCTGCTAGCCTGCCTAAAGATCTTACGGTACTAGCCTTGGAAAGAAAGCTCGATCAACTTTGGATCGGTACTTATCAGCAAGGGGTGGTTTGTTATGATTTCAATTCTGGAAATGTCAAACGATACACCGTTGGCAATAGGACAGACAACTTAAATAATAACGACATCTTTTGTTTAAAAGTTGACTTCCGGGGAGACACCTGGGTTGGGACAAATGGAGGTGGTATAAACATCATCCAAAAGGGAAGCGGGATTGTCAAAAAATACAAGCGAGAGGAGCCGTCAGATGATGGGATCGAGTTGCCTGGGAATTTTATACGTGCGCTGGCGGAAGATGAAGAACATAACATGTGGATAGGTACCTATGGATCGGGTCTAGTGATGTACGACCCTATTAAACGACATACTATAACTTATGATAAAGCAAAAAGTAAGCTTCCAAGCAATTATATATTAGCTGTACATACCGATAAAAAGGGCAATTTGTGGGTCGGAACAAATGGAAATGGGGTGGGTTTGCTACGAAAAGGGAAGACATTGTTTGAGACTCTTTCCGAGAAAGATGGTTTACTGAATGGCGCGATCCAGAGTATTATTGAAGACGATATGGGGCGGATTTGGTTTTCGACTAATAAAGGATTGAGTTGTTACTCTCTGACAAATAATAAGTTTAAAAACTATTCAAATGCCGTAGGATTACAAGAAGGGGCTTTTATGCTTGGAGCATCGTTGAAAACAGATGATGGTGAAATTTACTTTGGCGGTCAGAAGGGTTTTAACCATTTTTATCCTGCTCATTTAAAAACGAATAGTAATCCTGCCAGGGTCGCACTAACGGATCTAAAAATTGACAATGTGATTATTCAACCTTCAGACAAAGGTCCAATACAACAGTCGCTCCTGACTGCGGATCGTATCAACCTGAAGTATAAGCAGAATTTTTCCATTTCTTTTGCTGCGCTGAACCTCACCGTGCCCGAAGATAACCAATATGAGTACCGCCTTGTCGGTTTTGACAAAAACTGGATTCGAAACGGAAAGGAAAACAGCGCCTATTACACTAATTTAGATCCTGGAGATTATGTCTTTGAGGTACGTGCAAGTAACAATGATGGCATTTGGAACAGGGAAATTAAATCGATAGCTATTCACGTTGCACCACCTTTTTGGCGAACAATTTATGCTTATTTATTTTATGTGTTTGCCTTTGCTGGGGTACTTTTGTCTATCAGGCATCGAGGAATTCAAAAGTTAAAGCAAAAATTTGCGCTGGAGCAGGAACGTATTCAGGCGAGGCAGCTTATTGAACAGCAAAAAAGAGATGCTGAGACCAAACATCAGTTGGATGCGATGAAGATCAGGTTTTTAACCAATTTGAGTCATGAATTTCGCACACCAATCTCTTTAATCATGGGACCCATCGATGCGTTATTGGCCAAAAGTAAAGATAACAAACTGGGCGATCAGCTTAATTTGATCAGCCGCAACGCCCGCCGGCTATTGAATTTGGTCAATCAGTTGCTCGATTTTCGTAAAATGGAATACCATGAGCTAAAATTGCAGGACGAGGATGGTGAATTGGTGTCGTTTGTACAGGAAGTATACCGCTCCTTTCAGGACATGGCTTTACAAAAAGGTATAGATTATTCCTTTGTTCCCTGTCAGGAAAAATTGTATTGCCGTTTTGACCGCAATAAGATTGAACGTATTTTATTTAATTTAATTTATAATGCCTTTAAATTTACAAAAAAGGGCGGGGATATCGCCGTAAGTATAACAATGGCAAATATGGTCGACAAAAAGCTTCATGTCAATCTTGAAGTTCGTGACACAGGTATCGGTGTTCCGGAGGAGCTTCAAAAGTCCATATTTGAAAGCTTTTTCCAATACGATAATGAGGGTAAAGTGGCAAGTCAAGGTTCTGGAATTGGGCTATCGATTGCCCAATCATTTGTTCAGATGTACCGTGGTGAGATTTCTGTAGACAGCCAACCGGGCAGCGGCAGTGTCTTTAAATTTGATCTGTGGTTGGATCAGGCTGAACCGCAATATGAAGAGGTGCCCGATTGTGAAGCGATAACGGCGGTACAGCCAGCTGAACTTAGGCAGAGCCCACTAGTACTGATTATTGAAGACGATGAAGATTTTAGGTATTATCTCTACGAGTCCTTAAAAGAGCATTATCAGATCATTGAAGCTACGAACGGGAAGGACGGCTGGCAAAAGGCGCTTTTTCATCATCCCGATCTCGTGGTGAGCGATGTTCAGATGCCTTATATGAATGGTATGGAATTTTCTCAGAAGCTTGCCCAGGATAAACGGACAAAACATATCCCGGTCGTTTTACTGACTGCTTCACATGTCGATAATGGACTTGTCTGTGGCCTTGAGTCGGGAGCAGTCGGTTACCTGACTAAGCCGTTTGATATGGATGTACTAGTCGCTAAGGTTAATAGCTTGTTGCAGCTAAATCAGGCGTTCAAGGAAGTCTATAGTAAACAGGTATCTATTTTGGCGCCCGAAGTCACTATAGAATCCGAAAAGGATAAATTTTTACAAAAGGTACTCAAGTATGTCCACGATAATGTTGACAATCCACAATTATCGGTGGAAGCGTTAAGTGCTCATACGTTGATGAGCAGAGCCTCCCTGTATAACAAATTATTGGAACTTACGGGTATGTCACCCGTAGATTTTATCCGTTCAGTAAAATTAGAAAAGGCTGCGAGCCTGTTAGAGAAAAGTGATAAGTCTATTTCTGAAATTGCCTATGAAACGGGATTTGCCAATCCAAACTATTTTACAAAAGTCTTCAAAGCGAAGTATCAGATGACGCCGAGTGAATATATTCAATCGCAGAAAAGCGCGTCTGTGTGAGCGGTATATAATAGTTGTTTAAAAGGTTGTGTTAGATTACTTTTTGAGAAGGGTATGCTGTTTTAAACATTTTTACCCTTCTTTTTTTTATTTGTTGCAATCCTATCTACCTGAAAACAATAGTTTTGTCTTATAACCAATCGCTAGGGAGCTAGCGAATACAAAACTAATCAACTAAAAAAAATGAAATTTTTTATCGATACAGCAAGTCTCAGTGAGATTCGCTTGGCTCAGAATTTAGGTGTCCTAGATGGTGTAACGACCAACCCTTCGCTGATGGCAAAAGAGGGAATTGCAGGAACGGTTCATGTTCACGCACATTACAAAGCTATCTGTGATATTGTAGACGGTGATGTAAGTGCTGAAGTGATCTCAACTGATTACAGTTCAATGATTGAAGAGGGTATGCTCTTGGCGGCTTTAGACAATAAGATTGTGGTTAAGGTCCCGATGACCGAAGACGGTATTAAAGCTATCAAATATTTTAGTACTAAGGGAATTAAGACCAACTGTACCTTGGTATTTTCAGCTGGTCAGGCGCTCTTAGCCGCTAAAGCCGGAGCAACCTATGTATCACCTTTTGTGGGCAGGCTGGATGATATATCTGTCGATGGGCTGGCACTGATCCGCGAAATACGGACGATATTTGATAATTACGCTTTCCCAACCCAGATTCTTGCGGCTTCGGTACGCCACAGTGCGCATATTCTGGGTTGTGCCAAAATAGGCGCAGATGTGATGACAGGGCCCTTGCAGGCGATCTTTTCACTATTAAAACACCCGTTAACGGATAGTGGACTAGCGCAATTTTTAGCTGATCATAAACGCGTTGCTGCGCAAAGTAACAATTGAGATGGTCATGACAAAACATAGTATACATAATTTAGAAGCTATTGTTAAGCAGGTACGGAGAGATATAATCCGAATGGTGCATGGATGCCAGTCAGGACATCCTGGGGGATCGTTGGGTTGTACCGAATTGTTGGTGTGCCTATACTTTGAGTTGATGCAGCGAAACGACCATTTTGACTTGGACGGCATAGGAGAGGATCTATTTTTCCTTTCCAATGGACATATATCTCCCGTTTTTTACAGTGTTCTTGCACGGGCAGATTATTTTCCGGTAGATGAACTTTCCACCTTCAGAAAACTCAATTCACGCCTTCAGGGACACCCCACGACGCATGAAGGACTTCCTGGTATTCGTGTTGCTTCAGGGTCTTTAGGACAGGGGCTTTCTGTCGCTATTGGTGCTGCACAGGCTAAAAAGCTAAACCATGACAATCATTTAGTTTATGCATTGATGGGGGATGGCGAATTACAGGAAGGCCAAGTATGGGAAGCGGCTATGTATGCCGCGCATAACAAAATGGACAATTTGATTGCCATTGTAGATTACAATGGCGCTCAGATTGATGGCGCTACCAATGATGTGCTTTCGCTGGGCGATCTACCGCGAAAATGGATGGCATTTGGCTGGACCGTTATTGAAATTATGCGAGGAAATGATATTGAATCGGTGATTTCGGGACTTCGAAAAGCTCAAGCTTCAACTGGCGTAGGCATGCCAGTAATGGTGTTGTTACATACGGAAATGGGGAATGGCGTCGACTTTATGATGGGTTCACATAAATGGCATGGCATTGCTCCCAACGATGAGCAACTAAGCTTGGCCTTAAATCAGAATGCAGAAACATTGGGGGATTATATCGCTTAATACGCAAAGGATTTTGAAATAGATTAACATGAAAAAATATACATATACAGAGTCGAAAGACACGCGTTCGGGATTTGGAGCCGGTTTGCTTGAAGCAGGAAAGCAGGACGAAAATGTGGTCGCACTATGTGCCGACCTGATCGGTTCGCTAAAAATGAACGATTTTATCAAAGCCTTTCCTGAACGCTTTTTTCAGATAGGGATTGCAGAGGCAAATATGATGGGAATCGCGGCTGGACTTACCATCGGTGGAAAAATACCTTTCACAGGAACGTTTGCTAATTTTTCAACAGGGCGAGTATACGACCAAATTCGGCAATCAATTGCTTATTCGGATAAAAATGTAAAAATAGCAGCTTCACATGCTGGTCTGACGTTGGGTGAAGATGGGGCGACCCATCAGATATTGGAAGATATCGGATTGATGAAAATGCTTCCTGGAATGACTGTTATCAATCCTTGCGATTATAACCAGACGAAGGCCGCGACACTAGCTGCTGCTAAACATAAGGGGCCAGTTTACCTGCGATTTGGTCGTCCCGTGGTGCCGGTTTTTACGCCCGAAGATCAGGAATTTGTGATTGGTGAAGCCGTGATGCTGAATCCAGGCACCGCAGTGACTATATTGGCGACAGGGCATCTTGTGTGGGAAGCCATCCGTGCGGGCGAAGAGTTGGAAACTTTGGGTATTGACGCCGAGATCATTAATATCCATACCATCAAACCTTTGGATGAACATGCCATACTGAATTCTATTGCTAAAACCGGCTGTGTCGTTACCGCTGAAGAACATAACCGTATCGGTGGACTTGGCGATAGTGTCGCACAATTGCTGACAAAGAAAATGCCGAGGCCGCAGGAATATGTGGCTGTGAATGATAGCTTCGGTGAATCGGGGCCACCGAGTGCATTGATGGATAAATATGGCCTGAATGCAGACGCAATCGTAGCAGCTGCGCTGCGGGTACTTAAAAGGAAAGAGATGTAAATCAATTATAATATGAAAAAGATAATTTGCACACTATTGTGTGTTTTCTCCGTCAGTTTAATCGCTCAAGCTCAGCAGGCTGCTCCACAAGGATTTGATCTTGAGCGAGCATTGGGCTCAACTGGAAAAATAGATTCCATAGTTTATCCTTCAAAAACTGTTGGGGTAATGAGAAAAGCCTTAATCTATACGCCGCCTGGATATAATGCTGCAAAAAAATATCCTGTAATGTACTTGTTGCATGGAATAGGTGGGGATGAAAGGGAATGGTTCAGACATGGAACCCCGCAGGTTATTTTCGATAATCTATATGCCGAGGGAAAAATGGAACCCATGTTGGTGATTATGCCGAATGGCCGCGCTATGCAGGATGATCGAGCTGGTGGTAATGTGATGGCACCTGATCGGGTTGCAGCGTTTTCGACTTTTGAACAAGATCTTATCAATGACCTTATTCCCTATGTCGAAAATCAGTTTCCCGTTATCAAAGATCGCGAACACCGAGCGATTTTTGGATTATCGATGGGGGGCGGTCAGTCGCTGAATTTTGGACTGGCTCATATGGACACGTTCGCTTGGGTAGGAGGCTTTTCTTCTGCACCCAATACGAAGATGCCACAAGATTTACTCCCTAATCCACAAGAAGCTAAAGACAAACTAAAACTACTGTGGATATCCTGTGGTGATCAGGATGGCTTGCTTCATATTAGTAAACGTACGCACGAATACCTTTCGCAAAATGGGGTGCCTCATATTTATTATCTGGAGCCTGGAGGACATGATTTCAATGTGTGGAAAAATGACCTTTATAATGTTTCGCAATTGGTATTTAAGGATAAAAAATAAACAATTTTTAATTAGCAATAAACTAGTACATATTTTGCCGGGCTGGGTTTAACGTGGATAAATCTGTTGTTTAGGTCGGAAACGGTAAAAATAGGATGAAGAGAAATGATTAAAAACCTTATTTGGAAGCATATTATCACATTCATTGGAATCATAACATTGCATACTACACTTTTGTTTGCGCAAAAGCGGTCGGCTTTAACCCTATGGTATGATCGGCCGGCGGATGAGCGGATATGGGAGCAGGCCTTACCGCTAGGAAATGGTCGGTTGGGTACGATGTTTTATGGAATCCCATCGTGTGAACGCATGCAGCTCAATGAGGAAACTATCTGGGCTGGTAGTCCTTATCGGAACGATAACCCCAAAGGCGGTGGGGCATTAAAAACTATTCAGGATTATATATTTGACGGGAAGTCAGCTGAAGCTGAAAAGCTTGCAAATGAAACTTTCTTTACAAAGACCCATGGTATGCCTTATCAAACTGCCGGCAATATTCTGCTGCGATTTCCGGGCCATGATAACTATCAGGACTATTATCGTGAATTGGATATCGAGCACGCTGTAGCGCGTTCTCATTATACAGTAGATGGAGTAAAATATACGAGGGAGGTTTTCACTTCCTTTGCTGATGATGTGATCGTAATGCAGATCCGATCGAGCATGAAAGGGAAACTTAACTGCACCTTGGCGTATGAGAATGAGTCGAAGCATACTATTTTTAAGAGCGGTGATCGACTTGTTTTGGAAGGACGAGGTACTGATCATGAAGGTGTTAAAGGGGAGGTTGTTTATCAGATCCATACCGGAGTAAACCTTACGGATGGAGAGCTAGTTGTGGATGACGAATCGATTACTATAAAAGATGCGACTTCCATCCGTCTTTATATTTCAATTGCGAGTAATTTCAAAAATTATAAACAGTTGGGATCGGATCCCTCCAAGGGGGCTACGGAAAGGTTGCAAAAAGCGATGAGAAAGGATTATCAGTTAGCTTTTCAGCAGCATAAAACCGCTTACAATAAGCAGTTTAACCTTTTTCAACTGCATTTGGGCAGCGTCAACGACGAACAGCAACAGCCTATTTCAACACGAATTGCTAATTTTGCCCATACGCAGGATCCAGCGCTAGTTACCCTATTGGCTCAATTCGGCCGATATTTACTTATCTGTTCTTCGCAGCCAGGTGGTCAACCTGCTAACTTACAAGGCATCTGGAACCCCTCCATGCAGCCCGCTTGGGACAGTAAATACACGATCAATATCAATACGCAGATGAACTATTGGCCTGCGAATGTAACTAACCTTTCAGGAACGCTTCAGCCATTATTTTCCATGATTAAAGAACTCAGCGAAAGTGGAAAAGAAACGGCAAAAACGTTGTATAATGCATCTGGTTGGGTAGCTCATCATAATACAGATATTTGGCGTGTGACGAGTCCTATTGATTTTGCGGCAGCTGGAATGTGGCCCAGTGGGGGGCTGTGGTTGTCGCAACATGTATGGGAGCATTACCTTTTTACGGGAGATCGTTTTTTTTTAAAGCAATATTATCCCACTATGAAGGGCGCTTGTGATTTTCTTTTGTCTACACTTATAGTACATCGTGGATATCCAGATCAGCAATGGCTTGTTTTGAGTCCTTCAATTTCGCCCGAACAAGGTCCACTCGCTGCCGGAGTGACGATGGATAACCAGCTGTGTTATGACATGCTCACGCGTACTGCTTTGGCTGCAGACGTGCTGGGTATCGATTCTAGCTACAGGGATACTTTGCTAAGTACGGCTCGCCGTATTCCACCGATGCATATCGGTCGATATAACCAGCTACAAGAATGGATGGAAGATGTGGATGATCCGCAAAATCAACATCGGCATATTTCACACCTATATGGATTATTTCCAGGGAGCCAAATTTCACCTTTTGGCACACCTGAATTGTTTGAAGCAGCCCGTAATTCATTGATTTATCGCGGGGATTTCGCAACAGGATGGTCGATCGGCTGGAAAATAAACTTATGGGCCCGCCTTTTGGATGGAAACCATGCGTACGAAATTATAAAAAATATGCTAACCCTTTCTGATGAAAAGCATCCAGAGGGACGTACCTATCCTAATCTTTTTACAGCACATCCTCCATTTCAGATAGATGGTAATTTTGGGCTAACAGCAGGTGTGGCAGAAATGCTGGTCCAAAGTCACGATGGTGCTGTGCATCTCCTGCCAGCGATTCCCGATCGATGGAGCGACGGGTGGGTAAAAGGCATAAAGGCACGTGGAGGATTTGAAATTGAAATGCAGTGGAAAAAAGGAAAGATAAAGGAAGTCAGGGTATTTTCTGCTTTAGGTGGCATGTTGCGGCTTCGTACAGCTTCGGCATTGGAAGGGCCTGGAATTCAACTCGCAAAAGATTATCTGAGCAATGCTCTTCTCACTTCAATACGAACACCAAAACCTATTCAGTCAGCTGAATCACATCTGAAAGGAATTAAATTACCACACTATTACGAATACGACGTGCTGACCGTGCCCGGGAAATACTACACTTTAACGGCTTATTGAATTAACGTGAACATTTAATCATTTACTATGTTAAGAAAGAAAATTAGTGCTTTTGTCTGCTGCTTTATGATCCTGTTTTTGGATTCATTAGCGCAGCAAGCCCGTAATCCAATCATCTTTGCCGATGTACCCGATATGTCCATGATACGCGTTGGTGATACCTATTACATGAGCAGCACCACCATGCACATGAGCCCCGGGGTTCCGATAATGAAATCCAAAGATCTCGTCAATTGGACTTTGGTTAATTATGTGTATGATCGCCTTGCAGATCAAGATGAGCTCAATTTGTCGAATCAGAAGAATGCGTATGGGCACGGTTCCTGGGCAAGCAGTTTACGCTTTCATGATGGACAATACTATGTAAGTACATTTTCTTCCAATACAGGTAAAACACATGTCTATCGCACGGCAGATATTGAGGAAGGAAATTGGGTTTCTACCGAGTTTAGGCCGATGATGCATGATCATAGTTTATTCTTTGACCAAGGAAAAAATTATATGATCTGGGGTAGCGGACGGATCCATATTGCCGAATTGTCGCCCGACTTTTCAGGCATTAAAGCTGGGACAGAACGCGTGTTATTAGATGATGCTTCTTTACCTGCTAAACCTAAAGAAGGTAAAGTGGGTTTGCCGGCTGAGGGGTCCCAAATGTTTAAGATCAATGGCTTTTATTACCTTTTTAATATTTCATGGCCAGCTGGAGGAATGCGCACGGTGATTGTCCATCGGGCAAGTCAACTGGAAGGTCCGTATGATGGGAAAGTGGTTTTGCAGGATCAAGGTGTGGCCCAGGGGGGGCTGATTGATATGCCCGACGGAAAATGGTATGCGTATCTTTTTCAGGATTATGGTGCTGTAGGACGTATTCCATTTTTGGTCCCTGTCATATGGGAAGATGGATGGCCCGTGCTCGGTATCGGCGGAAAAGTGCCGACTACCTTAAATCTTCCTGCAAATAAAAGTTTAATTCCCGGAATCGTTAACTCCGATGATTTTGACCGGAAACATGGAGATGCGGCTCTTCCACTGGTGTGGCAGTGGAACCATAATCCAGACAATAATCTATGGTCTGTAACAGCGCGAACGGGCTTTTTGAGAATGCATACTGGCGATCGCACCGACGATTTTCTCTCGGCCAAAAACACCCTCACCCAGCGTACCATCGGGCCGACTTGCAGTGCAGCTATTGCTATCGAGGTTTCTAACATGAAAGATGGTGATTTTGCGGGCCTATCGCTATTGCAAAAAAAATATGGTTTAGTTGGTGTGCGTATGGAAGGAAATACGAAATCATTGGTGATGATCAATGCGGCGACAGGTGTACCACAAGAGGTGGCCAAGATCGGCCTCAAACAGCAGCGTATATATCTTAAAGCAAGCTGTGACTTTACAAACAAAAGAGATGTCGCTCAATTTTTTTATAGTACCGATGGGCGCAATTGGAACAGGATAGGTAATGAGCTAAAAATGAATTATACCATTCCTCATTTTATGGGCTATCGATTCGGACTTTTCAACTATGCAGCTAAATCCGCTGGTGGTTATGTAGATTTTGATTATTTCCATTTGACAAATTAAGATGATATGATGAAACGTTTTTTTATACAATCCCAATTCGGATTTTTGCTCCTATTCTTCGTTGTGGTGGGTAAATTAAGGGCGCAAAACCCCATTGTGCAGACTGCTTATACTGCGGATCCGGCCCCTTTGGTGTATAACAACAGACTTTATCTTTATACTACACAGGATGAAGAAGAATCTACCTGGTTTAACATGAACAATTGGCGTGTGTATTCGACCGATGATATGGTGAACTGGACCGATCATGGTGCGATTCTTTCTTATACAGATTTTGAATGGGCAAAAGGTGATGCCTGGGCGGCGCAATGTGTTGAAAAGAATGGTAAATTTTATCTTTATGTACCTGTCATTTCCAAAGTGAACAATCGAGGTGCGATCGGCGTTGCTGTAGGAGATAGCCCATTGGGACCATTTTATGACCCTTTGGGGAAACCATTACTGCAAAGCGAATGGGGAGATATCGATCCTACTGTGTTTATTGATGACGACGGCCAAGCTCATATGTATTGGGGTAACCCCCAGCTGAAATATGTTAAGCTGAATGAAGATATGATCTCCTATAAAGGTGATATTGTTGAGGTTCCGATGACTGCAGCATCGTTTGGAAAGAGGGAGGGCGACCCGAAGCGGCCTACGGGCTATGAGGAAGGGCCATGGTTATATAAAAGAAATAGTTTATATTATCTTTTTTGGCCGGGAGGTCCTTTGCCAGAATTTATTGGTTATTCGACAAGCCAAAAAGCCGAGGGACCTTGGAAGTACGGTGGTATAATCATGCCTGCGGAAGGAAAAGCCTTCACAAATCATCCTGGCGTTGTCGATTTTAAAGGAAAAACCTATTTCTTTTACCATAATGGTGCCTTACCTGGAGGGGGAGGCTTTACGCGGTCTGTCGCTGTTCAAGAACTGAACTTTAATCCAGACGGCAGTATCGATCCAACGAAAATGACAAATGGAATTACTCAAGCGACCGGCAAAGTGAATCCCTATGAACTTCATCAGGCTGAAACGATTGCTTGGTCCGAGCACGTTAAATCCTACCAAAATAAAAAGGTGGGCGTTTTTATAAAGGCAAAAAAAGATGGGGCTTTCACCTGCGTGAAGAATGTTGACTTTGGTGAGGAGGGAGCACGTAATTTTTTTGCACGGGTAGGAACGACGCATAATGGAGGTATCCATATGGAGGTACGTTTGGGAGCGGTTGATGGAGCGTTGTTAGGTACGATACAGGTGCCCATGACGGGGGGAGATGACAGATGGACTACAGTTGAGACAGCACTGTCCGATAAAGTATCGGGACTACACGATCTATATTTTGTTTTTAAAGGTAAGGCACCGTCAAATATCCTGTTTTTCGATTGCTGGAAATTTGGAAAGTAACATACTAACATGAAGCAAAGTAGTTTGAGCCAAGGGAAAAAATGCAACAGCATACAAGATAACTCAACAATTTAAGAAAAATTAATTTACTCAATTTATGAAGGGACTAAATATTGTCTTAAAAAAACGGACAATGGCATTTTTATTATCCGTTACAGGAATTTTATCAGCAGCAACAGCACTTGGGCAGCAGCAAAACCACCTCAACGATCCTAGTAAGGGGTTTGTGCACCAGTCTATAGGAAATCCTTATCTACCGCTATGGGAGCATCTCCCGGATGGCGAACCCCGTGTTTTCGAAGATCCTGACCAGCCTGGGAAATATCGTGCTTACATCATTGGTTCCCATGATTTACGTTTTAGCAGCTATTGTGGGCCTGACATTAGAATGTGGTCAGCTCCTATTGAGAATTTGAGCAGCTGGCGGGACGAGGGCGCTATCTTTACGTACGCGATCGATGGTAAATGGGATGTGATGTATGCGCCAGATCTTGTAGAGGTTAAGCGAAAAGATGGAAAAAAGGATTACTACTTGTTTCCTCATAGCAGAGGTGAGGGCCGTGAAGCGATGGTTGTTAAAGGTGACAGGCCTAATGGTCCCTTTAAACCTGTCAATCTGACTGAAGATGGCAAGCGTACTTTGCCTGGAAGTATCTTAGGATTTGATCCTGCCATTTATATCGAATACGTTACGGACCCTCAAGATCCTGATTTTGACATTGGATTCCGGGCATATGGTTTTTGGGGATTCCAACGTTCTATGGCTGCACAACTGGATCAGAAAACAATGTATTCGTTGAGGCCTGGTACGGAGGTGATCAATTATTTATTGCCAGCAAGTGCGCGATATGGCCAATTACGCGATCCAAAAGGAACTTCCTATCCTAATATTTTTGAAGGTGAGGATTTGGGAACCTTTAATTTTTTTGAAGCATCATCCATTCGTAAAGTGGGAAACAAGTATGTTTCGGTATATAGTGGTTACTCCGGCCCGGAATATGGCGTAGGAAGTTCAAATTCCACTTTGCGCTATGCGGTAGCAGACTCACCACTAGGACCATGGAAGAGCGGCGGCGTTTTAGTCGATTCACGTGCTCCAGTCTTAAACAAGGACGGATCTGCTATTGAAACGAGCAATGCAGGTCATAACACACATGGTAGTATCGAACTGATCAATGGACAATGGTATGTATTTTACCATAGACCACCGCGTGGATTTGGCTTTGCACGTCAGGCGGTGGTTGAACCTATCAAAGTATCTTGGGATGAGAAAAGTGTTAAAGATGGCGGAATGGTGTCCCTAAGAGCGTTTGACCCTTTTCAAGAGAATTTGACTATTAAAGATAAACAGGGCAAAGAGTATAAAGGTGCAGAAGTGACATCGGAAGGATTTCATTTTTATGGATTAAATCCCTATCAGTATTATTCGGCTGGATATGCTTGCTACCTGTCTGATATCAGTTTGCAACAGGATTCATGGGATGTATGGGATAATCATATGCCGGTGACAAATATGAAAAACGGAAATATTGCAGGTTTTAAATATTTCGGATTTGGAGGTTTGGATCAAGATAAGTTTGGATTGAAAGCTTTTGAGGGGACTAAAATTGGAAATCAAACGGCTTTCAATGTGTTTATTACGACAAAAACAAAAGCTGCCTTCAAGGTCAACGTATGGTTAGATGGCCCTTGGCATAACGAAACCTGGAAAGGTAAGCGAATTGCCCAAATTTCTGTTCCGGCGAATTCTGCGGCTGAAGTCAAGCAATTTACGGTCGACGTTTCCAAATTTGTAGATCAATTGGACGGTAAACACGCCTTATTTTTAGTTGCTGAGGGTGAGGAAGGAAAGCCGCTTTTCGATTTTATAGGCTTGGGATTTAGTTCGAAAGACAAAAAAATTGAACGTCCAATACCACCTTCGGTCACGATTACAGTAAATGGGACCAAACTAGCTTTACCATCCATTCCTGTACGATCTACGGATGAGAACGGTATTATTGGTTATCATGTTTATGAAGTTTCCTTTCCGATGGAAGCAAAAAGTAAAAACATTCCTTTGGTAAAAGCGACCGCCGATAATCCTGAAGTTAAGATTAAAGTGAATCAAGCCACTTCGCCGACGGGTTACGCTCAAGTTGATTGCCTTTATAGAGGGCAAACAAAAAGCTATGTGGTAAAATATACTACGAATTAAACGGTAAAAACTAAGCAGTTTAATAGCAGGTAGAAATGGGCTGTCCAAAAAAAGTTTGGGCAGCCTATATTTTTCAGGCTACGTAATATCTTTGATAATATCATTTCTGCTATCCGCATAGCGACAGTTAGATTTATTTTTAAAGAAGTTCTTTTTTACAGGAAGGGATCAGTGCTTACGATGAAGATTTTTATCGATTTATTCTTTGTTAAGTGGGTTTTTAAACATTTTTATTGGAATATAAAACATTTGTAATGGGTAATGGAAAAAAGCTACTTGTAGTTTTACCATTGTAATATAACTAATCGAATAACCAATTATATGGACCAAAATATGACAGAAGTGAAGCCTTTCAGAGGTTTTTACAAGCTTTCAACGAAGCAGCGCGTAGGGTTTGGTGCTGGCGATCTCGCACAGAATCTCATTTACCAGACTGTTTCGATGTATCTACTGATTTTTTATACCAATGTTTATGGGATCTCTGCAGCTTCTGCAGGAGTGATGTTTCTCATTGTTCGAATTGTCGATGTACTATGGGACCCCATCGTAGGCGCATTTGTTGATAAAAGAAATCCCCGCATGGGAAAGTATAGGTCTTATTTGGTGCTGGGAGGAATTCCGCTGACAGGATTTGCAATTTTGTGTTTTTGGAATGGCTTTTCGGGATCTTTAACCTATGCTTATATCACCTATGTTGGTTTATCGATGTTGTACACGTTGGTGAATGTTCCGTATGGCGCTTTAAATGCCTCCTTGACCAGAGATACGGATGAGGTTACAAAACTAACGTCTACGCGTATGTTTATGGCGAACGTGGGTGGTCTGGCTGTTGGATATGGGGTACCACTCATCGTAAAGTATTTCTCTCCAGATGGAAAGATAAACTCGAAAGATTCTGCCGAAGCCTGGTTTACAACGATGCTGATCTATGCTTTAGTTGGGTTAGTTCTTTTAATCTTTTGCTTCTCACAAACAAAAGAACGTGTCATCATGGATGAGAAAGATACAGATAATGTGCAGGTTTCCGACCTGTGGCGAGAATTTAAGCATAATCGTCCTTTGCGTATTTTGGCATTTTTTTTCATTACTGCATTTGCTATGATGGCAATCGGTAACTCGGCAGGATCATACTACATGATATATAATGTACATGCTCCGGATATGCTACCTTATTTTATGGCATTAGGATCTTTGCCTGCTTTTATTTTTATGCCTTTAGTGCCAGCCATCAAGCGGGCAATTGGTAAAAAGCAGATGTTCTATGTCTTCCTGACTATTGCAATCCTTGGAATGGTGATGCTATACGTTATTTCATCAAACGAAAGCCTCAAGGGAAATATTGTTTTGGTACTGGCTGCTCAGTTTATCAAGTCGACCGGAGTAATTGTTGCAACGGGATATATGTGGGCACTCGTTCCTGAAGTCATTTCCTATGGCGAATATAAAACCGGGAAGCGTATTTCAGGTATTGTCAATGCGCTTACCGGTATTTTTTACAAAGCTGGGATGGCCCTTGGAGGTGTCGTGCCGGGGCTGGTGCTAGCATATGTTAACTTTGATAAAGATAATGCAACAGCCCAGTCAGCACGTGCTGAAATGGGAATTCTATGGTTGGTAGCCATTATTCCAGCAATACTTTTAGTCGTGGCCATGTATGTTATTTCCAAATACGAACTGGACGATAGTACCATTGATGCAATCAATCAGGACATAGAGTCTAGACATACTTATTAATTAAAAACTAAATCATGAAGATGTTAAAAACTATTGTTGTGGCTGTAGCAGCCTTACTATCAAATCTATCTGCTTCAGCTACTTTGCAAAAACTGAAGCTGGCACCTGATTCATTGACCTTAAAGGAGGCATTTGAAGGTAAGTTTTTTATCGGAACGGCTTTAAACCTTGATCAGATCTGGGAGCGGGATGCCGCCGCAGTAGCTGTCGTCAAAAAACATTTCAATTCTATTGTAGCGGAAAATTGTATGAAAAGTATGTTCCTGCAGCCGCAGGAAGGCGTGTTCGATTTTAAAGATGCGGATCGTTTCGTATTGTTTGGCGAAAAAAATAAGATGCAGATTATTGGGCATACGCTCATCTGGCATTCCCAGACACCAGATTGGTTTTTTGTTGATAAAAATGGAAAAGAGGTGTCCAGGGATGTACTTATAGCACGCATGCAGAAGCATATTCATACCGTGGTGTCCCGCTATAAAGGACGGGTATACGGCTGGGATGTGGTGAATGAGGCCATATTGGATAATGGAGAATGGCGCAAAAGCAAATTTTACGAAATTATTGGTCCTCAGTTTATTGAATTGGCATTTAAATTTGCACATGAGGCAGATCCAAATGCGGAGTTGTATTATAACGATTATTCAACCGCCGTTCCAGAAAAAAGAAAGGGCATTATCGAAATGATTCGTCAAGTAAAAGCAGCGGGTGGTCGCGTCAGCGGAATTGGTATGCAAGAGCACAATGCACTGGATAATCCACCTATTGATGAGGTCGAAAAAACTATACTTGGATTTGCGGGACTTGATGCGAAAGTAATGGTTACGGAAATGGATATTTCGGTTTTGCCACATGTTCGTCCTAATATGGGCGCCGAAATTGGGGAGCAATATGCTTATAGCAAGGAGATGAATCCATACGAAAAAGGGCTACCTGCTAAGAAAATGGATGAGTTGGGAAGACGATACGTATCGTTTTTTAAGTTATACCTCAAACATAAGGATAAAATATCACGTGTGACGTTGTGGGGTGTTGGTGACGGAGACTCATGGAAGAACGGTTGGCCTATTCCGGGACGTACAGACTATCCATTATTATTTGACCGGAATTATCAGCCTAAGCCCTTTTTAAAAGATATTACTTCATTAACTCAAAAAAAAAAGAAATAGTAAGCATGAATAAGAGCAAGTATTTATATCCCAAAGATTATATGGCTGATCCATCAGCACATGTTTTTGAAGATAAAATTTACATTTATCCCTCTCATGATCGAGAAAGTGGAATACCGGAAAATGACAATGGAGACCATTTTGATATGCGAGATTACCACGTATTTTCTCTTGAGGATATTCAGGGGGATGTGGTTGATCATGGTAAGGTGTTAGATGTAAAAGACATTCCTTGGGCTGGTCGTCAGCTTTGGGATTCAGATGTGACGGAGAAAAACGAAAAGTACTATATGTATTTTTCCATGAAGGATAAAAATGATGTTTTCAGACTAGGTGTTGCTGTTGCAAGTCAGCCCTATGGGCCATTTATTCCGCAGGAGCATCCAATTAAGGGTAGTTATAGTATTGACCCTTGTGCATTTAAAGATACTACTGGAGACTATTATCTGTATTTTGGCGGTATCTGGGGGGGGCAGCTCCAATTTTATCGAAATAATAAGATTATATCACCCAATGAATTGCCTCAAGATCACGAAGATGCTTTGTCTCCAAAAGTTGTCAAGCTGTCTGCTGATATGCTGGAATTTTCGGAAGAGCCAAAGGATCTTGTCATTTTGGATAAAAATGGCACGCCATTGAAACATGGGGACACGGAAAAGCGATTTTTTGAAGCTTCTTGGATGCACAAATATCAAGGGAGATACTATTTTTCCTATTCTACAGGAGATAGTCATTTAATCTGTTATGCCACTGGAGACAATCCATATGGTCCATTTACCTATCAGGGTGTAATTCTATCACCGGTTGTCGGTTGGACCACTCATCATAGTATCTTGGAATACAAAGGTAAATGGTATTTATTTTATCATGATTCAGTTCCCTCAGGAGGAAAGACCTGGTTGAGAAGCATGAAAGTTATTGAGTTAACATATGATGAGAAAGGTCACATTATACCAATCGATGGATTGTCGTCGTAGATGATGTGAAGCACGATTTATCTACTTATTCGGCGTTTGTAACTCATTGGTGTTTCACCTGTGAATTTTTTAAATAGTCGATTAAAGTAAGAGATATTTTCAAAACCTAATTTAAAGCACAATTGTTGGATATTATCTTCATCGATTAACATCATCAATTGTGCTTTTTCTATTTTCTTTTGATTGATGTAATGTACAGGTGTGGCATTCATGTGTTTTTTGAACAGTCGGATAAGGTGATCTTTGGATATAAAAATCAGATTGGCAAGTTGTTCTATAGCGATCGGATGATGGATATTTTCGTCTATGTAATCTAGTACACGCAAGAGTCGTTTTTCCACCTGTGGTATTTTGTTCGTTGCTTCGGCTAGAAATCGGCTCATTAATAAATGAATGATAGCTTGGTTTTCGGCTGCTCTGGCGATAGGTGACGCCGTTTGCAGCGCCATGTTTTTCATTAATTCTGTTGAATTATCATAACCTTTCGGATCATACATTTTTAACTCACGACCGGGATTTAAATCGTAGAGGTGTTGAATGACTGTTGCTAACAGCTGATCTGATTTGATTTCCTTCGGGAAGGAGTAGCGGTCGAAAATACTCGATCTTAGCTCTGGATTTTCATAGATATGGATATAGTAGAGTGATAGTTTAGCGGAACAAGCGTAGCTATGTTGGATATACGCAGGTGTGAGATAGAGATAGCCGGGCCGAAGTTTGATGGTTTCGTCCGTTAAAATTATTGATGCTTCTCCTTCACACACATAGTGTATCCGCGCAAAAGGGCTCTGAATATCTTTGAAATTCCAATTCGCCTGATGTTCCGCATAGCCAATGTTCAATAGTGTAAAATCAAGTTTATTATTTTCGTTATTTATCATTACGCGAAGAAGAAATAGTTAGATACAATATTAGTCGTTTTCTTAAAAAGAATAGCGTTTTTAAAGTGTAAATATCGATAATGTTATAGTTGATTTATCTGTATATAGCGTTTTTTTACATATTTCTCTTTCTAAAACAGGATGTAAGTATTTGATATTTAGTTTGCTAATTTTTTATTTTCGTTGCTAGCAGTATGGTAGTGGATCATTGCGCTTGCATCGATATCGTGTTATTTTTTATCGTTAATGGAGTTTCTTTATCCGTTCTATATAATTATTTTTGGCTATACCATAATATCAAAGATCTCAAGCCAGTAAATCTCTTAAGTTTGAGCTTGAGCTTTGTTGTGATCAATAACAATCGCAAGTGCTATTTAAATCTTGATGCCATTTATAAATGAAAGCTATAAAAATAGTAAAAGAGGGACGTGTGGAAATCACGGATATTCCTCAGCCTACCGTTAAGGATGGACATGTCCTTTTAAAAATAGATTATGTTGGTTTCTGCGGCTCTGATCTGAATACATTTCGGGGCTTGAATCCATTAGTTCAGCTACCGGTTATACCTGGACATGAAATTGGAGCAACAGTAGTTGGATTGGGGACTGATGTTGGACCTGATATTAAGATTGGTACAAGAGTTACCGTAAATCCTTATTCAAACTGTGGTATTTGTACTGCATGTAAAAATAATCGACCTAATGCTTGCCGCTACAATGAAACGATGGGGGTACAGCGCGACGGTGCCATGACAGAATACCTTGTCGAACCAATACAAAAGGTCATTGTGGGTGGACAACTATCGTCCAAAGAATTAGCCTTGGTGGAGCCTATGAGTGTAGGTTTCCACGCCGTTGATCGGGCCGATGTCACCGACAGCGATATCGTATTGGTGTTGGGATGTGGTATGATCGGAGTTGGAGCGATTGTTCGGTCTGCTTTACGGGGTGCCACCGTTATAGCAGTTGACGTGAGCAAAGAAAAACTTGAGTTGGCAAAAAGTCTCGGAGCGACATTTACCATCAATAGCGCTGAGGAAGACTTGGCGGCTAGCTTGGATATATTGACGCACTCCATGGGAGCTGACGTTGTTATTGAAGCCGTAGGACGCAAGGAAACCTATTTAGCGGCGATTGATGCCGCAGCGTATACAGGCCGGGTTATATATATAGGTTATGCGAAAGAAGCTATCCCTTTTGATACACAGTTTTTTGTCAAAAAAGAGTTGGATATCAGAGGTTCACGCAATGCCACAGCGAAAGATTTTGCAGCGGTAATGCATTATTTGAAAATGAAAAAGTGCCCAATAGAACGGCTTATAACAGGAGTATATCGTGTAGAAGATGCACAGTTAGCTTTAGAATCATGGTTAAGCGATCCTGGGCGCGTTTTTAGGCTTTTAATCGAATTTTAAAATTCTATATGTCTATTGTCAAGGACCGAACAATAGTGCGATGCATCATCTTTATGCCCAATAATGGAGCAATAATTTGTTTTTAAAAAAATACGAAAAGCCTTTTTCATATAGCTGGAAAAGGCTTTGACTTAAATCTCTTATCCGTCCATAACTGATGTGGCGGAGATTCAAACTTATTTTTTCTTTCTGGATTTTTTCTCTTCTTCAGCAGGTAAATCTAAAATAGCCATCAATAGTAGATAATAGCCTTTTTCTAATCCCATTTTTTGTGCTTTTTGGTTGATAGTGTCCATATCTTTATTAAATTATTGTTTCTTAACTAATTTGTATTTGGTTAAGTAGAATCAAATGCTATACCTAAAATCCGCTAACTACGAGCTACCCGTATTTTTAAGCGATAAATTGCGTAGAGTTTTCACTTTTTAACAAAAAAGTACGTATAATCTGGGTATTAAATGCGATCAAATTATAAGTTAGACCCGAGCTTATAGTAATAATAACCTGAACATGTTTGCGGTAAAACATTTTCAGGCCAATATTGTCTTTATTTTAGATTAATAATTAAAACAGGTATTTATGAAAAAGATAATTCCATTTGCACTGATGTCGAGTTTATTGGTGCTCGTATCAAGTTGTGCAGCGATTGAAGGTATATTTAAAGCCGGCGTATGGTCTGGTATTCTATTAGTTGTAGTGGTTGTTGCTCTTGTAATTTGGTTGGTAAGCAAATTATTTGGTGGATCAAGATGATGACGAATATTTGATATTTACATGCTTAGAAAGCTATATTTTTTCTACTAGATATTTCCAGTAACGTTTCGGAACATGCCTTAAATGAAGTTTCAGATTTTTACGTGATTCAATGGTTGTACTCTTAAAGTAGGTTTTCCAAAGATGCTGATAAGCCTTTTCTTGAGGATCGAGATCCACTTCTAGCTGATATGGATCTCGAATTTCATCACTTTCATTTGGCGATACTTCGACAATAGTATTTCCATCATAATGAAAGCCATAATTTCGCCTTAAATCATAAATTAACCAACACTGGTCTGCGAATCGATTTTTAAAGAATTGTACAACAAGCGGAATCACATTGAAATCCGGCTCAACAACCGCTGTATACAGATGGTCATTAGATTTGACAAATCGTATAAATGCTTTCATACGGTGCCGTTCCCGATTGATCTTTTTAATCGATTGATGCAAACGAAGTATAGGAGGATAACCATAATTATGTATATCCAATTGTTTTGTGCGAAATAATTCAACAATCAGCCGAAATCCATTGAGCCATTCTATCTGATTATCGGACAAAAAATTATGGTAAAAAAAAATCGTGCCTTGGTTTCCAATTATTTTTTTCATGCCCGCAAGAATGCGTTGGGCTTTTTTATTATCTGTTGAAATGAGTCGTTTTTCCGAAAAAAGAGTAACTTCCGTCGCTTTTCCTGTTTTAGGAATGCTGTCAAACTCTTTCCTTTCAAACGCTTCAAATACGCAACACAGATAGCCGGAATAACTTCCGTCAAAAATATAATCCATTAAAATAAAGTTAATTGGCTATTCGATTCTTTTATTTGCGATTGAGGATTATGTTCCAGTATGGATTTTCTGATCTTTTCCGGATAGTGAAAGCCTGCAGTGATCAATGTATCCTGACATAGCATAAAATATTTCGCTCGATTATAAGCTATTCCAATTTTTTGCACTTGCTGTTCTTTTAATTTTCCATATTTGCGTGCCTGTATTATTTTTTTAGCGGATTGTCTTCCTATCCCCGGAATTCGTATGATCCAATTATAGGTAGCGGTGTTAATGTCAATAGGGAAGAATTGTGGGTTGCGAAGTGCCCAAGCAAGTTTAGGATCTATTTCTAGATCGAGGTCCTGATGTTTACTATTAAGTATTTCATGAAGCGAAAAGCCATAAAATCGAAGTAACCAATCTGTTTGATAAAGTCTATTTTCACGAACCAGCGGTGGTGCTGTTCCAATTTGAGGAAGGTTGGAGTCCGTTGCATTTATAGGAATGTAACCCGAATAATAAACCCTTTTGAGATTATAATCTTTATAGAATGTATTTGCAGCCAGCATAATTTGGAAATCACTCTCTGGTGTTGCCCCAATAACCATTTGTGTACTTTGTCCTGCCGGCACAAATAAAGGTGTTTTCTTATTGATTTTTCGGTCCTGCTGAAGATTTTGGATTTCATTTTTAATTATTGTCAACGGTTCGCGAACAGATTGATGATCTTTTTCGGGAGCGACAAGTTTTAGTCCTTCTTCAGTAGGTATTTCGAGATTTACACTCATACGGTCAACATATAGACCTGCTTCTTTTAACAGAGATTCACTTGCTCCAGGAATAGCCTTAAGATGAATATAACCATTAAACCGCTCTTCAGTTCGAAGCTTCTTGACAACTAACATTAAGCGTTCCATGGTATAGTCTGCAGATTTAAAAATACCTGAGCTTAAAAAAAGTCCCTCAATATAATTTCGACGGTAGAAATTCATCGTCAATTCGACAACTTCCTTAACCGAAAATGCTGCCCGCTGCACATCATTGCTGCGCCGACTCACACAAAAGGAGCAATCGTAAATGCAAAAGTTAGTCATTAAGATTTTTAGAAGGGAAACACAGCGCCCATCTTCGGTATACGTATGGCAGATACCACTTGCTGATGAATCACCGATACCACCACTATTTTTTCGCTTACTTCCGCTTGAGCTGCAGCTTACGTCATATTTAGCAGCATCCGCTAGTATCTGTAGTTTATCATCAAATCCAAACATATTCAATACATCATTTTTACATTGGTAAAAATACTAATATTGTTAGTAAATAACGCGCGTAGAATTACGTGTTTTAATTTTAAAAAGTATAGTCCCCTTTTATGTAAAGTATAAAGTATACTGCCTGAATTTGGTTAAATAGAAAACGATTTATGAGGGGACGTTGTTCTTTATTAAAAATAGTATTATGGCAGAGAATAATTTAAGTGATAAAGACGCTTTAGAAAAGCTAAAAGAAATCGTTGATAAGATTGACGTAGGTACAGTGTGCTCTTTTCCAAAAGATTCGGACTATCCCCATGGTGTCCCGATGAGTAGACAAGAAGTTGATAAAGAAGGTAACATTTGGTATATCTGTTCGGCAGAAAGTGAAACCTTTACAAATCTTTCACAAGATTCAAGAGTTTCTTTGTTTTACGCAGATCCTGGAAATTATACCTTTCTCAGTATAAATGGCGAGGCGAGTCTTTCGCGGGATCAAGAAAGGATAGATCGTTATTGGAACAAGATGATGGAAGGCTGGTTTGAAAAAGGGAAAGAAGATCCAAATATTAAATTGTTAAAAGTTATTCCCCAAGATGCTCATTATTGGGATTCAAACTCTAATATGATTGTCAACTTGTTTAAAATGCTTAAGTCGAGAGTAACAGGCGAGACAGAAGATATAGGTAAAGAGGGAGATCTTAATATATAGTGTGCTTCATATTAAATGTATAAAAAAGGCTTCTCAGTATTGAAAATTGGGGAGCCTTTTTTATGACAGGAGCAACGGCCCGACCAGTTATACATTTCCTTTAATAACACGAAGGAGAACCGCAATGATAGCGATTACCAATAGTATATGGATTAGTCCCCCGCCCACAAAGCCGCCAAAAAAGCTGATGGCCCATATGAGCACCAAAATAACTGCAATTGTATATAATAAATTTCCCATAGTAATAAATATATATCTGTTTATTGAATAACAATATTTATCGAACGATGGTTTACTATATTTAATCTTTTTTATTCATTAACCGAATCCAATTGCTGGTTATTTTTTTGTATTTTTTTCCATTTACGAATTCTCCCGGTTGCATTTTGATATGGTGAAGCGGTATTAAATTGTATCATGCGGCCTAAGGTCCATTTGCCATACCACGTCACTCCATAGAGTTCATAGTTTGTTTTTTGCTCAATTAAATCCGAGATTTTAAAAAATGTTTGATTGAGTTTGGTACACAGAGTCGTAAAATCTAAATCGGCATAATCCCGGTAGAATTTTTGCGCTAATTTGCCTAGTTCATTCCATTTAAAGCCTGTCTCAGGGAGTTCGATGTGGCTGTTTTCCTCGCTTTTCCTATTCCATTTGAGAACCAATTCACCCCATCCAATCAAATAAGAAAGTAGGTTATTTACACTCATTAGCGTTCCTTTGCTATGTCCTTCTAATGTCAATAAACTGGTTTGATCAATGGGAATACTGGACAGTTCATGGACGAGCTTGTTGTGATTTGTTTGGATCGCTTTAAGGAGTTCCTCTTTTGTAGTTGGTATTGCCATGATATAAATTTGAAATAACATAATTTACAGCTAATTTCTCAAAAAGGTGATTATAAAATAATGTTATGCTCTTAGCGTTGCTGAAATGCTGATCGGCAAACAGCATTATCTGAATTGAGCTATTGTTTCAAAGCAATAGTTCTTTTGAACTTATTATTGAATTTGATAAAATTCCATGATTTAAAATGAAAATAATATGGCTTATGGCGTTATTTTTTGTAAAATTTATTGTTTAAATATAATATGGTTGTGTTTTATTCTGTTTATAACGAATATTGACGTGTGTATTCAGGTGCAGGTTCTTGTAGTAAGGATACTGTTTATATCTAATGCCAATAAAATAATAAACTGAAAAATTTATAAAAAGATGAAAAAGATTTTAATTTTAGCAACCTTGGTTATGTTTTCCATTACAGGTGCTTTTGCTCAGATTCATAAACCTGTTAAATGGACTGTTGCTAGTAAAAAACTCAATAACAAGGAAGCAATTATTTACGTTAAGGCGACTATTCAAAATGGTTGGCACATATATTCCCAACATGTGAAAGATGGTGGCCCGATATCAACTTCCTTTAATTTCAGTAAAGCTACTGATTATGCGCTAGTCGGTAATACGGCCGAACCAAAACCCAAGATCAAACACGAAGAGGTTTTCAAAATGGATGTAGGGTATTTCACCAATGAGGTAATCTTTCAACAAAAAGTTTCTCTTACTAAAGGAGCGGCGACAGTAAAAGGCACTGTGGAATGGCAAGCTTGTGATGCTTCACAATGTCTTCCTCCAGATGAATACGCTTTTGCTGTGACGGTCAAATAGCCTAAAGCAATTCAAAACTAAAGCAATTGGATGCTTTATCTACCACAGTTGGACGACTATGAATAAAGTTATTTAGAATTATTTTAAATAACTATCTTTGCTTGTATATTGGAATAAGATAGGGTATATCTCTACTTATGTAAGTAAAACGATTATTCTTATGATTATGAATACAGTAGAACTGTTTGAAAATGAACGTGCAAGTGGCTATGATGAATTTGTTGAAACCTGGATCCCCAATTACCATTATTTTTTAGATCAGTTGCCTAAGATCCTGTCCGAAATAGAGCACAAAGATTTATTAGTGGTCGGATGTGGTACAGGAAATGAAATCGAACGCTTTGTCGACACATCAGAATCTTGGAAAATAACAGGGGTCGATCCCTCACCCGAGATGATTGGTCAAGCGAGGGAGAAATTTGAAGCAGATGAGAATGTTAACCTTGTGGAAGGTCTAGTAAGTGATTTGGATGAAGGAAAACAATATGGCGCCGCGACGCTTTTGCTTGTATTACACTTTTTAAAAGACGATGGCGAAAAATTGGGTATGTTGCAAGATATTTGTAAAAGAATGATGTCTCAAGCACCATTGGTATTATTAGATATAACAGGCAATAAGGAGCAAATTCAGCAAAACTTGGGGCTGTTGAGACTTCTTCTGCCTAAGGGTATAGATGAAACACAGGTCGCTCAAAGATTGCAACGAATCGAACATGAATTGTTGCATGTTTCTGAAGAGCGCTTAGCAGAACTCTGTGAAGAAGCTGGATTTGAACCTCCTGTTCGATTCTTTCAATCCTCAATATATATGGGCTGGATAACCCGAAAAAAAGATATTATTTCCTTTTCTTAGCAAAGGGATTGAAGGAAAGCCCCGCATTCATATAAAATGAAGGTTCGGGGCTTGCTTCCCATATATAATCGCGTTGGGGTTTGTTTTTCTCAAATATACGTGCGCGAGGTATGGCTTTTATTCCTGATTTAAAGGTGGCAATAAATGATCGCCCGAGGTTATGCTCATAAGTCAGGCCCGAATTGATCTCCATCTGATTGAAAGTATATACTTTTTCAGAACTTGGAAAGTTATAAAGGTAAAAGATTGTACTATTCAAATCTGAACCGATCGAAACTCGGCCATTCCACAATACCCCTTTTCGGAGATATATTCCTTTTGGTAAGATCACATCAAGTATCATCCCTTTGCCAAATTGCTGTTTGTAGGCGAAGGTTGGTAAAATCGGAAGAATTGCTGCCGGGTCTATAATCCCGATAATACCTACGGCCATTTGAATCTCCTGCGTAGCTTTTAGTACTACAGTGGCAGAGAGCATCCCATTCACGCGTTCGATTGCTTTTTCACTCCCATTTGTAGCGACCGTTGCTGTGTAAAAGGCTACTTTACCCCATAAACGTGAATAACGGGTCAGATTAAGTGATTCGTATTGATAATGATAGTGGCTGGCTAAATGTGTGATGGAATGCGCAACAAGGTCTGGACGACTGGAGTTTACAGAAGTGAACTGATAGCCAATATTGGTCCCCAGATTCCATGTTCGGCTCTTTAAAAAGTTAATGTTGATACTACCTCCTGCTTGGTACATCGATTCTACTTTCGTTTCGGATAAATCCCTACCGTGGAGTTTTGATGAATAGCTATATCCTGCATTGGATTCAAAGGTCAAATTGAGGACGCGTGTTATGGGAAATTTGTCGGTAATCACTGCCATCACTTTTTGCTGCACGCTATCCTTAGTTTGTGCGATTAAAGTGTATGACCAAAACAGTAATATAAACACTAAAAGTATTTTTTGCATAGATGTTTCATTAAAATTATTGTAAGAATAGCTGAAATTTGTAGGTGGTATTTTTTTTTAGACCAACAGGTGTTGTTTTTATACAAAAGCCCAATTTAGAAGAACTACGGAAAGCGAAGCTATACATCATCTACTAATTTTGGTATAAAAAAAACAGGTCTTCGTATAAGAGATCTGATTCTTGCCTAGAAAAACTTTATTTTTGTTATTTAAGTTAAATCTATTCTAATCCATGCAAGACTTTAATAATAGTATTGTTTTAAGGTTTTTTACAGAAAATAAATTCAGGCCATTGCGACATATATTTTTTCTGATCGGGTTACTCTTGCTCTTTGCTAATGCAAATTTACGTTCCCATTTTCAGAGCAGTTATCGGTTTTATTTTTCTATTGTCCTATGGTTTGTATTTGTCTGCATGTTTTATGCTAATATGTACGTATTGATACCAAAGTTTTTCTTTAAGGCCAAATATGAGTTATATGTACTCGCATTAATATTGCTCGTGACGGCCAGCGTGCTGGTTGTTATGTATATTGCTAATTACATCTATTCCATTCATATTCCGGTGATAAAAAAGGCTGAGTCGGACTCTATGGGGCTAATTGCAGCTTTATTTATCTGTATGCCTATCATTCTGACCACCACGACTTTTAAGCTCTTTAAACGCTGGTTGGAAGATAATAAGCGTATTTCTGAATTGAAAAATCTGGCTTTGACCACGGAGCTTATTTCCTTGAAAAATCAGATTCAGCCACATTTTTTATTCAACATGCTTAACAATGTTAAAGCTTTAATTCGAAAAGATCCTATTATGGCTACTGAAGTGATCATGAAGTTGTCAGATTTTTTAAGATATCAGCTGTATGAAAATAACGATGATAAGACGCTTTTGAAGTCTGAAATCAACTTTATTAGCAATTTTCTGAAATTAGAGGAAATACGCCGCGATAACTTAAAAACGCGTATATCCTGTCCTGTTGAATTAGAAAAAAAAGGTGTATTTCTACCGCCACATCTTTTTACGGCCTTTGTTGAAAACGCAATTAAACATAGCCTCAGCGCAGGTGATGGCTCTACTTTTATCACAATCCATTTTTCTGAGCGGGATCAGCAACTTTGTTTTGAATGTGAAAATTCGAAAGATCCCAATAGCCGGTATGTTAGCAGCAAATTTAGCGGATTAGGACTGGCTAATGCCAAAAGAAGGCTAGACCTTCTGTATAGAAATGATTATGAGCTCTCGATTTTAACAACCGAGGTGTTGTATCAGGTTAAACTTACTATTCCATTATGAATTGCATCATTGTAGACGATGAACCCCTGGCTAGGGAAGAAATGAAGAATTTAATCGAAGAGATTTCTACCCTTCAGATTGTTGGTACATTTTCCAATGCGATATCTGCATTGGAATGTATCAAAACGAATCCGGTTGACTTGCTTTTTTTGGATATCGAGATGCCCACGGTCAATGGGCTTGATTTTGCACAATCTCTTCCAGACGACAAATTAGTGATCCTTACGACTGCCTATGCGCATTATGCCCTGAAAAGTTACGAATTGGATGCAATAGATTATCTGCTGAAACCCATTAGCAAAGACCGTCTGGCCAAAGCGATCAACAAATCAATAGCTTATAAAAAACTATTGGAGCTAAAAGAAAACCAAAATACGGTTGAGAAGTACAGTAAGGACGCACTTTTTATTAAATCGGATAGGAAATACTATAAAATTGCATTTACCGATATTCGCTTTATAGAAGCGCTCAAAGATTATGTGGTCATCTATACTCAGAACAATAAACTGATTACTGCAATGAACTTGAAGACAATTCACCAGAAACTTCCTGTGAGGCTGTTTGCGCGTACCAGTAAATCCTATCTGATTAATTTATCGTTTATTGATTCTTTTGATAGTCACACTATTTACATCGATAAGTTTGAAATCCCGATTGGTGAGATCTATCGAGAGTCATTCTTTAAACAATATACCGGGGGACTCCTCTGATTGAACAGTCGCCCTAAGCAACTACAAAGCGATCTAGGAAATGAACTTGAATATTGTAACGCTGTAGGAAATCTGTCAGATATTCAACAGAACATTCTTCTGTTTCGAAGCGGAAAATAGCGTCCTCATCATCGAGATCGACAGTAGCATCTTGTACTTGTGGAAGATGAGTTTTGACTAATTGCATTAAAAAATTTTTCTTATCTTCTGTCTTTACTGAACTTTTAAAAATCAACACTTGCCTAGCTTTCATCATTACTAATTTATATGCGTTCAAAATCACTGCAATCTCCAATCACCTGTGGAGATATTGATACAAATCTATGTTCTTGACTATTTACTGCAATCTATATTATACGAAAGTATTTAATTTTTATACAAAGCGAGATTGATACAATATAAAATATCCCCAGTGCTATCAACTTCACTGGGGATATGCTACTATAAATTGTCTATTGATCTTACTAATCTTTCTTATGGAAAAAAGATGCTTTTGGAATATCGATCACCGGTGAATCTTTGACGCTATATTGAAGTTTTAGGGTGAATCCTCCACCTGCTTCGATGAAATCTATAGCAATTGGATGGTAGCCAGGTTCTAACGCAATCTGTCCACTTTTCATAATTGGCGCATGCTGTCCATCATTATCGACGACAGGCTGATCGTGTATCCGAAGGACACCACCATCATCACAAGTGAAATAGAAATTATAGACTCCTTTTTCTTTGACATAGAGATATCCTCTTATTTTAGCACCAAAAGAAGGCATTTTGATGGTATCGCTTAGTGATACATTGCTGATCACTTCGTGGCGTACTTCGGGACCGGCAATGGCAGATGTATTAGCAAAAGTTCCATTAAAGAAAGTTGCTTTAAGGCCTGGTGCCAATGTTGTTTCATCCACGCTCACACTTTTTTTCCAGGTATCATACTTAAAATTAATTTGGTAGAGCTCACTTTTTGCACCTGAAGACGAGATTGTTGCAAATCGAATAGGACCTTCTTTTTTTACTGCGAGAGAATCTTTCAGTACGGGGCTTTGTTGGGTTGGAAGACTACCGTCGGTGGTATAGTGTATTGGATTTTGAGGAAGTTCATTCGCGACCTTTAATATAGAATGTCCATCAACAATCACCTGTGTTTCGGCAAAACCTTCGAGGTCAGGCATGCGATAGCGCAAACCCATTTTGTCCCAGATTCCAAAGTGGGAAATTACTCGATTTCTATAGCTATCGTATAACGGTTTGTTGGTCCATACGCGTTCAGATAGCGCACTTAAACGCGGGAGAATCATAAACTCTAATCGCGCAGTGGTTGGAATCATTTCTGTCCATATATTGGCCTGAGCACCTTGGATCAAATGAGTTTTTGAACTAGATATATCTGAAGGTATCACGTTCATGTTATACACAGCATCAAGGCTGCTGCTATTCGGAAGATAATCAAAATATAGCGGATTGGTGGGTGTCATAACGACCCTATGACCGCGGTTCACAGCCTCCTTAGGTGCATTTTTTTCCCAGCCACGCCAGTACATAACCATCATGCTAGTGTCTGAGCTGCCGTCCAATATCTCATCCCAGCCGATGCTCTGTTTATTTTTTGAACGGATAAAATTGTTTACCCGTTTGACGAAATAGCTCTGAAGATCATGTAAATTGGCAATTTGCTTTTCTTCCATAAAAGCTTTAGCAGCAGCAGATTTTGCCCAAGAATCTTTTTCTACTTCATCGGCACCGATATGAATATAGTGGGAGGGGAATAGTTCAATGATTTCACTGAGCACATTTTCAACAAAAGTATAACTGCTTTCTTTCCACGGACTGATCGGTACGGAGAATTGTTTTCCCCAGCCGGCGGTTTGACTGTCCAACAGCAGTTCGGGATAAGCTTTTGTAGCTACCATCATATGCCCTGGCATATCTATTTCGGGAATGATTTCTATTTGTCGGCGCTGCGCATAAGCAACAATATCTCTGATATCCTGTTGGGTATAAAATCCCCCATACTCTTCTTTTCCGTTTGTTGTGCGTATTAATTCTTTGGGCAAATTAAAGTCTGGATTTTCTTTGGCCTTTACAAAGCAGGCGGAATCTTGGTTGTTATACGTTCTCCAGGCACCATCTTCGGTAAGTTTAGGGTACTTCTTAATTTCTATCCGCCAACCCTGATCGTCCGTCAAGTGGAGGTGGAATTTGTTGAACTTGTAGCTTGCAATGAGATCGATAAATTTATAGAGATACTCTTTTGGGAAAAAATGGCGTGCAACATCGAGTTCGACCCCACGCCATTGAAAAGCAGGCTGGTCTTTGATTGTAATATACGGAAGGGCCACTTTAGCTGTTGTGCCCGAAAGTAAATATAATTGCTGAACTGTCTGTAAACCATAAAATGCCCCCTTCTCCGAAGCAGCAACGATCTGAATGCCTTTTTGATCTATTTTCAATTCATAGGCCTCATCTGAGAGCCCTTGACCTTTGATCAATTGTAGCGAAGCACCAGCCCGCTTAACGCTTTTTTTATTCAATTTCCCGAACAGCGCATGGTCGATCCATCCCGATAAAGATGGAGAAGATAGCGCTGGATCGATGTAGTAACCCAATTCTTGTCCCTTTAGCTGAAAAAGACCGGGATTGGATGCTAATTGTTGAGGAAAAGGAATGAGTTGCGGAACAGTAGTTTTGTTTTGCGCAAAGTTTGTCGTTGGCAAGTATAGGACGCAGGACAGAAGAATGGTTGATAGAATTTTATTCATAAATTGTACTCTTTAGTAATCCACAAGTATGTTAGAATGAGCTGCAATATACCAATATTTCAGGTATTCGATCGCAAAACGCTTCACTTACTGTTGCTAATACGATTAATTTCTGTTTATAACTGTTTGACCGACATTTATGAATAATGTAGTATATTTAGCGCTGAAATAACCTTTGGACGAGGAAATATTGTGTAATACACCCTATTTTTGATATTTTAACCTGTTTACTATTTGATAATGTACTGTTTCCTGACCGGGCGCAGTGTATCCCAATTGAATGTAAACTGTGGTTAATGTGACGTTTGATTTTATGGTGTTGTGAATGTTGTATCTATGAAAAATTTGCTAGTTGTCGTTATTTTTCTGTGGCACTTGAGCCAAGTTTTTGCGCAGCCTAGTCGCGCTCATTTTTTTTCTATTCAAGATGGTCTGACCAATCAACAGGTCTTGGACCTTGTTCATGATAATGAAGGATTTATGTGGATAGCGACAGAGCTTGGTTTAAATCGATTTGCAGGAAAAGCATTTAAGAGCTATTACGCTTTGGAGAAACCAGAAGGCTTGTCTGTCAATAGTAATGAAATCAATACCTTACTGTACGATAATAAAAAAGTTTTTATAGGTACGCGTGCCAATGGGCTCAATGTTCTCGATCTGAAGACCAATAAATTCAGTTATTATACGCACGATTCGAATAATCCGAAGTCTATCGCCACCAACGATATTACGGACATGATCAAAGGTGCGGACGGCAATCTATGGTTGGCAACTTACCATCAGGGATTACAGTATTTTGACATCACAAAGAAAGAATTTCGCTGTTTCAATAAAAAGAGTTTGCCTGGTCTTCCCGAAAATAGTATCTGGTCGTTGGCTGAAGATAGAAACAGGATACTTTATATTGGTCATGTAAATGAAGGGGTGACCATATTTAATCCTATTAGTCAATCTTCCAAAAGATTGACTGTTCAAAATACAAATGGGCAATTGCCTGATAACGAAGTGAAAGCTTTGTTTTGTGATCGTTTCGATAACATTTGGATAGGTACCCGAAAAGGGCTTGCTGTCTATTCTCCTTCAACAGGTGAAATTATGCACATACCGTTGGCCGGAGCATCAAAAAATGGAAATGAACCATTTGTATATACGATTGAGGAAATCGGAAATACGATTTGGATCGGGGCTGAATCTTCTCAGCTTTTTCTTTTTCAACCAGCATATGGTTTTGATCAGCAAATCTCGGGTGTTAAAGAGCTAAAAACTATTGATTTGGGAAAGGGCAATAATGCAATGGTCCAACGTATTGTAGCAGATCGATTTGGGAATGTTTGGCTAGGGTTGTATGGTGGAGGTGTTGGTGTTATAAATCATATACGCCCTTTTTTTAATGTATTCCCCGAAGAAAATACGCTGCCTGATCGCCTAGCAACAGTAAGTAATATCATCGTTCGCAATAGCCAAACAATTTGGTTAACAACAGAGGGATCGGGTATTATTGAGATGGACAAAGATGGTCGTTTGAACAAACAGATAACGCATAAGCAAGGCAGCCCGGACGATTATATATTGACTGCTTTTAGCGATCACAATAAACATGTTTGGGCAGGTTTGCGGAAAGGTGGAGTAGCTGTTAGATATGCTGGCTCGTCCGCATGGCATGAAATTGATCTTGGAGAGCGCGTTACAGAAGTCCGTGCAATTTATGAAGATCACCGCGGAGGAATTTGGATTGCTGGATATCAAGGTATATTTATATATGATCCCATAAAACATACTGTAGAAAAAATGCTGATTAATAACCCTATGTTAGGTGACTATGCGCCTAGGACGCTAGTCGAGGACGGGCAGCATAATATGTGGGTAGGCACCTATGGACAAGGCCTCTATATCTACAACAGCAATCATCAATTAATTCGAAAAATGGATAGTGAGAATGGGTTACGAAATAATACCATCAACTATCTCTTGCGTGATAGGAATAATAACATTTGGGTGGCAACAAACCAAGGTTTGGCACTGCAGGAGTCTCAGAAAAAAATTGGAGACTTAAAAATATTGTCCGTTCCTGGCGGCAATGCCTGGCTGTTTATCAATGGTCTTGCGGAGGATCAGAATGGTCACATCTGGTGTTCGACGAAGTCTGGAATGCTCAGGTTCCTACCTTTAGAAAATCGCTTTCTACAATATGATCAGTCATTTGGCCTACCACTTGGCGGGTTTATTAATGGTAGCGTGGGAAAAGATTTGAAAAATAGGCTGTTCTTTGGAATGCAAGACGGAATCTGTTATTTTGATCCGAATGAGATCCCCTCAAATCTAGCGTTATCGCCTGTCCGGGTAAGCCGATTTATTGTTTTTAGATCCGGCGAATCAAATACCCAACAAGACGAATATCCCTCGCCTAAAAATGAGATTAACCTCAACTATAAGGAGAATAGCTTTCGTGTCGAACTTGCCGTAATGGATGTTGCGTTGGATGGATTGGTTGAATTCAGTTATCAACTACAAGGACTCAACAATGATTGGATCTTCCTTGGGAACGAGACGAATCTAGATTTTCGGAATATTCCATATGGGGATCATGAATTGTTGATCCGGACGCGGATGAAGAATGGGCAATGGTCCAAGACATATGAACGACTGCTTATTAAGATTGCACCGCCGATATATTTAAGTTTAGGCGCTAAAATAGTTTATTTGATTCTGATACTGCTTATCGTTTATACACTCATATTCTTTTACTTCAAAAGAATGAAAGCGGAAACCGAATTGAAACTTAAAGAGAGGCAACATCAACAGGATGAGCAGTTACACTCGGAACGGATGAATTTTTATACGCGAATTACGCATGAGCTCCGTACACCATTGACACTTATTTTAGGGCCTCTGGATGATTTATCACAAGAAGGGGAGCTGTCAGCAAAAAATAGAAGTTTGGTTCAGACTGTACAGAAAAGTGCAAATAGACTTTTTACGTTGGTGAATCAACTTTTGGAGTTTCGCAAAGTGGAATCACAATTTAAACCTTTGGTACTTGAATCCGGATCTTTACGTGACTTGCTCAACGACATCATTCATAAATATAAAACGCTAAACACTAAGCCGCAACTCCAAATACTATCGGATTTTCCCGAAGTTGAAACTCGTACGCTGTTTGATGCCGAAATTATGCAATTGATTGTTGATAATCTTCTATCAAATGCCTATAAATATACAGATTCAGGTTATATCAGATTGAGTCTAACATATGAGGAAACCAATCTTGCCAACTGGGCCGTATTAATGGTAGAAGATACTGGTTGTGGTATTCCTGCTAAGGATATTGAACGAATTTTTGAAAAATTTTATCAAATCTCCAAGGTTGGAGTTCAAGGTACAGGAATAGGTTTAGCATTAGTTAAAGAATTAACAGCAATCCACCAAGGAAAAATAGGCGTAGTCAGTAAAGAAGGTGGAGGTACAACAGTTTCAGTTCGATTTTTCTTAAATCGCGTGGTCGCTAAAAAATCTGAAGAGCCGGCGTTAAATGTGGAAGAAAGTCGTCCTTCGCTTGATCCTATTCGTCCGCTGATACTCTTGGTTGAGGATGATGTGGATTTGAGCGAATACATGGTGAAGGTGTTAAGCAATCATTATGATGTACTGACGGCCGAAAATGGAGCTATAGGATTTGAGCGTGCTCAAGCTGTCGTTCCTGATTTAGTGTTAAGTGATGTCATGATGCCCGATATGGACGGCTTTCTTTTGGCTGAAAAGCTCAAAGCAGAGCGGGTGACAAGTCATATCCCCATCATTTTATTAACTGCAAGAGATACCGATTTGGATAGACAACGTGGTTATGAGCTTGGGATTGATTCTTATCTAACTAAGCCTATTGGGAGCATGCTTTTGTTGAAACGTATTGAAAACCTTTTGCAGAAGCAAAAAATAATGAACGCCGTTGTATTGCAAAAGATAAAATCGGATAATCCGCCGGAACTAAAAAGTGAAATGATGGAAAAAGATAATTTATGGCGTGAGAATACATTCGTTCAGGATTTTATCACTATTGTAGAAGAGCATATGCAGGATGAAGTTTTGGACGCCGCTACGCTAGCAGAACGGATGAATATGAGCCAGTCCACACTGTATAGGAAACTTAAAGGGATTACGGGGAAGAATATCAACCAACTGGTACGTAAGATCCGGATACATAAGGCAGCCGAACTGCTTCGTTCCGGGAATCATAATGTGACAGAAGTTTCCTTCTTGGTCGGTATCAATAGCGCTATCTATTTTCGTCAATGTTTTAAAGAAGAGTTTGGCAAACTTCCGTCTGAATACCAAAAATCAGATGGAAAGGGGAAATAGCTTCCATAGGCCAAAAAATAAGCTCTAGGGGTTTCTAATCATTGATTTTGACCGAATATTGTATGTTTTTTGACGGATTTATATATGTTTTGGTGAGGTAAAACTCGCTAAGTTTGGCTTACAATTCAATTATAAATCTAGGGAGGAAGGGCAGCGATGCCGCTGATATAACCAATATAAACCATGGTGCGACATCTTTTTGTCTATTCTGACCTGATTATATTTTTTACTGTTTAATTAGCATAATTACTTTATGAACAACCTAAAAATTGTTTCTCTTTATACCCTGTTGAGCGTTGCGCCAACATTGGTATACGCACAACAAGGGAAAATTACGGGGCAGGTTTTGAACAAATCAAACGAACCGATTCTTGGCGCAAGTGTTATCGTCGAGGGGGCGGGTAAAGGGACGAAGACAGACATGTCAGGTAAGTTTGAACTCAATGCCAATAAAGGTATTCTCGTCGTATCATTTGTCGGGTATAAAACTTTAAAAATTCCATTGGATGGAAAATCAGATTTAACTATTCAGTTAGAACGTGATGAACATGTATTGGAAGATGTCGTCGTTGTAGGTTACGGTACGCAACGAAAGGCGACGTTAACGGGATCCATTTCAGAAGTAAAAGGAAAAGATCTCGTAAAAAGTCCGCAGCCAAATTTGTCCAACTCTTTAGCTGGAAGATTTTCGGGAGTGGTGATCAACAATCGTAGTGGAGAGCCTGGATACGATGGTTCATCAATCACGGTGCGGGGCCAAGCGACAACAGGTAGTAATGACGTGTTGGTTGTTGTCGATGGAGTGCCGGGGCAGATAGGAGGTCTGGAGCGCCTAGACCCCAACGATATTGAAAGTATCTCGGTGTTGAAAGATGCTTCCGCTGCAATTTACGGAAATAGGGCTGCTAACGGAGTAATTTTAGTAACCACCAAACGCGGAAAGAGTGGTAAGCCATCTATCACCTATAGCGGGAATCTTGGATTTAGTTCACCAACGAGATTGCCCAAAATGGCGGATGCGGCAACATATGCGCTATTGCGGAATGAAATCGCCTATGGTAACAGTTCTTCAGCGGGAATGAACCAAATCTATTCAGAAGAACAGATTCAAAAGTTTAGGGATGGATCCGATCCTTTATTGTATCCCAATACCAACTGGGCCGATGTCACCCTGAAAAATACCGCCTTACAAAGTCAACAAAATCTATCTATTGCAGGAGGAACGGAGGATGTCCGCTATTTTATGTCCTTAGGTTCGGTCTATCAAGACGGGATCTACAAAAAAGGTGTTACGAAATATAAGCAATATAATTTTAGAACAAATCTGGAGGCCAATATCACCGATCGATTTAAAGTTGGCCTATCGCTTTCGGGCAGACAAGAAGACCGCAAATTCCCGATAGCGTCGGCTGGAGATATTTTCCGTTCGATCTACCGTGCTTACCCCACAGTAAGTGCATATTATCCGAATGGCTTGCCTACACGGGGCATCGAAGGCTCTAATCCAGCTTTAATGGTGACCGATATAGGTGGCACTGTTGTCAATCCCAAGCAGGTGTTTAACGGTATCCTCAAAGCGAGTTATCAACTTCCTTGGGTAGAAGGATTATCTGTAGATGGTTTTCTTTCAATAGATAAATCCACTAATTTTAGTAAGAATTTTAGTGTTCCATATGTTTTAAATGAATATAAGCAAGCAAAAGATAGCTATGAGGAGTCGATTGTTGGCGGAAACAATAATAAAGCTACACTGACTGAGTCGCATACGAACGAGTCGTTGATTACAAGTAATATTAAGTTAAATTTCGAACGAAAATTTGGCGATCACGCCATCAATGCCTTTGTGGGATATGAGCAGAGTAAGCGACATTTGGAGTATTTCGATGCACAGCGCTTCAATTATCTGTCTACGCAATTGCCCGAATTATCTCAAGGCGGAATCGCTGCTACAGATTATCTCAACTCCGGATATAGCAACAATTACACCCGTAAAAGTGTCATTAGCCGTATAGCGTATAATTATAGCGAAAAGTATTTGTTTGAAGGACAGCTCAGGGCTGATGGCTCGTCAATTTTTCCTTCAAATAAGCGTTGGGGGTACTTCCCTTCCGTATCCGCTGGATGGCGAATCAGCAAAGAAGATTGGTTTTCCGACAAGATTGGATTTTTAGATGATTTAAAACTGAGAGCTTCTTACGGCAGTCTTGGAAACGATAATGTGGATGCATTCCAATATTTTGATAATTATACACTTGTGGGAAATGGATTAGTCGCACTTTTAAATGAAAAAAGCCAGATCGAGCCGAATGTTAAATTAGCGAAATTAGCCAATACTGACATCACTTGGGAAGTATCGAAGAAGCTTGACGTTGGGCTAAATGCACAATTTCTTAAGAATTTTACACTAGAGGCCATTTATTTCAAACAAAAAAGATCAGATATTCTGACCGAACGAAATGCATCGATTCCGGGAGTTTCAGGTATTGTCAATCCCTATAAAGAGAGCAGCTCCAAACCGTTAGTCCCTTCGGAGAATATTGGCAAGGTGAATAGCGAAGGATTTGAAGGAACTTTGTCTTATCAAAAGCCGGGAGAATTTAGCTGGGGAATGTCGGGTAATTTTACCTTTGCTAAGAGTAAAATTATCTTTATCGACGAGGCAAGTGGGACATTAGATTACCAGCGTCAGACAGGACGACCTTTGGGAACCTATTTGCTCTATAATGCTATTGGATTAAATAGAACTGAGGCAGATCTTAAAGGATCTCCGCAAGCACCTGGTGCGCAAATAGGCGATTTAATTTTTGAGGATTATAATCAAGATGGTAAGATCACCGCAGATGATATGATGCGGACAAAGTATGGAAATATACCACAGATCACCTATGGTTTTAGCTTAAATGCGGCTTATAAAAACTTTGATGCAGCAGTATTATTTTCTGGGCAAGCCAGGGTTAGTCAACATGTACTTCCCGAATCTGGTACGGTAGGGAACTTCTACAGCAGTTGGGCCGACAATCGATTTAATGCCGTTAATAACCCGAATGGCACATATCCAATGGTTCCCGAACGTGCTTCTTCGGCGGTCAGCGGGGGGCAGTATGGAAATAATTTTTGGTTAAATAATGCTTCCTTTCTGCGTTTGAAAAATGTGGAAATAGGGTATACACTGCCACATGAGGTTCTTTCGCGATGGAAACTGGGTGGACTGCGCTTCTACGCGAATGGATTCAATCTGTTGACTTGGACAAAAGTGAAGGATTATGATCCAGAAGGAAGTAGCGGTAGTGGACAATTCTATCCGCAACAACGAATTATTAATGTAGGTGTAAATTTAAAATTCTAAGGAGGAACATAACAGATGAAATCTTTAAGTAAATATTTCCTGCCCTTGGCTTTGGGAACGACTATCTTTTCAGCTTGTAACAAAAACCTGTTGGACGTTACAGCAACTGATCGTATTTTCACCGAAGCGATTGAAACAGATACAGCCGTTTTAGAAGCCTTTGTCATCAATAGATATATTGGCGAGAAAATAATATCAAATGAGGCAGATGGTACTAATCCAGGCTTCGGTCGCGGATTTGAATATGCGCTGTGGTCTTCTCTCACAGACGAATCCATGTATACCAATGATGATAATACCTGGCTTATTACCCGGGGACAATTGTCTCCCGAAAATTTAGGTGCTGCCGGATCGCTTTGGGGGCGTAGCTACCGAAGTATCCGCGAGTGCAATTACGCTAAAAAAGTATTGGCTAATATACAGATGAGTACATTGCATAAGCGCCAATTGGAAGGCGAGCTTCAATTTATAAGAGCGTTCAGGTATCATGATCTCATTCGAAATTTTGGACGCGTAGTGTTGGTGGGAGATACCGTATATGGATTGAAGGATGATCTAACCAAAGCAAGTCTTTTTGAGCGAAAATCCATGCAAGAAGGTATGGATTATGTAATCAAAGAATTGAATGAAGCGATTGAAAAGCTGCCCGCTGAAAATAACGACAAAACTTGGGTCATGGGGCGGGCCACAAAGGCTGCGGCCATGGCTTTAAAATCGAGATTACTTTTGTATGCTGCAAGTCCATTGTATAATGTCGGAAATTGGGCGGCCGCTGCTCAGGCAGCGCAGGAAGTGATCGCCCTAAATAAGTATAAGCTATACTCGGGCGGATACCAATCGTTGTTTTTAACAGACCGAAATCCGGAAACTATTTTTGCCAGATACTACACCAAAAATGCCAATCACGTGCACCTCGAAATTGCCAACGGACCAAATGGCTATGGCGGATGGGGCGGAAATACACCTTACCAAAACTTGGTCGATGCCTATGAAATGAAAAATGGAAAAGCTCCTTTCAATGAGGACGGTACCGTCAACACGGCTTCAGGTTACGATCCGAAAAATCCTTATGTTAACCGCGACCCCCGTTTTGACGCAACTATTTTATATAATGGCGCTTTATACAGGGGTAGGGCCGTGGAAACATTTATACCAAAGGGGCAAGATAGTCCGCAAGGAAGTGACAACTGGAATACTTCTAAAACCGGATACTATCTGCGTAAATTTATGAACGATGCCTATCCGCTTCAAAATCCTTGGGGTAATGCGGGATTTCAACCGTGGAATTACTTCCGCTACGCAGAAATCCTTTTGAATTTTGCAGAAGCAGCAAATGAAGCTTACGGTCCAGATGTGTTACCTGCTGGTGGTAGCTTAACAGCGCGACAGGCTTTAAATTTGGTTAGAACACGGCCATCTGTCGATATGCCCGAAATTCCTATGGGACAGTCGAAAGATGAGTTTAGAAAGCAAGTGCGTTACGAGCGCAGAGTTGAGTTAGCGTTTGAAGAACATCGTTTTTACGATGTCAGAAGATGGAAGATTGCTATGGTAACAGAAAATATCCCTGCTTATGGCGTGACTATAGATAAAAATGGTGAGGGTTTTACGTATACACGCAAGGAAGCGCTTTCAGGACGCCGATTTGAAGAAAAGCACTATTGGCTACCGATTCCACGCGCTGAGATATTATCTTCGAATGGACAATTGGAGCAAAATCCTGGCTATTAATTAGCATATTTGTTTACGTAAGTTATTCATCCTCTTGGTTCTTTAATAAGAGTCAAGAGGATGTTTTTGAGAAATAAATCAACCTTTAATAAATCAAATACTCCATGCGATTAACACTTATTACATTTTTATTGATGAATGTTGCGGCGGCAGTTTACGCACAAGAATACAAGTATGGCCCAGCAGAAAAAGATTTTGCCGGTTATCTATTCGCCTATTTTAAAGGGAACGCTGTAGCTGATGAGGCTGTGTGTTTTGCGATTAGCACTGATGGCTATACATATAGGGCTCTAAACGATAATCAGCCCATCTTAGACTCAAAGGTTATCAGTAAAACTGGTGGTGTAAGAGACCCGCATATTCTTCGTGGCGACGATGGGAAAACATTTTATATGGTACTGACTGACATGACCTCCTCCAAAGGCTGGGACTCCAACCGCGGAATGGTCTTGTTGAAGTCCCAAGACCTTGTGCATTGGTCGCATCAAACAATCGACATTCAGCTGCGCTTTAAAGGCCAGGAAGCCTTGAAAAGGGTGTGGGCACCGCAGACAATATTTGATCCTTCGGTAGGAAAATATATGGTGTATTGGTCTATGCAGCATGGAAACGATCCCGATATCATTTATTACGCTTATGCTAATAAGGAGTTTACCGATTTTGAGTCTGATCCTAAAGTACTTTTTCTGCCGAAAAACGGTAAATCTTGTATTGATGGTGATATCATTGAAAAGAATGGTCTATTCTACCTCTTCTATAAGACTGAAGGTCACGGCAATGGTATCAAACTAGCGATAACAGACTCACTGACATCAGGAAAATGGATTGAACAGCCAGGGTATAAACAGCAGACGAACGATGCTGTGGAAGGATCTAGCGTCTTTAAGATCAATCAGTCCGACAAATACATCTTGATGTATGATGTATATGGCAAAGGAAAATATCAATTTTGCATCTCTGATGATCTTGATCGTTTTAAAGTTATTGATCATGAAATTGATATGGATTTCCATCCAAGACATGGTACCATTATCCCCGTTTCCAGACAAGAACTAATTGATCTGACCAGCAAATGGGGAAAACCAAAAGACATGCAATTCACATTTAGAAAGAATCCAGTTTTGGATGGTTTTTATGCTGATCCGGATGTACTCTATTCCAATAAAACCAAAAAATACTACATTTACCCTACGAGCGATGGTTTTGACGGTTGGGGCGGCTATTATTTTAAGACCTTTTCGTCCCCGGACCTCAGCAAGTGGAAAGACGAGGGGGTGATTTTGGACCTGAAAAAAGATGTTGCCTGGGGACCTAGAAATGCGTGGGCACCAACAATTACGGAAAAGAAAGTTAAGAACGACTATAAATACTATTATTATTTCACGGCGGCGCAAAAGATAGGCGTTGCGGTAGCAGATTTGCCGACAGGTCCTTTTAAGGATTCGGGAAAACCATTGATAGATTTTAAACCTGAAGGTGTAAAAGGTGGTCAGGAGATAGATCCGGCGGCGTTTAACGATCCAAAATCTGGTAAAAGCTACCTATATTGGGGAAATGGCTATCTAGCGGTAGCTGAACTCAACAAGGATATGGTTAGCATCAAAAAAAACACTGTAAAAGTCATAACTCCTGATAAGACGTTTCGCGAAGGTGCATATGTAGTCTACCGTAAAGGCCGCTATTATTTCTTTTGGTCAGAAGACGATACACGGAGTGAAAATTATCGGGTACGTTATGGAACAGCCACTTCCCCCGATGGACCGATCACTGTTCCGGAAAATAATCTAGTCTTACAAAAAGATCCTGCAAAGGGGATATATGGAACAGGACATAATTCTATTTTGCAGATTCCAGGGAAAGATGAATGGTATATTGTTTACCATCGTTTTAATTATCCCAAAGGCATCGATATGGGTGACGCTGCAGGATTTAATCGCGAGGTGTGTATGGATCGGTTGTATTTTGACGATGAGGGCCATGTAATACCAGTAGTTCCCACGCTTTAATCACTAAACCAAATCTACATATAAATAAAATGAAAAGAATAATAAGAAAGTTGGCCGTGTTAGCGATCTCCAGCTATATAGGTATCCATACCCTATATGCACAGCCGGGGTTTGGCATCGCCGAACGCGTAAACTCAGACTGGCGCTTCCATTTGGGGGACATGGAGATAAAAGCGGGAACGGAAATGAATCGCGTTGGATGGCAACAGGTGAGTTTGCCACATGATTGGAGTGTAAAATACCCGTTAAGTCCTAATTTAGCCAGTGCGACAGGATATTTGCCCGGCGGCATAGGATGGTACCGCAAACAATTGACTATACCCGCAGACGATCAAGGTAAAAAGATTTTTATCTATTTTGAGGGAGTGTACAACCGAAGTGAAGTCTTTATCAATGGTAAATCTGTTGGCAAAAGGCCTAATGGTTATGTGTCCTTTTCTTACGATATTACGCCATACATTGAGTTTGGCAAAGAAAATACGATAGCCGTTAGGGTAGACCATAGCCAAAGCGCCGATTCGCGGTGGTATACTGGGTCTGGAATCTATCGGGATGTATGGATTGTTAAGGCCAATCCGCTGCATATCGACCAATGGGGTGTGTACGCCTATCCAGAAATGAAAGGCGGAAAGGGAATTTTAAATACCGAAGTAACTGTGGTCAATAGCGATGCAGCATCTTCTGCAATTGCAGTCGAGCAGCAGTTGATTGACATGACAGGCCGTATTGTCGCAAAGAAAACGCAAAAAGTACAACTCGGTGCCACTGATAAGGCAACCGTACAACAGCAGTTGAGCGTGTCGAACCCCAAACTATGGAGTTTGGATCAACCCCAACAGTATACCTTACGGACAATTGTGACGCAAAATAGCCAGCAGATCGATCGGTCGGAGGTGAAGACTGGTTTCAGAGCATTTACGTTCGATGCCAACAAAGGGTTTGCTTTAAATGGAGAGTGGATGAAGGTAAAAGGAGTGTGTTTGCACCACGACGCTGGTGTATTGGGAGCTGAAGTGTATCCAGAAGTATGGCGTCGACGTCTCCTAACCTTAAAATCACTGGGAGTCAATGCTATTCGTACAAGTCATAATCCGCAGGCATCTTCGTTGTATGCACTATGTGACGAGCTTGGTCTTTTGGTGATGGATGAAGCTTTTGATGAATGGGAATTTCCAAAAAGAAAATGGTTGCAGGGGTGGAATTTTGGTACGCCCGGCTTTGAAGGATCATACGACTTTTTTGAATCTTGGGGAGAGCAGGATCTTGCTGACATGGTCAAAAGAGATCGCAATCACCTTTCGATTTTTGCGTGGAGTATAGGCAATGAAGTGGATTATCCAAATGATCCTTACTCACATCCTATTCTTAACGGAGAAAAGAAAGAGGGTGGCTTTACACAAGCTTCGTATGGGGGCTACAAAAAGGATGCACCCGATGCGATGCGGTTGGGTGATATTGCCAAACGCTTGGTCGCGGTTGTAAAAAAATACGATAAAAGCAGAGCGGTTACAGCAGGGCTTGCAGGTGTAGCAATGTCTAACGAAACCGCCTATCCAGGCGCACTTGACATCGCTGGATACAATTATACAGAAAGCCGTTATCAACTGGATCATCAACGCTTTCCTGAACGCGTTATTTTCGGCAGCGAAAATAGACATGATCTTTCTGCTTGGTTAGCGGTACGTGACAATGCGCATATTTTTGGTCAATTTCTATGGACAGGAATCGATTATCTCGGCGAATCCGGACGTTGGCCTTCCCGGGGATTCTATTCGGGACTGCTGGATTTTGCGGGATTTGTCAAACCGAGAGGTTATTATCGCCAATCGCTGTGGTCGGATAAACCTATGGCTTACTTAGGTACTTATCCATTGAAAGGAGGGGCAGGAGCAACCGATGTGTGGTCGGCATTGGAGTCGGAGGAAGGACAGCTCAAGAATGAAGCCCCTTCTATGGACGCTTGGCCAATTTGGAATTATCAAGAGGGACAACAAATTCGGGTCGTTTGCTATACTAATAGTGCGCAGGCACGATTGGAACTCAATGGTAAGCTTGTTGGCGAAGAAAAGAAATATGATGAGAAAACAGGTATTATCTTTTGGGATATTCCCTATACTTCGGGCAAATTGGAAGTTGTAGGTTTAGACAATCATAAAAAGGAGATCGTCCGTCATGCAATACAATCAACTCAACGGCCCACGACTATTCATGCCACCATTCTTGGAGAACAAGACATAAAATCGGGCGCAATCATTCAAATTGCCTTGCAGTTGGTAGATGCCAACGATGAACCCGTCATACTGTCAGAAGATGAAGTAACCTGCGACCTCATCGGAAATGCACGACTGCTGGGAATGGAAGCAGGAAATAATGCCGACATGGGCGATTATACTGATAACAAACAGCGGGTATATCATGGTAAAATGATTGCTTATGTTCAAGTATTAGGTCAATCTGGCGACAAAGTCGATATAAGGTTCACATCACCGTGGCTAAAAACAGCAACGGTACAGTGTCTGGTAAAATAAGGGCATAATATGTGACAAGAAATAGGAAGGCTGGTTGATTTAATTAGCGTTTTAAATCATCAAGCTAAAAGAGCATTGGAAGTTTTTCCAATGCTCTTTTTATTTAAGGTGAATTGAAAAACTGACTTCGTTATAAAATAAAAATGCAGCTAAACTCAAAAAAGGAGGGGAGACTGTTGTGATTAATGGGGACGGTTTTTAAGATTGTTCAAAGAAAAGTATATTGGGTTGAAAGCCGGTTGTAAGTAACTGGCTTTCAATGTTTCTAACAACGATTAGTTTTTCCTATTCGTATTGCTAAAGTCCTGTTTAACCGATTTAGTGAAGGATAAAAAATGCTTTTTTTTTAAGTTTTATTTTGTTTATACAAAGTTATTTTCTATTTTAGTGTTGCCCATTCAAGGGCACTTTTCATAAAATAGGTTAATAATATGGCTAAAACACCCGGGGTACCCCATGCTTTCGGGTGTTTTTTTTATTAATTATCACCTTCTAATGGGCCCTATATATTGGGGTATACCAAAATTATATCATCAATATTTTTTATTTCGATACAGCATCTACATGTTGTTACATAAGCATAATTTTTTCACTTTTTTTTCTTCAATTTTCAACAAGATTACCTCATGATCAAAGCGCAACCAAATCTTGCGTTATCACAGTGCTTGTTCAGTGATCGTTCAGTGCTTATTCAGTGATGATTCAGTAAGCACTGACTAATCAGTGAGCGAATACTGTATTAAAAATGAATGAAAACTGTTATTGCCCGGAATTTGGTGTTTGATTGTTTCTGTTTTAATCACTATATTGGATATTTATAGTTTTTTGATTGTGGCAATCATTAAAAAAATCGTCGATGCCATAAGGATGAATAAGGTTGCGTGTTATAGATGATCTTTCTTTAAGTATTAATAGCATATCTTATTTTTAACTTTTTTTTGCGTAGGCTCCCTTAGCATTGTATCGTGTTGTTGTTCTTATTTTTATGTATGCTGGGTTAGGAATTTTGTATATATTTGAGAAGAATCTAAAGGCCATTGTCCGACGGGTAGATGAGTGAGAAGTGCTTCATCAGAAGTGACTATTAATTGTTTAAATTATGAAATATCTGTTCCTGTTGTTGTTAAGCATTTGTTTTTTGTCAAGTTGTGACAAAGAGGATGCTGATATTGACGCTACAGAGATTGATGGAATAGCAATGGGCAAAAGGTATCATTTTGAAGGACGTTCTGTTGGCTTTTCTGTGAGTCAGTTTTATGTAGATGGTACGGTAGATAAAAATTTCTATTTGGGCACGGTATGGGGATTGAAAGACACGACGCCGCAGCTAAAGTTAACCGCTCTTCGCTCTTATTATAAACCTTTTAAAAACACAGTTTCATCCACACAGCCAACTTTACCTTCGATTCGTATCATCCCAGGTTATGATGCTATTCGAGCTATTGCAAAGAAAAGCAGGGGCGAACCGGCTGTTTTGGAGCAATCTTCTGTAGGCGCATTTTTCGACTATAGGGCGATACGTTATCATCTCAATAATAGCCCTGATGTAGATAGTGTGCTGAAGTTGGTTCGCCATCGTGATTCGACCACAATAAAGAGGGCAAACAGCTTGCTATTGCGCCGGGAACATATTGCATTTAGCCTTCAAGTTGATCTAGCGGATTATGTAAAGGGTTTTAACAAGGAGGAAGTTGGAAAATTAAAAAAGACAGGATATAATCCTTATTATGTTTCGTCCGTGAACTACGGTACACATTCCATTATAATGGGAGAAAGCGATTTTCTGCGTGGTGATCTGAAAAACGTCCTCGAAAAATTACTTTATAACCAACAACTGACCGAATTGGATAAAGCGATTTTAAATGGTTCAGACGTATTGGTATATTTGCGCGGCGGACGACAAAAAGGCTTTATTAGACGCGCAACAGGTCTTAACCCAATTAGAAAACTTGTTGCGGATTATAAAAATGAACTTGAATTGCAACAGCATAGCTATGATTATCCTATTAGCTATAGTCTAGGTGGTCTCAATTCTTATGGACACCTAAAATTTTGGTATTCTTATGATTTTCTTGTACGAGAGGAGAAGGAGTGATTTTGCGTTTAGTCCTGCTTTTAATCCATTGAAGTGCAATAGCACTTGGTTCATCCGATGCTGAAAGGCTTGTGTTGTGATCTAGTGCCGGGAATAGGCAATACTCGAAAGGTTTACCCTGCGCTTTCAATGCATTGAGGCGTTCTATGGATAAGCCTACCGGTATTTGAATATCCTGCGAACCGAACAGCCAAAGTCCAGGTGCAGCTGTCGTTTTTAGCGATGCGACTGGATCGGTATTGATAAATTGATAACGATCTGGATCATTCATCACATGTTGACGAGCCTCAGTTTCCGTATGTTTATCCCAAAAGTCTTTTCTTCCGTTTGTGAAAAACTGAAATCGGAGCTGTTCACGTGCCGGAATTACTGCACCACTATACAAGACAAAAAAGTCGATCAATGGATTTTTGTTGGCCGCCAACGGGATGATCCATCCTGCTTGACTAAATCCCAACAGTCCGATTGGAATATTCGGGTTGTCCAGTTGTTGACGGAAAGTTGTTACAGCCGCCTGTGCATCTTTTGCAAGCAGGTTGAGGTTAGCGGAGTCAATATTATTTGTACCAACCTCAGGGCCCGCATAGATTCCCTCCGATTTTCCAACCCCGCGTTTGTCATAGGTAAATACAGCGATACCATTTCGGGCTAAAAATGAAGCGAACTCCGTCATCCTTTTCTCTTGCCCAGAGCCGTGAACAAGGACAATGGCCGCACGGGCATGTTTAGGCTGAAGTATGGAACCTGCCAATTCAATGCCCTCACTCCCAAATATGATATCTTTTGTTAACCAATCTGATTGTTGGGCTTTTGCATTCTGTGGATAGGGTATAAAATATAGAACCATCAACGATAGCAGCATGTTGAATCTGATCCTTTTTACCGAAATGAGCTTCGACGGAAAATAGTCTAATAAATGGATCTTAGGCATAAGAATTTCTCTGTTATATTTGTTGTTATCGAAGTTAATCACTTGAACTTTAAATAATTTGTTTTTTAGGCGGACTGTCCATTTATGTCGGTAAATAGCAGTTTTTTCGCTGTGAATAAATTTAGGACTATTCCAACGCCGGATCAGATCGCATGCTAATCACTTTAAGAATTTTTAGGCGGGAAGTATTTTTGTTGATATGCTGATGGAGACATTTTTGTTCGTTTCTTGAAAAAATGCGAGAATGTAGACAGGTCTTGAAACCCGAGTTCAATCATGGTCGCCTTGATTGGATTGGGCGCAGCCCTTAGTAGACGCTTAGCTTCTCTTAATAAGCGCAGGTGTATCAATTTAAGTGGAGCAACACTCATATGGTATTTAGTGAGCTTCCTAAGTGCATTTTCAGTCATATTAAGCGCATCTGCATAATAGGCAACATCATGTTGCTCCTTGTAATGTAGCTCGATCAACTCCAGGAATTTATTTAAAGTTACTGAAAGGGATGACGATTGGGGATATCCAATCCGATCCATCAGAATCCGACTAATTTCCTGTAAGCTAATTGATGCACGATTCCCTAAAAGTGGAAATAGCGGTTGAATCCGAGAAAGTTCCGATCCTATTTGTTGTAAATCGTTACGTAGTATTTCAAATTGGTATTCCGTGATGTCTATTATAGGGTGATGCATTAGTAACTTCATATTGATAGGAAGGCAAAGACATAGCTTTTCGAAATTTTGTCTAGAGAGTTTAAACTGATAAGCAGTGGTCTCTTCCATACAAGAGAAGGAACTTGACTGTCCTGGAAAAATTAAATGAATTTGATAGCTTTCTAACGGATATTTTTTCTGGTCAATTAGATGAATACCACCTTTTGATTGCAATAAAGTAAATACAAATTTTTCATTATTCTTAATTTGAATGGTGTAATTTGTAACCCTCCATAATTTGAATAAAAAACCTTGATGTTCTACATGTGAACCACAAACTTTTACATTGCCTGCACAGAATGTAATCCATTTTAATGCGAGAGGATAATTTGGCACAAATTTTAACTATTTTATAATGTTTGCGTGCGTATTTGACGGACGTTTCCGCTTTCTATTCACACGTGAAAAAAAATATTGATGTATTCGGCGCAGTCGACGCTCAAACTTTTTTGATTGAAAAACATTTGTGATTAATGTTTCTAGTATTCAAGTTAATATTTTTTTTTGAAATATGGTATTTTTATTGAAAGATAATCGATTGAATAATGAATAATGGATCGTGATACGGTGATTTTAGAGGTCCACTTCTTCGAGACTATTAAACAAAAAAAAAGGGTATTTTCGTTAGAAAATACCCTTTTTTTTTATAAAATATTCGTTATTGCATTTGTATGCCTTCCATGGCATTCGTGTTTTTATTTTTCTTAAACATGTTCATATCCATTTTTCCAAAGCGGTAGGAAAGATTCAATTTGATCAATTGTGGATTTGAAAGACGGTAATAGGTTTGAGAAAACCCTTCTCCGGAGGAAACGATTGTATTGCCTCGTGTTCTGAAGATATCGTTGATTGCCAGAGTTGCTGAGGCAGCCTGATTCTTTAAGAAGCTTTTTTTGATGGCAAAGTCGATGCCATAGAATGGTTTGATATACCCTTGTGAAGAGCTTTGCGCTTGGTTCATAGGTGGGCCAAATGTTTGAGCCTGCGTTACAGGCATATTTGTTTTGCCTTGATATTCAAAGGCAAGCTGCAGATTCCAGTTTTTCTGTAAGTTGAACGTATTGTTCAATTTTCCAAATACGGTCCACATACCTTCCGATGGTGTTTGTTCGTCGACTTCAATTTTAGAATTGTAGAAGTTAAGGTCTGCCGTCAGATCCCACCATTTTTTAAGCGTATTGGTATACGTGAATTCGGCCCCATAATTTTTGCTGGAGTTGGCATTGATATAGGTGTTAATGAAGTCCATTTTGTTTGTGACCGGATTCAGTTCCTGTGTCAGATAACGTGTAATCAGGTTGTTTGTACGTTTATAGTATACCGTTGCCAAAAATGTACCTTTTCCATGTGTACGACTATAGGACAATTCGCCGGATGTAGTAAATTCTGGTACAAGATCCGGGTTACCGCGCGTAATATTCAAGCTATCCGTGTAGTCAACAAAAGGGATGAGCTGGAAAAAATTAGGACGGTTGACACGACGGGTTACACTCATCTGTATTTGGTCTTTTTCGGTTATTTTTTTGCTCAAAAATAACGAAGGGAATAAGCTAAGCGGGTATTTATTGTGGAACTTTTCATGTGTATTCAGAAGTTCTCCGTCGTAAGTTGAACTCTCGGCACGTAAACCAACCTTATAAGAAACCCAATCTTTTAAATTGCCACCCAATGAGGCATAGGCAGCATAAACGCTGTTCTTATTGTTATAGTTTGCTGAAGCTGCGGTGATATTTTCAAAATCATCTTCATCTACGGCTTTTAAGAAGTTATTGTTGAGGTTTTTAAGTTTATTGATCTGCGCTCGTACGCCAGTTTCGAGTTTCATGCCATTTTTGAATGGTTTGACATAGTCTGCCTGAACAGTCATGAACTGATTGTCTCCGGAACCGATGTTTTTTTGGATCTGTGTTCCGCTGATCTTCCTGTCGAAATTGAGATAGTTGGTTGTATACAGGCCGTTTGATGTGTTGGTGCCGCCAAAGTAGTTGAAATCGACAGACAATTCCTCGCCTTCAGTTTTGAATTTTTGGACAAGGCCTGCTTGCAATCCGCGTGGTTTGAAGCTTCTTTCAGCTTCGGAGATCCGATCGCTCATTGAGGTACTGCCCGCAGAAGTGGTCGATATTGTTGAGTTTTCATTGGGCTTAAATTTACCTTGTACCAATACTCCTGCAACAGATAGGGTAGTTTTGGGGCTTAAATCGTAATCCACACCCAATCGGCCAAAGGTGATCATACCTTTTGTTTTGCCTTCGATATCCTGATCTACTTCAGACTCCACACCGTTAATTGTACTGATACGGCGACTGTCGCCTTCGGTGTTCGTGCGCATGCGCATATTCATTCCGGTCAGTGATATATTGACTTTATTCTGACGTAGATTTAGACTACCCATAAAGTTGGTGCCGCCAAAACGATCTCCACCCAGGGTGACCATACCGTTATATCCGGCTTTCTTATTTTTCTTCAGAATAATGTTGAGGATACCGGCCATACTTCCCGAAGCGTCATATTTGGCCGATGGATTTGTAATAATTTCGATTTTGTCGATCACGTCGGCAGGAATCTGGTCGGGAGTGAGTGTGGTCGGTTTTCCATCGACAAAAATGGTCGGAGCTGCATTTCTCAGTTTTACGTTTCCGTCAATATCGACTTGTACCGAAGGCATATTTCGGAGTACATCAATTGCTGTTCCACCAGCAGCAACAATATTTTTCTCCACATTGAATACTTTTTTGTCGATGTCCATTTCGAGAAGTGCCTTGCGGCCGGTGACGGTAACTTCATCGAGTTTACGGTTGTCATTTTCCAATTTGATTGCACCCAGATCTTTACTTGTTGCTTTATTGTCGCTATAATCTACCGAAAGGTCTATTGGAGTGTATCCGACAGAGCTGATTTTAAGCTTCCATTTTTCTCTTGCCGAAATGGCGGAGAAATTGAACTTTCCGTTTTCCGATGAACTGGTGCTTTTTACAAGAATTTCCCTTTCCTTACCTGTCGTTTGGTCTATAATGACCTTTAATAAATTAACCGAAGCTTGCGAAATAGGTTTCCCTTCGTTGTCTACAATTTGGCCCGAGATCTGGCCTTCAGAAATTGCGAAAGCAGGTCGTCCTCCTGCGGGGGCTTGAGCGTGTACAGCGGCAACTGTGGTTGCCATTAATGCTATTGCTATCGATCTTTTCATTTTTTCTTTGCTATACTATCTTTATGCAGATTAGGCTACATCATAGTACACAAATTTGAAAAGGATTTTTTAGCTATGCAACCATCTGTAGACCGAAGGAGCGAATGTGTAGACGAATGGATCTTTAGAGCGATGAAATCCGGAGATATGATGTAAACTGTTCAATATTTTTGATGTATTTTTTACCAATAGGAAGAGCTGCTTCGGGTAAGATTAGTCTATTTTGGGAGATTTTCTCAATACGGTTTTTGTTGACGATAAAGGAATTATGTACGCGGAGAAAGTCTGTAGTAGGTAATATTTTTTCCATCCCGCGTAGGTTACTACGCGTAAGAAGTGGCGATTCTCGGTCTACCAGATAAATCTTTACATAGTCTTTCAAACCTTCAATGTAACTGATCTCATGGAGTGATATTCTTGTCTTTTTGTATTCTACATTGACCATAATGTGATCTTGTACAACAGGTTGTTTCGAACGGAGCAGCATGCTTTCTTCCGCTTTTTGGACTGCGGCGGCAAGTCGGGTCTTTGAAATCGGTTTAAGGAGATAATCTAGGGCATTTAGTTCGAAACCTTCGACTGCATATTGGTGGTAGGCAGTGGTAAAGATAACCAGCGGGCGAGGAGTGAGTTCCCGAATAAATTGCGTGCCCAATTGATCGGGCATTTCGATATCAAGAAAAATCAAGTCAATATGGTGATCTTTTAAATATTCTTTAGCTTCGGCCGTGGCATTAAATTTACCGGCGACCTCAATATGTTCGAAATTTAATAAGTCGTCTTCAAGAATATTGAGCGCGAAGGGTTCATCATCAATCAATATACATTTAATCTTCATCAGTCATCAGTTTGAGTGTTACTTCAAAATCTCCATCGTCGGTCTTTATAATCGTAAGATCATGACGATTGGGATATAGTAATTGCAATCTTCTATGTACATTCATCAGTCCTATACCTTCATTTGGACGTGTTTCTGTATGTTTTAAAATTCTATTGCGGGATGTGAAGACAATTCCACCTTCAATTTCCTTAAATTGAAATTGTATCTGGGGTGCAGTTTTACTGTCCACACCGTACTTGAAAGCATTTTCTACAAAATGTATGAACAGAAGAGGGGGGATGAGCCTGTTTTTGACGGTATCTTCAATAACTAGGCTTACATTTCCTTCAATCGGAAGACGAAGAGTTTGTAAATCAATGAAGTTGCGCATATGATCGATTTCTTTAAACAGCTCGACTTTGGGGCCATCTACTTCATAAAGAATATACCGAAGCATTTCAGATAGCTTAACAATAGTCCCTTCGGAATCGGGAGACTGTTTGCGGATAAGCCAACGGATATTATTGAGTGTATTGAACAGGAAATGCGGGCTGATCTGAAGTTTTAACATGGTTAGTTCTGCCGTCGTTTTTTCCAGTGCAATCTGTTTATTGAGTTCTTTTTGTCTAGCCTGTTCGTCATACAGAAAGATCATGGAAGAAGTAATCATACAGAGGGAATAAATAATACCCGGACCGATCACCAGGCGGACAAAAAGAATATTCTCCTTCATCAGATGAGCGAGTTCTCCATCTGGGTTAAAATAGACTATGGTATAATTCAGGGCTACATAAGTAGCGAATCCCAGTGCTATCAATAGCACAAAGATCTTTCTACGGCCGAAAAAATAGGTCGGAGCGACAATGTAACAATGTAAATAAAAATGGGTAGCCAGGAATACGATATTTACTAAATGCGATAATGCTGAATAGGGCTTGAAATCTGCAATCTTATCTGGTTGGTAAAGATAGATAATAAAGGGTAAGAGCAGTAATATTGTCCAGATGACAATATGTAAATAGAATTTTCTGAAAAATCTGCCGATCATGTGATGCCTAATTAATCCCTTTAGTTTTGGATAACCCCAAACTTAGATAAAATGCTTTTTATATGCAATATAAATGCTTTTCAAAGCAAAAAAAATTATTCAGCAAAGCCTATTGTACAAATTCATCTGATCTTGCTGCTAATCGATAGGATATTTAAGGCATTCGGTTGGACCATATGAAAGCGGAAAATAAGCTGAACCGTTGCAAATAGTTTTGTATTTTGCAGGTATAAATTTTAGCATGCGGCAATCAGTCCAAACCGATAGCAGAACATGAACTTGATATTTAATCTGTATAGCGGAAAACAGCAGTTGCCGCTTTGGATCTTGGTATCACATAATTGGTCTTAGATGAGGGAAGAAATGGGGGGGCGTTTTAGCAATAATTTGAAAATATCTTATGGAAAATCATAAAGTTGTTTGGGGCATCATCGGATGTGGTGATGTCACGGAAAAAAAAAGCGGGCCTGCGCTAAATCTTGTTGCTAATAGTCAGCTTATGGCTGTCATGCGAAGGGATGCGGCCAAAGCTGCTGACTATGCCGAGAGACACCACGTTCCTTTGTGGTATTCACAGGCCGAAGATTTACTTGATAATATCGATATCAATGCGATTTATATTGCGACACCGCCGTCGTCTCATCTTGCGTACGCACTGTCTGCTTTACGTAAAGGAAAACATGTTTATGTAGAAAAACCTGTCACGTTAAATGCGCAGGAAGCTGAATCTTTACTGGAGGAAGTAAAAGCCAGGGGCGGAAAGTTGGTTGTAGCACATTATCGAAGAGCATTGCCTCTTTTTTTGAAAGTTAAGGAACTTATTGACCAACGTGCAATCGGCGAGTTGAGAACGGTGCAACTACGTTTGTGGCAAAGCAGAACACCAGATTTGGTGACGAAGGATGCCGGCGATTGGCGTACTGATCCTGCCGTTTCCGGAGGAGGTTATTTTTTTGATTTAGCCCCTCATCAGCTAGACTTGATGCTCCATCTTTTTGGGATGCCTGTATCCTATGATGGTTTTAGTTTAATTCAGGATGATAAAAGTGCCGTTGCAGATCAAACGACAGGGACCATTTTGTTTGAAAACCGGCTTGTGTTTCAAGGAAGTTGGTGTTTCAATGTTGCCAAAGAAAATCAGATAGACAGGTGTGAAATTATTGGAAGCCTTGGTCGTATTACTTTTCCCATTTTTGGAAATACTGTTTCTGTTCATACTACGTTAGAAGAGAAGGAATTTACATTTGACCATCCTGAAAATATTCAATTGCCGATGATTTCGCGTACAGTAGAATATTTCACGGGTACCGGGCCAAATCCATCTCCGATTGAAGAAGCATTGGTTTTGATGAAGATTATTGATAATTTTTCGGCAATAAGATCATAATACATGGCGCTGTTGATACACCGGTGTCTGCTCGCTGCAGTATTTGTGTCAGTTACTATTAAGTTCGTCTTATGCACTGATATTCACCGAAGACTCTTCTGAGACATTCAAACGACTTTATCTCAGGTTGTTTGTTTGAATTAATATTCTTCATACTAAAGACTAAATGTTATATTAGTACTATAACTGGGGAGATGCCAAGCTAATCATCTTCTTCGTGTTGAACACAATATCAATATAAACCAAATTAAACAATGGAGAGAAAAGAATTTATCCGAAGCACGGGCCTATTGGCGGCATCAGCATTTTTTGCACAGTCTAAAGTATTCGGTTTTCAAGCCGATACAGTCCGTGTGGGGCTGATCGGTACCAACGGTATGGGCTGGTCAAATTTGAATGCGATCTTGCATATACCTGGGGTGGAGTGTACAGCATTATGTGATGTCGATGAAAATGTGTTGCGGAATCGAGTTGAGGAATTAAAGAAGCGCCAGATAAATGTGAAAGCTTACGTTGATTATAAAGATCTGCTGAAAGCAAAAGACGTTGATGTTGTTATTATCGCTACGCCAGATCATTGGCATTGCCTGCAAATGGTTGATGCTGTTGCAGCCGGAAAAGATGTATACGTCGAAAAACCAATCGGTAACTCCATTCACGAATGTGAAATTATGGTTGCAGCTGCTAAAAAGCATAAACGTGTTGTTCAGGTCGGGCAATGGCAACGAAGTCAGCAGCATTTCAAAGATGCTATGGATTTTGTCCACAGCGGAAAACTTGGAAAGATACGTCTTGTTAAGGCTTGGGCTTATCAGGGCTGGATGAAGAGTGTTCCAGTGCAGCCAGATGCTTCTGTTCCAGCCGGAGTGCATTATGATAAGTGGCTAGGACCAGCGCCAAAACGAACATTTAATCCCAATCGCTTTCATTTCAATTTTAGATGGTATTGGGACTACGCAGGTGGTCTGATGACCGATTGGGGAGTACATATGCTGGATTACGCTTTGATTGGCATGAAAGTGTCGGATCCGGTGTCTGTAATGGCTGCGGGGGGTAAATTTGCTTATCCAGAAGACGCTGCTGAAACACCAGATAGCTTAACTACGGTCTATGAGTTTGAGGGATTCAATGTTCAATGGGAGCAGGCAACAGGTATTGATTTGGGGCCTTACCAAAAGAATCACGGAGTAGCATTTATTGGTAATAACGGTACCCTGGTGGTAAATCGCGAGGGCTGGGAAGTTATTCCAGAAAAAGGGCGAATGGATGCTGTCTCTTTTCAACGTTCACAGGATAATGGATTGGACAAGCATATGGTAAATTTTGTCGAAGCCGTTAGAAATAAGTCAGCAGAAGGTTTAAATGCTCCGATAGAAGCCGGTGCGCATATAGCCATTTTCTCGCAGATGGGAAACATAGCGTATAGGTCTAAAAAGAAATTATTTTGGGATAAACAAAAGCGCAGTTTTAACGATAAAGATGCAGACCAATACTTGGCAAAAGTGTATCATAATGGCTATAATTTGCCCAAGGTATAAGACCTGCAAACAACCTTGGTCTATGTGATCTTAGCAGAATGAATTGCTAGCCATTCTTCCTTACGATAGCAGATAAAGACTGAGGATATGTACAAAAGTAAGGCAGACGACTGATCAGTCTGCACCATGGATAGCTGCAATGGTTTGAATATCGATTTTCAACACGTAATCCATTGCAGCTATTCTTGCAGAAGAGTATGAATTTTTTCAATAGACGCTTCGTTCTCCAAAAATTCAATATAAGGTAGCAAAGGTTCGAGATCGTTCTTGTCCATTGTTTCTACGTCGTCAAATAAAGCATTTACAAAATCAGCACAGAAGGATTTTCCAAAACTATAGGTGCTAATTCGGGTAAGATCCTCATAATTGATTTCTGTAGCATTCAAATTAAATACAAGTTCAGGAATTTCGTAGTCACCTTCCGACGGATAGCCAATATACTTAAACATGCTTTCCTTCCATACACGAAATAAAATCTGATGGGAGACATGTTTTCCGAAGTATTCGAATACCTTGGAAAGTAGATCGCATGCGGTTTCGCGCTCAAATATGCCCGTAATGCTTTTGTCAATCAATTCGGCATAGGGAATAAAAATTGTGCTCTCAAAATCAACATCAAAATTAGCGGTGAGCATTTTGGGGATAAGTTCTTTGGGCTGGATTCTTAAAAGTTGTCTTGCTGTTAAGGAGGTTAAATTGTGCTTTTGTTCTCGACCGTGGCTGTCGGGGAGGTGTACTGTATGTTCTTTGTTGAGGAGTGAGATGACGAATTTCCAATCTTCGGGCCTTTTGAGAATCCTGCAGTTATGAGCGAGATAGCCGCTCCTCTTGGGATCGGCCTTCTTATCACCGACAATAACTTCTCCAGGCTGAATAATATGTTCTGGAGGAATTTTAAACCTACGTATATGTACAAAGAGTTCTTCTCCGGCAGGTAATGCAATCGTACCAAATCCTTTGTTATTGTCGAACCATTTGACTGCGCCGATAAACATGGCTGGGGTTGAGTTTTGTTTCAATAGCATAAAGATAAGTAATAAATGCGTTTATTACGTATTGAAAATGAAAAATTGTTCTATATACCATGTTGTTCGATCCATCGTACACTTATCCAAACATTTGGTTAAAAGGTAAAAGTATTTACTAGCATTTTGCGTTATTTATAACATATTGTTTTTCAGTTTGTTGTGTTTCTTAAAGACCATTTAGTTTATTTTTTGTATCTTTGCAGCGTCGAAAGACAGAAAGGAATAAATTTATTCCGCTACGGCATTGTGCCAGTTGGTACATCCTAGGTTGTTCGTGATACTTGTTAGAGTATTTTTTGAAATGCGCTATTGTTGTGAGTTTCGTCTTTAAAAGATTAGTTTCTTTTTCATCATTGCTCTTACCGAACGGAGAGTAAAGTATGTTAGTTAATAAGTTGATTGGACTGTTATTCGTTGGATTTCAATCAAATGAACTCCACCGGAGTGTTATTTGATTTTAAAAAAATATAACGTAGGCGTATGGCCTTAGTGGATTACTTATGCCGTTGTGGTTTATTTGTATTTAAAAAAATTAATATATGGATAAAATTAGAAAGGTAAAGGTAAAAGTTGAAGACTTGGTGCTGGTTTTTGGAAAGCAGAAGAAAGAAGCTTTGAAGTTACTAAATGAAGGATGCTCCAAAAAGGAAATCTTGGCAAAGACAGGTTGTACAATTGGCATCAATAAAGCTAATTTCGAAATTTTTGAAGGCGAATTTTTTGTTATCATGGGACTTTCAGGAAGTGGAAAATCTACGTTGCTTCGTTGCCTTAATCGTTTAAATGAGCCAACTTCAGGCAAGGTATTTATCAATGGGGAGGATATCACGAGAAAAAATAATAAGGATCTTCTCGAAGTGAGAAGGACGGAGATGAGCATGGTCTTCCAGAAATTTGGTCTGTTGCCACATCACACCGTATTGAGCAATGCTGCTTTTGGTTTAGAATTAAGAGGGGAAGAGCGTGAAACACGGGAATCTAAAGCGCAGCAAGCACTTGATACCGTTGGACTGAACGGGTTTGAACAGCAGCTTCCCTCACAGTTATCTGGGGGAATGCAACAACGTGTTGGATTGGCTCGTGCACTTGCTAATGATCCCGAAGTATTGCTTATGGATGAGGCGTTTTCAGCGCTTGATCCGCTGATTAAAACGGAAATGCAAGATCAGTTGCTTGAGTTACAAGATAATTTACAAAAAACGATCATTTTTATTACCCATGATTTGGACGAGGCGATCAAATTAGGCGATCGTATTGCCATTATGAGAGATGGTGTAATCGAACAGATCGGTACAGCGGAAGATATCTTGACAAATCCAGCAAGTGATTATGTTAAAGCCTTTGTCGAAAAAGTCGATCGCAAATCCATTATTTCCGCTGGCTCTTTAATGTTTGAAAAACCGACTGTAGTACGTTTCAAAAAAGATGGCCCTGAGGGAGCTTTACGTAAAATGCGTAGCACAGGAATAGAAATTCTTCCTGTAGTAGATGCACATGAAACCTTTCTTGGTTTTGTGCATATAAGTGAAGTCATCCAATCGGCCAAGCGCAAGGAGCTTACCGTCGAATCGATTATTCATACAAATGTTCCAACAGTATCTAAAGAAGTAACTGTGGAAGAAATGTTGCCGCTCATATCTGAGATTAGGTCGCCTATTGCTGTTGTGAATAATGATAATCGTTTATTGGGTATAGTCACCCAAACGTCTTTAATCATTGAAGCAACAAAGTATAATGAAGAGGAAATAATAGAATTAAAAGAGAAAGCAAATAAGTAGTAAAAATGAATAAAGTAATTGATATAGGACAATATATAGCCGTAGCGGTCAATTGGCTAACAGCGCATTTAGAGCCATTTTTTAATCTGATAAAGAATACTGGGAATGCCTCAATTCTTGGATTAGAGTGGATATTAATCACAATTCCCTTTTTTATCATCATCGGTCTTTTTACGGCATTAGCCTGGTGGAAATCAGGAAAGGGGGTTGCATTGACCACAGTTCTAGGTTTAACATTGATTTATGTGATGGGGTTTTGGACGGCTACTATGGAGACCTTGGCATTAGTGTTAGTCGCTACGGCAACGGCATTAGTTATCTCGGTTCCGTTGGGCGTGTGGGCAGCAAAAAATAAATTAGCGGCAAGCATTATTCGCCCCTTACTGGATCTGATGCAGACAATGCCAGCCTTTGTCTACTTGATTCCGGCAGTGTTATTTTTTAGTATTGGTAAAGTACCAGGGGCCTTTGCGACTATTATATTTGCTATGCCTCCAGCTGTGCGTTTGACAACCTTGGGGATTGATGCTGTTCCGAAAGATATCGTGGAAGCTGCGCGTTCATTTGGAGCAACTAATAGTCAGATCTTATTTAAAGTAGAATTGCCTTTGGCTGCAAAAACGATATTAGCAGGAATTAATCAGACTATACTATTGTCTCTATCTATGGTTGTTATTGCCGGAATGATTGCTGCAGGGGGATTGGGTGAAAAAGTACTTGAGGGTATTAACAACTTGGATATTGGTCTTGGTTTTGAAAGCGGATTGTCTGTTGTGATTCTTGCTATTATTTTGGATCGTATTACTCAGGGTTTTGTAAAAAAGAAAGCATAGTATGATGAAAATAAAAAGTATGGTATTTTGTCTGTTCGTGTGTATGTTTACCGCATGCACGACAGGCAGAAATAAAAATATTATCCATATTGGGATGGTGGACGGCTGGGCCGAAGGGGTAGCAATGACACATATTGCAAAGGTAATTATGGAGGAAAAAGGGTATCGTGTCGTTATCCAACGGGCTACCCCTGATATGATATTAGCCTCCATGAATAATGGTGATACCGATCTATATATGGATGTCTGGCTGCCATTGACTCATGGTAGCAAAGTGGCTAAATTCCCAAATCTTAAAGCGCTTGGAACAAGTTATAACCATGCCCGAAATGGCCTCGTAGTACCAGATTATGTAACTATAGATAGGATTGAAGAGTTAAAAAAACATGAGAAAGAATTTGATAAACGCATCATTGGTATAGAAAAGGGCGCTGGCATCACGCGTGCAATAGACCAAGTAGTCACAGATTATGGACTCGATTATAAACATGTGAATTCTTCTACAGTCGCCATGATTACTGAATTACAAAACGCGATCAAAGCAAAGCGATGGATTGTGGTGGCTGGATGGCAACCGCATTGGATGTTTGCTAAAATGAAATTGAAGTTTTTGGAAGATCCCAAAAAGACATTGGGCGAAGCCGAGCAAATTAAGATTTTTGCCCGGAAAAACTTTAACGTTGAACAGCCCGAGTTGGCCGTCTTTTTCTCTAAAGTTAGTTTTGACGAATCAACAATGGCAGACTTGTTATCGAAGATGGAAGAAAGCAAGGATAAGGATCGTACCGCAAAGCAATGGATTGAGCAGCATAACAATCTTGTAGCGGGATGGTTAGAGTAAGTGTCCAAATGCATAAATTTAAATTTGGTTCTCAGAAAAATAAGGGATGTGGTGTTAATGTTAGGTTAAGGAATCTTTAAGGTTGTATTGTTAACATGCTACTGATCTTTTAGTAATATAGCTTTCATTTTTTTGGTGAAAATTTAAAATAATGAAACCTATATTACTACCTCAATTTAGGAAAACTGCTCAGGCATCCTTGGCTATCGCATTGCTAAATACAGCGCTTGTCGATAGTGCACGGGCAAACCCGGCGAGTGAAACTATTCAACTCGAAATTAACGACCAATCTACTATCAAGGGTATTGTTAAGGATCAGGACGGCAAACCCATTGATGGCGGCACGATTATCAATGAAAGCAGCAAGCAAAGCACGCGTACTGAGTTTAATGGCAAATTCAATCTGAAAGGTCGCGTTGGCGACCAAATCCGTGTTTCTTCATTAGGGTACAAAACAGCGTCTATCACTGCGACAGATGGGGATCTTGTGATAGTTTTGGAAAAAGATGATTCTAAGCTGGATGAGGTTGTTGTAACGGCAATTGGTATTAAGCAACAAAAGAAGCAAATTGGTTACGCTACCCAAGAAGTCAAATTAGACGTACTTAAAGAGTCCAAAACAATGAATATTGGTACAGCCCTAACAGGGCAAGTATCGGGTCTAATTGTTAATAATCCAACGGGAATTTTTCAGGCACCATCTTTTCAATTGCGTGGTAAAACCCCGCTGATTGTTGTAGATGGTATTCCTGTAGAATCAGATTTTTATGACATGTCCAGTCAAAATATTGAGAATATCAATGTACTGAAGGGAACGGCTGCTTCATCTTTATATGGACTACGTGGTAAAAACGGCGCTATCTTAATTACAACCAAAAGTGCAAAAAGTGATCGATTGGAGTTTTCGGTTGGAACCAGTAATATGTTCTCTGCAGGATTTACCGTTTTTCCTGAGTCACAGAAAGAGTTTGGTAGTGGATCTAATGGCAAATATGAATTTTGGGATGGTGCCGATGGGGGGATTTCAGATGGGGATATGACCTGGGGACCCAAATTGAACTCAGGAATAAAGGTTGCACAGTGGAACAGTCCGATTCGCGATAAGCAAACAGGTGAAGTGATTCCTTGGTGGGGTGATGTGAGTGGAACCAAGTATAACGATAAGTCACGTTACGAAAGAGTGCCGATTGATTGGATTGCACATAACAATTTAGAGGATTTCCTTGGCACCGGATTGATCACAGAAAACAATGCGACATTATCGTATCGATCTGAAAAGGTAAGCATATTTGGAACAGGAAAATATGCCTATCAAAAAGGTCAGGTACCCAATACAAAGCTTTCCACAGGTGGATTAAATTTAAATACCTCTTACCGTTTTACACCCGAAGTTCAATTAGATCTTAACTTATCCTATAATAAAGTAAAATCTCCAAATTATCCGAGGTATGGATATGGGCCTAAAAATCATATGTATACCATTTTGTTGTGGATGGGAAATGATGTAAATGGACAGGAATTAAAGGATCACCTCTACATTCCAGGACAGGAGGGTTACCGCCAGGCAAACTACAACTATGCTTGGTACAACAACCCTTACTTTGCGGCCAATGAGCTAAATCAGGTATACGATCAGGATATTTTGGCGGGGCAGACTGCTTTAACTTGGCGTATTTCACCCGAAATTACCATCAAAGGTCGTGCAGCAGCAAGACAAAAAAATCTATTCCAAGATATGCAAAGCCCCAAATCCTATATGAATTATGGGGATTCGCGTAATGGGGATTATAAAAACTGGGATAGTAAACAACTAAATTTTGATGCGGATGTTTTGGCAACCTATATTAAACAATTATCTGATAATTTTGGTGTAACTGTTAATGCCGGATCGTCTACTTTCAAAAGGGATTATCGCGAACTTTATCAAACTACGGATGGTTTGGTTGTACCATTTGTCTATAATTTGGGCAATACCCAAGGCCCAGTTAAGGCAACAAATACAACGACTGAGAAAATAATTCGAAGCGCTTATGCTTCGGTAAATTTAAATGTATTTAAGTCTACCTATCTGAATTTTTCTGGAAGAAACGACTGGTCATCAACTTTATCTAAAGCTAATCAGTCATTCTTTTACCCATCGGTTTCACTGAGCAGTGTTGTTTCAGATTATTTCAAACTGCCAGCGCAAATTGACTTTATCAAATTGTACAGTTCCTGGGCATCGGTATCTTCAGATCTGGATCCCTATAGCATTACCGCGACTTATAAGAAAGATGTTACTTATGGTTCAACACCTTCTGTGACTTATCCAGCAGGTATTATTAATCCCAATATCCTTCCTCAGCAGTCCATTTCTTTAGAAGTTGGTGCTGCTATGGCTTTTTTTAGAAATAGGCTTTCGGCTGATGTGACGTACTATAATGTTGTTGATAAAAATCAGATTATCGATTTGAGTATTTCTCAAGCTTCCGCTTTTACTTCACGTAAAGTAAATGGAAATAAATACCGCACAAAAGGATTGGAGGTCTCCTTAACAGGAAATATAATTAAAAATGACCAATTTTCGTGGACATCTACCATTAACTGGTCTCGGGCAATTCAGCGTTTGGAAGAGATCTACAATAATCAGGGGAAATACGGCAATCTTAAAAAAGGCGATCGTGCAGACAGCTATTATAGCACTGTTTGGGAAAAGTCGGCTGATGGTAAGGTGATCTTAAATCCAAATACGGGTATGCCGACTAAAAACCCATTTCCACAGTATCTAGGTTACTTTCAGCCGGACTGGCAATTTGGTTTTGCAAATCAGTTTAAGTTTAAGGGATTCCAGGTAAATCTTGATTTCGATGGATCTATTGGTGGTGTAATGAATTCGACTACCATAGAAAAAATGTGGTGGGGTGGAAAGCATCCTTCTTCGGTATTATATCGTCAAGAACAATATGATGCTGGAAAACCAGTTTTTGTGCCAGATGGGGTGATCGTAACAGGAGGTGAGCTTACCCGCGACGTGAACGGTAATATTACTTCAGATACCCGAACGTATACTAGTAATACAAAAGCTGTTGATTGGCAGGCTTGGAGTCAAAATTATCCTTACCAGGCCAGAGTTACAGAGTCTGAAAGTAAACTGTTTGCCAATGTATTTGATCGATCATTTGTAAAACTACGTAGACTGTCGGTAGGTTATGATGTCAATAAGGTGTTTAAATTAAAACAGCTTACGGCCTTAAATGCATCACTATTTGGCTATAATTTAGCCATGTGGAAGAAAGTGCCTTATATCGATCCTGATTTTGGCGTTGGAAATGATGGTAATCTTCAGGATCCTTCCACACGATATATCGGTTTTTCTCTAGATTTTAAGTTTTAACAAAATAGTACGATGAAATTATTTAATAAACATATATTTCTTGGATTATTTTCTCTTTCAATCATGACTTCTTGTCAGAAATTGACTGAAGTAAATGTTAATCCAAATGAAGCGACAACAACCCACCCGCAAGCTTTATTGACGAAGGTAGAATGGGATGCTTTTCGGACCTGGCACGGTACCTCACCACTATATGCCTTGAAAATGATTGTGCAAACGGATGGTGAAAATGCGAATCAAATTTATAATTGGCAACGAGGAAGCTTTGAGCAATATGGTAATCTTCGCAATATTACCAAGATGACTGAAGAAGCTGAACGTATTGGCGCTGAAAGTTATTTGGCCTTAGCAAAATTTTTCCGTGCGTATTATTTTTATAATCTTACCTTAACGTTTGGTGATGTCCCTTATTCAGAAGCAGCAAAGGGTGAAAATTCTGCAATTTTTGCACCGAAATACGATACACAGAAAGACGTTTTGGTGGGGGTATTGAAGGAACTTGAGGAAGCAAGTATTATTCTGAAGAAGAACAATAACACCATAAATGGGGATATTATTTATGGTGGAAATAGTGGTAATTGGAACAAGTTAGTCAATTCATTTCGCCTAAAAGTATTATTTACGCTTTCGAAGAAATCGACTGATCTCCCATTTAATGCAGCAACAGAATTTTCAAAAATATTTACCAATGAGTCTAGAATCACTGATGTTAGTGGTGCTGAAGATGGGCAACTCGTCTTTTTGAATCAAGAGGGTAATCGTTATCCGGAGTTTAACTCTAGCGGTTATGGATCGGGAATGTATATGGATTCAACATTTATCCAACGATTGCAGGACCTGAAAGATCCGCGGTTATTTGTCGTCGCTACACAAACAAGACTGGGTAAAGAAGCGGGTAAAGCGATTAATGACTTTACGGCTTATGAAGGCGGTGATCCGATTGTTCCTTATGCACAGGTGAATGCAAAAGCTGTATTAGGTAAATTATCGAAAGTCCACGAGCGATTTTATCAAGATCCTACAGCTGAGCCATTGGTCTTATTGGGCTGTTCGGAGATGCAGTTTATTTTGGCTGAAGCCATTTTGAAAGGTTGGATAACGGGCGATCTCAATGCAACGTATACCAAAGGAGTACAGGCATCGTTCAAATTTTATGAAAAGTATGCGAAAAATTTAGGAACTTATACAAATGAAGCACAAGCGGCCAAATATCTTGCACAAAATTCGGTAAGTCTTGACGGAGCTAGCTCCAATGAGCAAAAGCTAGAACGTATCTTGATGCAGAAATACCTACGCTCATTTCATCAGGGGGGATACTCGGCTTATTTTGATCATTTGCGCACAGGATATCCGAGTTTCCGTAAATCTGCGAATGTGAAAACAGCCTATCGCTGGATGTATCCTCAAGATGAGTACAATAATAATACTGCGAATGTATCTGAAGCGATCAAATCACAATTTGGCGGAAATGACAATATTAATTTACAGGCTTGGTGGTTAAAATAATGGATTCAAGGAGGGTATTTTTAAAAAAAGCAGCCATGCTGGCTGGGAGTACAGTCGCTATAAACTGGCTGCCTGAATCAATACAAAAAGCCTTGGCGATTGAAGCTCCAAAAGGATCAACTTTTTTGGATGCCGAGCATGTTGTATTTTTGATGCAGGAAAATAGATCGTTTGACCATTGTTTTGGGACGTTGAAGGGCGTACGCGGCTTTAACGATCCCCGCGCAATGAAATTATCGAATGGTTTACCTGTATGGATACAAGGAAATAAGGAAGGTGCATATTTTGCACCTTTCCATTTAGATATCGTCAATAGTAAATCGACTTGGATGGGGTCGCTTCCGCATGGCTGGCGTGATATGGTTGCGGCTCGTCATGACGGGAAAATGGATAATTGGTTGGAAGCAAAGAGCTCTGGTAATTCAGAATATAAGGCCATGCCTTTAACAATGGGCTATTATAACCGTGCAGATATTCCTTTTTATTATGCTTTTGCAGATGCATTTACGGTTTGTGACCAGCATTTTTGTTCGTCACTGACGGGAACGAGCGCTAATCGATCGTATTTTTGGACTGGTACAGTGCGCGAAGAACCCCGTAATCCCGAATCTGTTGCGCATGTAGACAATGGTCAGATCAACTACAAGGATGTCAAATGGAAAACCTATCCTGAACGACTGCAAAAAGCAGGGGTCTCGTGGAAAGTTTATCAAAATGAACTAAGTTTACCAGTAGGCTTTAAAGGAGAAGAGGAAGATTGGTTGGCTAATTTTACAGATAACAACCTGGAGTTTCATCAACAATATGGTGTAAGATATCATTTGGCACATTATCAGTGGATGAAAGAACGGGTAAAAGAGCTGCATAAATTTTTGGAAACAAATCCAAAAGAAGAATTGCTGCACAAAGCCAAAGCGGAATTGGAAGATTTGAAAAGAGATGTCATTCATTATACCCCTGAGAATTTTGAAAAGCTATCCCAGTTCGAAAAAGATATCCATCGCAATGCATTTGTGACTAATCTAGCTGATCCCAATTTTCACAAACTTGATAAATTAAGTTATAAAGAAGGTGGAAAGCGGCAGGAAGTTGAGGTGCCGGCCGGAGATGTTTTTTATCAGTTTAGAAAAGATGTTGAAGATCGCCAATTACCTACAGTGTCATGGTTAGTGGCTCCCTGTCGGTTCTCGGATCATCCGGGCTCGCCTTGGTACGGGGCATGGTACGTATCCGAAGTCCTCGATATATTGACCAAAGAACCTGAGGTTTGGAAAAAGACGATTTTCATCTTAACTTATGACGAAAATGATGGATATTTTGACCATATAGCTCCCTTTGTTCCACCATTGAGCTCGGATAGCGATCAGGGCGCTGTGTCGGAAATCGATACTTCGGATGAATATGTTACGCTAGAACAAGAGCGAAAAAGGAAAAATAGTAAGAATGTAAGTTTTGAAAGTCCTATTGGTTTGGGCTATCGTGTACCCATGGTGATAGCCTCTCCGTGGTCGAAGGGGGGCTGGGTCAATTCCGAAGTTTTTGATCACACTTCTTGCCTGCAGTTTTTAGAATTTTTTTTAGAAAAGAAAACGGGTAAGGTGGTACAGGAAGAAAACATCAGCCAGTGGCGAAGAATGGTCTGTGGCGACTTAACAACTTCTTTTCGACCTATAGATGAAATTTCCAAAACAAGGCTTAATCCAGTGGATCGAGATGGGTATGTTGAACGTATATTCTCCGCCAGAAATAAAAAGCTTCCAACAGATTTTGTGAAAATAGACAGCCAAAAACTGGAGGAAATCAAATTGACAGGTCAGTATCAAGCTGCGATGCAGATGCAAGAGGAGGGTTGGAAGGATGCCTGTGCTTTACCATATGAATTGCAGTTAAAAGTACGGCAAACATCAACTATATTTTCCATCGCTTCAACTTTGGAAAGAAGACTCAATACGGCTAAAGCGGGAGCGGGTTTGCCTTATCAGGTTATTTCCTATGTGGCTTACGATGGACATCCAGTGGGTAAAGTTTGGAATTTTACGGTACGGGAAGGGGATCAATTAGCGTATGAATGGGAACTCGATAAAATTGTGGGCGAGTACATATCATTTGCTTTGCATGGTCCCAACGGTTTTTACCGTGCGATTGAAGCCGCAAAGTCATATATTCCTGCAATTGATGTGTATACGAAAGTTGTCGCTGGAAAACCTATTCTTTGTGTACAATTAGTGTCGCCAAATTTGGATTTAATTCTGAAGGACTGTTCCTATGATCTTTTCCAAACTAAAGCCATGCGCAAGGATGATCCTGCTTTGGTTGAAATCGATTGCAGCAAGAGTGAAGGTTGGTATGATATTGAAATTACATGTTCAAATGATCAAGCGATAAGATTCCGCTATGCTGGACATATCGAGACTGGCAAGTCGAGTAAGACAGACCCGCTTATGGGCAAAGTAAAGTTGTAGCTATCAGTGCTAATCAGAGAAACTTATGCTTGGCAGAAAAGTTCGAGGGGATGATGTTTAACCTCATGTTTTAACTTGAAGCATTAAACGAAAGCGCTGTTTCACGATCGATGAACACAGCGCTTTTGCTTTTGCAAAATAGAGCAAGTTTCTTTTTGTGTGCATTCGGGCAAAAAATGGGATTTGTGTCTCTTAAGTCAAAACGTTATTTTTATGGTTTGGATGGGAGTTCATTAAACAGAGCTAAACGTAATGACGAATATGGAGAAGCAAAAAATTATTTTGGTTGAGGACGAGCAGGACGTCGCTGATTTGATTGTACAAGGCTTAGGCGAGGATGGTTATCGGGTCATTCATTTGGGTCGGTCGGACGGATTGGAGCAGCTTTTGGCGAAGCAAGATGTTTCACTTGTGCTGTTGGACATCCTCTTGCCAGGAACTAATGGACTGGATATCTGTAAACAAATCAGGCAATGGGGGTATACGGATCTTCCAGTAATGATGCTCACAGCCTTGGGAACACCCGAAAATGTGGTTTTAGGGCTTGATAATGGAGCTGATGATTATCTTTCAAAGCCATTTAAACTTATTGAGCTTAAAGCACGCATTCGATCATTGATTCGCCGGCAAAAGTCTATTGTCCAGGCCACACAGCGTGAGCTTCAACCATCAAAAGACACCTATAGTTATGGTTTTTTAAGTATCGATGATTATAAAAAAACAGCCTATTGCGACGGCCAGGAACTTAATTTAACAAGTACCGAATATCGTTTGCTCTTATTGTTTATTCAAAGTCCGAAAAAGGTATTTGAGCGAACCGAGCTTTTAGACAAAATATGGGGAATTAATTTTGATATTGGATCAAATGTTGTCGATGTTTATGTGAATTATCTGAGAAAAAAGATTGAAAAAGTAACGAGAAAGAAGGCGATCCATACGGTTATTGGTATGGGATATGTACTAAAAATTGAAGATTGAATATTCCGAAATGCACAACTATAACCGAAAGCTTATCTATCTCATTGCAATTCTAGTCATATACGTGAGTTGTTTTGTTGGCTTTATCTTTTATTCCGTTACGAATTTTGCTTTTACTGATTTTTATAAGCGACTGGATCTTCGGCGAAATATTGCCGCTGAAAAGTTCCTGAATAGTAAATCTGCTTCCCAATCGGATCAATGGAGCCTTGATTTTATTGAGAATCTCAATAATCAGCATGAATTTTTAGTGGAATTTGATGGCAAGGATTCTATTTTAAGAAGCCAGGGATTCCACAATGAACTTTGGGATAAAATTAGTAAAGAGGGAACGTCAAATTTCAAGTCGGGCAAGCAATTTTATTCAACCAAATATTTCTCGCAAAACGGGCGTCACTATATCGTTGGGGCATCTGCGGAAAATTATTTTTATACCCATCATCTGGCTTATCTCCGGAACTTGCTTATTATAAGCCTGATTTTGGGTATTCTGTTTATTTTCGTCGTTTCGGTTTTCATGAAACGCTCATTCTTAAAGCCAATATTGACCATGATGAAGGAGGTGCAGGCGATTGGTTCCGAAAATCTCTATAAGCGATTGGATGAAGAAAAGTATAAAGGTGAACTTCATGGTCTTGCACAGACATTCAACCGGATGTTGACGCGGTTAGAGACCTCTTTTGAAACTCAAAAAAACTTTATTAGCAATGCATCCCATGAACTGAACACGCCATTAACTTCCATTATCGGGCAGGCAGATCTTGCCTTATCTAAAGAACGTAGCAATGAGGAGTACCAACGCACATTATCCAAAATCATTGAATCTGCAGAGCATCTGGAGAAAAAAACTAAAGCACTCTTATTGCTGGCGCGTACAGGTTTTGTGAACAACGCGACAGCGTTCAATCCGGTTCGTATTGATCAGATCGTAATGGATGCCGAGCTGACAGTGAAGGCTATCAATGATAAATTTAAGATTATAACAGATTTTAGCCTATTGCCGGATGATAGCATGCGACTTAAGGTGAATGGAAATGAAATTTTGCTGCAGCTTGCACTGTCTAATATTATCAGTAATGCCTGTAAATATTCATCCGATAGAACCGCTTACATCGCATTGGGTGCATTGGACAACAAAGTTTTTATTCTTATAAAAGACAAGGGTATAGGAATACCATCCCGAGAATTAGATCATATTTACGACCCCTATTTTAGAGCTTCGAATACGAGTGGTATCGATGGCTATGGAATTGGCTTACCTTTGGCAAGAAATATCATTAAGCTGCATGGCGGTTCGTTGAAAGTCAACTCTATTGTAGGGGAAGGGACAACTGTTGAAGTGGAATTACCGACTTATCTGCGATTTTAATCCAGTTTTAATTTCAGTGCATTTTCTAATCCAATTTTAATACTGTTGTTAACTTTCTAATGAAAAGCTAATTTTAGATTCATACCATTGCCATAACTGCGTTTTAACTTTGCTTAAAAAAATAGCATGGCTAAAACAACGCGCATATTAATTCCCAGCGATTTTACGGTTGATTCGCTTGAGTTTGTCCGGCAGAGTATAGAAGAATCGGTGGCCGAGCAAATTGATATCATCCTGGTATACGGTAATAAAAGCAGTAGTTCAGCAAGTGAATTGCTCGGTATTGGATTGGATGATCAGCTCGATATGCTCCAATCTGAATCTTTCTTAAATGCTTGTCGTGTGCTGTATCAGCTTTATCAAGACCGCCATCTCAATATCTTTGCCGATATTTTATGTACAGACAATAAAAATTATCTCCGACATTACCTCCGTGGGCAAGCTGTTGACGAAATTAGAATTCCATGCAATTATAACTATAAAAAGAAGACACGTCATTTTTTTAATGTTGCTGAAGCGCTTGGAAATCTCGGGGGCCAAATTCGTTCGACCATACTTTTTAGCGATAAGGGAGATCCCTCTCATCATAAAATGGCACTGACGAATGGATAATCAGCAGAAATTGTCCAACTGTCTTTGGATTAAATCATAATTTTCAAATTATCTATTTTTTATTTTTATGGCGAAATTACATGGCGGACCATCCCCTTTGCAGCGTTTGGTTAGCCTCCTACATCCCGAACGTAAAACAATCAATTTTATATTTATTTATGCTATCGTCATTGGTATGTTTAGTCTGACAATTCCAATAGGGATTACAGCGATATTTAATTTTTTAAGCAACGGAGCCATGTATAGCTCTACTTATATTTTAATTGCTTTTGTGCTGTTTGGCGTGGTCATGGCCGGCACGTTACTGATCGGACAACTCACGCTGGTTGAATATTTAGAACAGAAGATCTTTCTAAAATCAGCAATGGAATTTTCGTATCGCCTTCCGCGAATTGATCCCAAGGAATTGTTAGGGGAAAATCTTGTGGAATTGGTGAATCGATTTTTTGATGTGATCATTATTCAAAAAGGGATTATTAAACTTTTGATCGATATCATTGCTGCAGTTGTAACCATCTTCTTTAGCGTGGTGTTATTGTCCTTTTACCATCCTGTGTTTTTGGCTTTTGGGCTGGTCGTGATCTGTGTTGTTATCATTATATTGGCGCTATACTATAAAAGGGGATTACGGACGAGCATAGAAGAGTCCGAATACAAATATAAGACGGTGGCCTATCTAGAATCTGTTGCGGAGAATATAGCGCTTTATCGCGGGGACAAAGAAAAAATGCAGGCAGTGACAGACAATACAGATCATATTGTCGGTAAATATTTAGGAGCTCGCAATGATCATTTTAAGGTCTTAAAAAGGTTTTTCATAGGCTCTGTCATGCTTCGTACCCTACTGTTTGGGGCGATGCTTTTACTGGGATCTTATTATGTTGTTGAGCGACAAATGACTTTTGGGCAATTTGTGGCTGCCGAAGTCATTATCGTTCAAATCGGTTATGCGATCGAGAAACTGATGACCAATCTAAATACAATTTTTGATATGCTGACAGGAGTAGTCAAGTTAGCGGCGATAACAGATCTTGCGTTGGAGGAGGACGCTGCTAATTATGTGGATTAACAAGGATGAGACGAGTCAAAAGACAGTCTCGTGGAGAGATCTCTCTCAGGATGCAGTATCTAAACTATTAAAAGAACGGGGATCACTTGTTTTGGGACGCCTTTTGGTATGCTCTGCGGTTATCTTTGCGCTTGCATTATTCCTGCCTTGGAGGCAGACAATTGCTGGAATAGGTACGGTAACTGCGCTGCGGCCAGAAGATAGACCACAGACGATACAAAATCAAATTGGCGGTCGTATCGAGTATTGGGCGGTTACAGAGGGACAGGAAGTAAAGAAAGGTGACACAATTTTAGTGCTTTCGGAAACTGCCCAATCTTATTTTGATCCAATGCTACCCTTGCGCTTGAAAGAACAATTGCATGCTAAACAAAGCGGCGAGGATGCCGCAGATCAAAAGATGAAAGCTACAGAAGCGCAGATTCTGGCTTTACGCAACGGTTTGGAATTTCAGCTCGAGTCTGCTAAAAATAAGGTGATACAGTCTCAAAATCTAGTGAAAATTGATAGTGCTGAACTCGTTGCGGTTATGAGCTTTTTCGAGACCAGTGAAAAGCGGCTTAAGCGCTACGAAGAGGGGTATCGAGATGGGCTGTTTTCTTTGACAGATATTGAAACAAGACGTCTGAATCTACAAAATGACCGAGCTAAAGTTGTTAGTGCCGAAAATAAGCTTTCAAATTCAAGGCAATCTTTAACCAATGCCCGAATAGAATTAAATAACATTCGTGCAAAATATAACGAGTCTTTGGCGAAAGCACAATCTGATTTAAGTTCGGCTTTTTCCTCCAAAGCTTCTGTGCAAGGTGATATCGCTAAGCTTAGAAATGAGATTTCCAATATCGATGTGAGAAGAGGACTGTATATTGTTAGAGCTCCACAGGACGGATTTATTGTCAAGACTTTCAAAGCTGGAATAGGTGAAAATATGAAGGAGGGAGAGTCTGTGGCGACATTGCAGCCAAAAACCCCCTTGCTTGCCGTTGAACTTTATGTAAATGCGATGGATGTGCCATTGATAGCACCGGAAAGCGATGTACGGCTACAATTTGATGGGTGGCCATCGATTCAGTTTTCCGGATGGCCTTCGGTGGCAGTTGGTACTTTTGCAGGAAAAGTGTCGGTTATCGATAAAGTGAGCAGTACGAATGGTCAATTTAGGATCTTGGTGCGCGCAACAGCGCCGGTGCCTGAAGGGGATGAACCTTGGCCGGTCCAGTTAAATCAAGGGTCAGGAGCATTCGGAAGAGTTATTTTAAATAAAGTCCCTTTATGGTACGAGATATGGCGACAGTTAAATGGATTTCCGCCGAGTTTGGAGCGTGAACCTAAGGATAGTGGAAAAAAGTGATTATACTATGTGCAAATTGAATCTCATTTTTATTGTATTGTATGTTTTTCTATGCCATTTGCTTCCCGCGCAGGAAAAGGTGAATACGGCAAGAAAAACGTTCACTTTGGATGATATGGAAGCACTTTTGATGGCTAACCATCCGATTGTTAAACAAGTCAATCTATTGAGTGAGACTGCTAAAGCGCATGTGATGCAAGCATTAGGTAAGTTTGATCCAACTATCAATGCAAGTTTTAAAAATAAATACTTCGGCAGTAAGGAATACTATAACGAGTGGAATAGTGAGCTGAAAATTCCACTTTGGTTGGCTGGAGCCGACCTTAAAATTGCTTACGACAGAAATGTCGGTGACTATACCAACCCTCAATCTAGGACGAACAACGCTGGCCTGTCTGCCGTGGGCTTAAGTATACCACTGGGACAAGGATTGATTATTGATAGCAGAAGGAATACGTTACAGCAGGCAAAAGCAATGATACGCTATTTAGAAGGCGAAAAGATAAAGCAAATCAACAGCATTTGGTTTCAGGCAGTTTCAGACTACTGGAATTGGTATTTTGCCTATCAGCAGTATCAATTTTTACTGGAAGGTGTAAAATTAGCAGATCAACGCTTTAAGGCTATCAGCGAACAAACTGCCTTGGGTGATAAACCTGTGATTGACTCGATTGAGGCCTCTGTTGTGGTCAAAGAAAGGTGGATAGAGCTTTCCAAGTATGAAGCCGAGTTAAAAAATGCCCGAATTTTGTTGTCCAATCACCTTTGGAATGATCAGCAATTTCCAGTGGAACTTCCAGACTATGCAGTTCCTCATAAGGCAGCTGGCGAAATTCTCTTACCGGACAATAAAGTGATCCATGCACTTCTTGATTCAGCTAAAATTGCCCATCCTGAATTGATCAAATTGGCGAGTAAAAATCAACAGCTCGAATTTGAGGAACGCTACCGTAAGGAAATGCTGAAACCAAAACTTACGGTTTCAGGCACATTGATATCGAACCGCCGCAGTTTCAATGATTTTATACCACCACAGTATGATTTCAACTGGCAGAATTATAAACTGGGGTTTGAATTTGCATTTCCCCTATTTATTCGAAGTGAAAGGGGGAAATTAAAAGAAGTGAGAATTAAGTTAGATCAATTACACTACGAACAGGTGGTTACCGAGCGCAACATTTACAATGATGTTATTAGAAAATACAACGAATTAACAGCTTATAGTACGCAATTCGAACTTCATGCTTTAAATGTAAGTAACCAGGAACGTTTACTTAAGGGAGAGTTAAACAAGTTTGAACTAGGTGAATCAACCTTGTTTGTGGTTAATAGCAGAGAAAGCAAACTGATCGAAATGCGCATAAAGCAAGAGAAGCTTTTTACGGATTTTCGGAAGGCACTAGCAGAGTTATACTACAAGGCCGGAACCAAATTTTAATCTGATTTTAATCTAGGTATTCTTTTTAATCTCATTTTAATATCCGTTCGAACATTCTAATAGAAAGTTAATTCCAGATTCATTCGATTGCCATGGTGGCCTATTAATTTTGTATAAAAATAATTGGATATGGCAAAGGCAACGCGGGTATTGATCCCAAGTGATTTTACAATTGATTCGCTTTTTTTTGTTATTCACAGCATCGAACAATCTACAGCGGAAGAGCTTGACATCATTCTAGTCTATGGCAATAAGAGTAGTGCTTCGATCAGTGAACTATTAGGAATTACATTGGAAGACCAACTCAGCAATCTTCAATCCGAAGATTTCTTGAAAGCCTGCCAAATGATCTGTCATCGGTATGAAAATCGTAAGCTAACAATCTATACCGATATCCTCAGCTCGGACAATCTCAATTATTTACAGCATTATTTGCGTGGAGCTCGGATTGATGAAGTCAAAGTTCCAACAGATTATGAATTTGAAAAAAGAACACGGCATTTTTTTGACGTCGGACAGGCTTTGCTTCATTTGAATAGAAGCAAACAGAAGAATGTCAGGATTGTAGAAAAACCTGGAACAAATAAAACAGGGAGAAATGTGTTAGCGGATTTATTTTTTAACAAAAAATGGGATGTTAATTATTAAGAGAAAAATACTGGCAAAATTCAACTTTGTATTGTTGACTTTTTTGCTTTTGGGAGCAAGTTCAATGGTTGTTTTTTATGAAAACCCTGAGCGGCTTTTAGAGGGGGAATGGGAAGAGCAAGGTTGGTACTTTGAGAAAGTGGAGAAGTCTCCTATGTTTAAAAAGCAGACGGTTATTCATGAAGGAATAAAGGATGCCGCAATAGCTCATCTTCCGCCTTTGCAGGATGGGTTATGGCACTTTGAGAGGATGGGCGATAAAAATTTTATTGCGCATCATGAGGATAAACAATACAACTGGTTTTTGAAGGGGAGGGGGCACATCCTTGAGCTTCGAAAGAATGATGAGCTTATCGAAAGTTTTGTTATTCAGAAACTGAATAAAAACCAATTGGTGCTGCACCTTAATTTGGATATGCAGACAAAAGGGATAGCGCGTATCGTGTTGAAAAAAGGAGGAAAGGAAAAATATGCTGAGAAAATATAGCAATCATAGGACCATCGAAGATAATATTAAGTTGGGAGGGATTACCGCTTTTTCGGCGGGAATGGTTAATGTCGCTTCCGTCATCGTCTTTTTCTCGTTTACATCCAATGTAACCGGCTATTACGCCGTTTTTGCGCAGGAGATAGCGAAAGGAAATTGGTATCAAGGGGCAGTGGTGCTGTTTTGGATATTACTTTTTTTGACGGGAAGCATGCTTTCGAATCTTATTATTATCCATGGTAAAGGACGTTTTAGTTCCTACCTGACTCATTCTATTCCCTTGGCGTTGGAAATACTGAGTATATTGTTTGTAGGGATATATCTGGATGTATTTTATGAGGATTCATTAAAAGAAACAGAGATACTTGTTGGTGCACTATTGTTTTCGATGGGACTACAAAATGGTTTAACGGCGAGCATATCAAATTTTGTCGTAAAAACGACACATCTAACAGGGTTGACGACAGATCTTGCAATATTAATTTCGATGTTCACTAAAGAATCAAACCGAAATAATAAGGCATTGGTGGACAAATTTCATTTGCTTTTGAGCATTGTTGGAGCTTATGTACTTGGAGGGCTTTTAAGCGGTATTTCTTTTACCTACTTATCGAATAAAACTTTTTACATAGTCTGTTTTGTTCTTTTAATTATCGGCTTGTACGATCATTATAAATTGTATATGTTGAAAAAACAATTTGTAAATCGTCATCGTGAGGGAGTGGCGACCTAAACTGGGGGCTATATAATTTTATCCAGTTGGTATGGGAAATCTTCGTTCATCAGCTGTTTATAATTGTGGCAGAATTGTTGAAATTTTATACGGGCATCCTCTTGCTGATGTAAGGCAAACATCGCTTTTACTTGAGAGAATATAGCCTGTTCATTCAAAGGATCCAATAACAGTATGGCATGGGCTAACGCAATGCTTTTTTTATGTTGATGTGCGAGGTCCGCTTGCTGAAGTTTCGACAGCAAAATAGGGAGCAAATTTTGTTCAACTTCAGTTTTTAAGGTATCAAATACAGGGTGATCCAATCCCTGCAAGAACTTTCCCCGCTGAATGATTTGAGTTAATCTGCTTTCATTGATGTACGAAGGATCATCCATTAACTGGGTACATGCTACATAATCACAATAGAATTCTTCTGTTGTTTCAATAATAAATCGGCCCTTCTTATGTACAAGTTCTATTCCTGTAAATTCGCTCAGTACTTTTCTTAAATGGTTGATCGTAACTCCTCGTGAGTTCTTGACCTTATCTTCTGATTTGTCAGGCCACATCATCTGGCTGAAATATGGAGAACTGATACCCCATCGGTGGGATAGGATGAGGCAAAATGCCTGCTTAAGTTTTGTGCTAAATAAATAGGAGACATCCCGTTTGTTTCGGTCAAACGCACGGAACTCACCGAATAGAAAAATTGCATTCGGACGGACAGAATCGTTTTTTTGTGGCAATTGAGCAGTTACTACTATTGGATTAGTGATAACGGCCGTCTCTTCTAGTAGATTAGTTAATTGTCTTTTTCCTCTTTTTTGCCTCCAAATAAAGTAAGTACTCAATCCAAATATTCCCAATACCATCAAGCATAGGAATACCTTGCGCTGTGAACCATATCTGGGAAAGCTGTTTAGCTCTGTCAAGGTTATAGGAGTCATGTTTAATGAATAAACCTTTAATGTCGATTGGATATCATCCTTTGATTCCTGAACCAATACTAGGAGTCGGCCTAACTGCTTATCCATATAAAGTTGGGCATGTGTACTTATTTTATCTGAGTAGATCGGGATGGAGTCGCCTACTATGGCAAAACTTCCATCTTGAATCGAAAAGCGATAAAGTTGAATATGTGATTTTGTTAGATACTCTGGATAGCATAAAGCATAAAAGTGCGCTTCATCAGGGAAGGCCAAACCTCGGGCCGGTACGATATGCTTATCTTTCCACATGATGTCCCATTTTTTAATGATTTTCTTACTGTTCAAATTAATTTGATAAAAATCATACAGATATTTTCGCCCAACAATATGTTCTCCGGATTCATTGCCCATACCTCCAAATATATAGGCGGTATGATCTTCGGTACCTTTTCCAGCAGTAAGAAAATAACGTGGGAAGATCTTATCACCTGACCATCCCTGTACGGTTTGCCATTTGTTGGAGTCGACATCGTAACGTCTAAATTCATCACTGTATGTCATATTGCCATAGCCCCCGAAAATATAGAATCGCCGATTTCTTTCGTCATAAAAAGAGCCATGATGATTTAGCTCCTTCTTGATCAGGTCGGAGCTCTCAACTGTCCATTTGTAACTTTCAAGATCGAGACTCGCGACTGTAGGACCGAAATAAGATTGCGTATAAAAAAGTTCATAAACATAGAGTTTATTTGTCGCGGAGTCGATGAAATTATTTCCTAAAACCAGTTTAACAGGACAGGGGTTTTGAAATGCCAACTTATTTGTCTGATTGGTTTTTATATTGTATATGGTTATGGAATCCTGATTAAAATAGTAAATCTCTTTTGTTCGCTGATTGTAACATGAGCCAGCTTGCGACGGTGAACTGTTTGAAAAAATATTTTTCCATTTGTAAGAATCTAGAATCAGCCATGTTGGATTGGAAACGCTCCCGTAAGCATTGCCGTCTTCATCGTGGACAATACCTCCCGCATTTTCCTTTAGTGGAAAGAAGTACTGATGCGTTGCATTTCCAATACGTACATTTTTGATGGACATCATAGGTACATCAATTAGATAATCACTTTTTCCAAAAATAATCCGGGGAGTGTATACTTGTGGTAGCTTGACCCTTGGTGATTCATACGTCTGATCCTGGATCTTGAGCTTAAATGCTTGCTCTTCAAGATCAAAGGTCAACTGAATGTTTATCCATTCCTCCTTAAACAGGCGCTGTTGATTTATTTTCGCGATGATCAGACTAGTCTTACCTTCTTCATTCAGTCGGAAGATACAATTTTCTCCCTCTTCATCATAAAACAGATTATAAATCGTATTGTTGTCTTTATTCTTGACACGGAAGATATTACCTAATGAGTTGGATGAATAAATGGATAATTCAAATGCTAAGGTAAACTGCTTCTCAAATGAAATATCCTTTTTATTAAATAATTCATAGGAGGTTCGTTTATCTATAGGTTCATGGCCGGCGCTAAACTTGAGCCCCTGAGATAGGGAAAGTATCGGAATTAAAAGCAAAAAAACAATATATAGTGTACAGCGTGGCATAGCACAATCAAAAACTTAAACCAATTCGTCGTCGACAATGAGCTGCTTCATGTTACCTGTTGCCCCTTGTCGGCTTTTAATGAAATCGTAACGGTTAGGATATCCCTTATCAATATCTAACAGCGTTAAAAGTATGCAAAAAAATGCGGCCAATAAAATAAAACCTATGTTACAATCACCAAGTGGCATTTGTATCATTAATGATTATATAAAAACAAATAGCGGCAAGGGTTATCGTTTTATTTTTGCGTTTTAACCCAAATTTAACCCAAAAAATAATCAGTCAATACTACCTTGCGTTCGAATTCCTACAGGTATTTCCGGTAGAAACTCGAACTAATTATAAATCGAAAATCTTACTTATGAAAGTCTTTAAAAAGCTGCAATTTGTTATTGTTGCTTCTGTATCCATGATGATTGTTCCGTATGGATATGCCGAGGCACAAACATCTTTTTCCGTTGCCGATATCAAAAACAGTCACAATATTCAAGAGCAAAACTTACTCCGTGCGATGGAACTTTTTGAACGATCAATGGAAGTTTATTTCTCGGCTGATGGACAAGCTATGTATCGTTTTTATAACCCGGATACAAAGGTGCGTTCCCAAGAAAAAGCAAGTGTATGGATGTATTCCGCCTCGATAGAGGCTGTCAATGCCATCTTAGGTGGTCTCAAGTCGCAGAAAGAAAATGGGAACCATCGTTTATTTGATCAATACTATAAGCGCTATGTTAACCTGTTGGCCCAGCTCCATGGTAATGCAGCCTATTATTTAGGTTCCTTCAACCTTATTTCCTTTACGCAGACACAGGACTGGACAGTTTACGCTGTAGATCGTGTTGGGGAAAAAGGTAAAGCCAATGTAACCGGCGTTCTCAATGTTTATGACGATCAGATGTGGATTATACGGGAGTTGATAGAGGGTTACCGTCTGACTGGTAAAGATACATATCTAAAGGAAGCCGAGTATCTGACTGCTTATGTCCTCGATGGATGGGACTGTACACGTGATAATCGAGGGCATGAAAATGGTGGAATACCTTGGGGACCGGGCTATGTAACGAAACATGCCTGTAGCAATGCACCAATGGTTAGCCCGCTGATTTGGTTACACGAAATCTATAAATCCAAGAAGGACCTCATAACATACCGGTATATTGATATAAAAGACCAACAATCCCGTCGTTCCAAAACGATTCGGAAGAGCGAGTTTTATTTGGATTTTGCTAAAAGGATTTACGCTTGGCAAAAGGATCATCTATTGAACGATAAAGGTGTATATGATGATATGCTGGGCGATTGTTATCCAGATTGCAGTATTGCCTACGAAATAGTGGATGGCATAAAGTACCGAAAAAACACCCAACTGAGGAAAGCCGTTGGCACCTCTTTTTCCTATAACAGCGGCACGATGATTTCTGGAGCTGCTGATCTGTATCGGGCGACCCAATCAAAAATCTATTTGGAAGACGGCGAGCAGTTGGCCGATGCCAGTTTCCAATATTTTGCTAAACTAGGTTCGCAGATTCCTGCGCACTATACTTATGCTTCGGATGGATTTAACAACTGGTTTAATGGTGTATTGCTTCGAGGGTTTCTTCAGATTTCTCCAATTTTCAAAAAAGCTGGAAGTTATAAGGAATCCTTTCAACAGAATTTGGACTATGGATATACACACTTTTTACGTTCAGGCTTATTACCACAAGATCTTCTCGGGGGATGGCATGCAGACAAAGGTAAAAATAACCTAGAGGGAATGTTCATGTTTGCCTATGCGGCACAGTACGCAATGCTGGCTCAGGATCATGACGGGAAATAACCGGATGAGGTAGAAGATCAACGGAAGCAAGATTTACTTTAGAAACAAATACCAATAAAACCGAGCCTACAAGCTCATGAAATACTTCAAATAGCACAATCACTAGTTAAAACCAATTTATTAAGATGAAAAAGGATATAGGGAAATCGAGGCGGCGACTCAGCACACTGCTTGTGCTGATGGCGCTGGGTATTCCGTCCATCGGATGGGCCCAACAACGGAATGTCAGGGGAAAAGTATTGGATAGTAACAATAAGCCGATTGCTGGAGTGACGATATCGGTTCAGAACGCAGATAGCCGTATAGAGACAACGACCAACGCGGACGGAAGCTATTCCATTAGTGTTCCTGAAGGTAAAAAACTATTATTTAAGTCTCTTGGCTTCAGCGCTAAGGAAGAGGTTACTGATGGGAAATCCACGATTAATGTTGTATTGCAAAGCGATGATATGCAGTTGGAAACAGTTGTTGTAGTCGGTTATGGTACGCAGCGTAAACAATCACTAACCGGTGCCATTGCATCTGTCAAGGGGACAGAAATGAGGCAGACGAAAAACGAAAATCCGCAGAATATGCTAACTGGTCGGGTGGCTGGTGTACGCGTTTGGCAGAAGAGTGCAGAGCCAGGAGCTTATAGTGCAAATTTTGATATACGTGGCATGGGAGCTCCCTTAGTCATAATTGACGGGGTACCCCGTACAAGTGAAGACTTTCAACGTCTCAACCCGAGTGATATTGAAGATGTTTCGGTACTAAAGGATGCATCGGCTGCCATTTATGGAGTGAGGTCGGCAAATGGTGTTGTACTGGTAACGACAAAAAAGGGAAAGGAAGGGAAGACGAACGTCAATTATAATGGATCTTATACTTTTCAAAGGCCTTCGGGACTGCCTGTATTGGCTGATGCGATCAGTGCCATGACGGTCTACAATGAGAAATCCATGAATAATATCAATGGTGGCAGTCCCATATATACCGAAAAAGATTTTGAAGATTTTAGAAATGGGACACGACGTTCGTCCGATTGGACTGGTCTGATCTTTTCAAAATATGCGCCGCAGACTCAACACGATATTAGTTTTTCGGGTGGAAGTAATAAAGTTCAATATTATATTGGGGGCGGTTATTCATACCAGCAAGGCTTTTTTAAATCAGGTGATCTTAATTATAATAAATACAACTTGCGGTCCAACATTTCGGCAGAATTGGCCAAGGGATTGAGACTTGACTTAAATATCAGCGGCATGGCCGATCAACAAAATAATCCTTACAACAGTGCTGTTGATATCATTCGGAATTATTGGCGTCAGGGTGTATTGTTTCCTGCATACGCAGATCCTGACAATACTTTGTTAAATTATGAGGGACTAGATTTAGAACAAAATACCGTCGCGATGATGGATGCCGCTATTTCCGGCTATCGCAAATTCAAAAAGAAGACTTTTCAATCTTCCGCTGCGTTAAATTATGATTTGAGTAATTTATCCCCTTTGCTTCAAGGATTTTCAGCAAAAGCGTTAATTAGTTACGATTACCGTGCGGATAACAATTCCCTGTTCAGAAAGGAATATTATCAGTATGCATTGAATAAAACAACAGGTAAATATGATCAGAAACTCTATAACTTGAGCAGTCCAAATCAAATGAAGCGGGAGTTTTACGATAAGCAACAGGTATTGGGACAATTTATTTTGAATTATGATCGAACTTTTGCGGAGCAACATAAGCTAGCTGTGCTTGCGGGCTGGGAATCACAAAAAAACGATGGTGATAACTTCTATGGATTGAAAAATCTTGCTTTTGGTTCAGATCAATTGCTCGCTGGTGTAGAAGACGGACAAATGATTTCCATGTATGGCGGAATCGGTGACTACTATAATGAAGCGAAGTCTGCGCTATTTGGACGTGTTAACTATGATTTTGCTGGACGTTATATTGCCGAATTCCAGTTTCGCTATGATGGATCTTCCCGTTTTGCAAAAGGGCATCAATGGGGTTTTTTCCCTTCCGCTTCTATAGGATGGCGTATCTCTGAAGAACCATTTTTCAAATCGATTGACGCACTCTCTTTTGTCAATCAACTCAAATTACGCGGTAGCTACGGTGTGCTGGGTGACGACTTGTCAGATTCATGGGATTTTGGTTGGGTGCCTGGGTATGTTTATCCTGCTACAAGCGGAAATGCTGAAAATGGATATAACAATCAATACGCGCCAGGCTATATGTTCGGTGATAAATACATTACGGGCGTAAGCCGAAAGGCTATCGCCAATGAATTAATTACTTGGTATAAAGCGAAAACCTTCAATGTCGGTTTAGATTTTGAAGGCTGGAACGGTTTATTTGGTTTTACCTTAGATTATTTTGAACGAACGCGATCAGGGCTATTTCAAAGGCGTACAAGTGAATTTCCTACGGTAATCGGGGCCATAGCCCCGATGGAAAATGCCAATAGTGATCGTCATATGGGAATGGAATTGGAATTGAAACATCGTAATAAAATCAACGATTTCTCCTATAATATTCGCGCGATTGCCACGGTGACCAGAAATAAATATCTCACAGCAGTTCAAAATGGTCCGTACAAAAACTCGTACGACCGTTGGCGTAATGACAACTTCAATGACCGGTATCAAGGAATACAATTTGGCTATGAATCGGCAGGACGGTTTGAAAATTGGGCCGATATCTGGAGCTATCCAATTTACAAGGAACGTGATGTATTGCCTGGAGATTATAAATACCTGGATTGGAACGGGGATGGCGAAATTAACGATCAGGATGAACACCCATTTGCCTTTGACCAAACGCCTTGGGTCAATTATAGTTTGAATATCGAAACTGCGTATAAAAATTTCGATATTAACCTTTTATTTCAAGGCTCAGCTTTGGGGTCAATGGAATATAAAGAACCTCTTTATGCAATATGGGGCACAAACGGAGGCGGAACGCTTGAGCAATATCTTGACCGCTGGCACCCTGTTAATCCATTGGCCGATCCTTATGATCCCGCAACAGAATGGGTGCAGGGCTATTATGGTTTCACAGGACGATACCCAAAATCCAATTCTGAATTTAATCGGGTGAGTACAGCTTATTTACGTCTTAAAAGCATTGAATTGGGCTACACCTTTTCGAATTTAAAACCATCCTCCTCATCGATGCGATTACGTGTTTATGCAAATGCTTACAATTTATTTACGATCACAGGCGTGCGATATGTGGATCCCGAACACCCAGACGATAATTTAGGTCGGATGTATCCATTGAATAAAACCTATTCATTAGGCTTATCGCTTACTTTTTAGCAAGCAAAAAATACATTACGATGGAGCCATCATGATTTATTTAATCTTATTGGGGAATGGATAAATCGGATAGCTTCATCACAATTGAAAAGCAAATTTATACAGATGAAAAAATTACTCGTTATATTATCATTAGCTGGCTCCATCGGATTTATAGGTTGTGCCGATCTGGATATCACGCCAAAAAATATTGTCACAGATCAAGATCTATTGAATACCCCAGCCGGTATGGATATCTATATGGCTCGGATGTACAGCCTAATGCCTTTTGAAGATTTTAAGTATATGGCACAATGGGGGATAGAATTTAATGGTTGGCTGGCTGCCATTGGAATTGAAGGAACGGGCGAAGCTGTGACCAGGGATGGAATTAGTACTTCGTTTACTGGCGAGCGGACAGCGTATTGGGAAAGAGCGTTCGAATTACTTCGGGATGCCAATCATCTCATTGAAACTCTACCGAATTACAAGGATAAATTTTCTGAAGAACTTTATAATCATTACTTAGGTGAGGGATACTATGTTCGGGCAACCGTATTCTACGCCATGGCACGACGCTTCGGGGGAATTCCTTTGGTGACGAAAGAACTGCAATATCCGAATACATTGGATAATCTGGAAATACCTCGTTCCAGTGAGGAAGATACCTGGAATCAAATCCTCAAAGACTACGATGAGGCCATTAAATTACTCATGGCGAAGAGTCCCAAAACAGGTTATTCCAACAAGTTCGTAGCCCTGTCTTTTAAGTCCGAAGCCATGCTCTATGCTGGAAGTGTGGCCAAATATAATGAAACTGTTTCTGGTCGCTTGACTGGTCTCGGAAGAAAAACTGGTGTACGGGTGATCGGTTTCGATGCCACCACAGCAAGAGCTGCATCACAAAAGTACTTTGGAGAAGCTTACGCCGCAGCTCGACAGGTAATAGCAGCTGGGGGGTATTCGCTGTATAAAAAGAAATGGGCAGCGAACGATAAAGAAGCTCAGTATCAAAATATGGTGGACATGTTTAGTGACCTCAGTAGTCCGGAAAATATATACGTTAAACAATATGTTTATCCGACATTGACACATAGTTTTGATGCATTTAGTTCGCCCTTCACTTTTCGATCGCCACTGTCTGCGGGTACTTGTCCAACGGTAGATTTTATGGAACTGTTTGATGGATTTGACAAATACGCCGACGGCACAGTTAAAGTGACTACCGGACAAAGCAGCAAGGACGGGGAGTATAGACTGTACGACAAACCGATGGACTTCTTTAAAAATGCTGAACCTCGCTTGCGTGCTTATGTTATCTTTCCCGATGATATTTTTAAGGATCGAAAAATGGAAATACGGGCGGGCATTTACACCGGTTCAGCACCCATAAAGCCGCTGTTCACGGATTATTCTTATGCAAGCGCGGATACACGTTACCAACAGCTGGGTGCTTACACAGGTTCACCAAAGACGCTTTACCTGAGTCCAAGAGATGGTGGTGGTCAGCAAACTGTTGATTATAATGGACAAAAAATGAATGCTGCCGGAAACGAAGGACCATTCTTTGATAATGGTGAAGCGACATTAACTGGTTTTTATGTGCGTAAATGGCTGAATACAAATCCAGCAAAAGAAGTAGGGGAAGGGAAATCTGATCAGCCCTTTATTTTAATGCGTTACGCTGAGGTCTTATTAAATGCAGCTGAAGCAGCTGTCGAACTCAAAATGCTGGGTGCGAATCCTACTGATGGAAGCGACCCTTTACAGATGGCAACCAGTGCTGTCAATGAGATTCGCTCGCGCGCGGGAGCAGATTTGCTAACAGGTGCGATCTCTGGAGATAATGCCGGAAGAGATATTGTCCGGAGAGAGCGTCGCAAGGAACTTGCGTTTGAACATAAAGCAAAATGGGATTTGCGTCGATGGCGAGTGCTGCATTTTGAAGGCCGGGATGGTTTTTGGGGAACACAGAAGGATAAAAATTTATATAGCAACAATGAAAATTTTAGGTTCAGGGGGTTATATCCATTTTTTTCCACCTCAACGGGTAAATACTTCTTTGATGCACGATTTCAATGGGTAAGTACCAAAACATTCCGGTATACACCTATAGACTATTATTTTGAAATCCCCGGAGGAGAGGTAGCTAAAAGTCCCGTGATTGACCAGCAACCTAACCGATAAATAAGTATGCTGTGCTGAGAGCGTAGAGGCGCTAAGCACAGGTCACTTGGAAGGTCTGAAATTCTAATAACAAAGTGAATGACTGGTGGAGCAGCGTTCCGGAAAATAGCAAGCAAATCAATTCGGAATATTCAAACCATCACTAAACGTAAAAGAGATGAAAAATAGTGTTTTCGGCGCGATAGGCATCCTATGTATGCTAAGTTCGTGCAGCCTTTTTGAGGCAGATAATTATGAAGCGCCTTCGGTGGCATTAAAAGGTGTTGTGGTCGACGCATCGACCGGCGAACCCATATTGACCGATCAGGGAAGTGAGGGGATTCGCGTTCGGTTAAAAGAACTCAGTTGGGGCGATAATGTGGAACACAACCCTGATTTCTATTGTATGCCTGACGGAACGTTTCAGAACACGAAATTGTTTAAAGGTAATTACAATATCACTGTTGATGGACCTTTTATTCCATTGGTGCGTACCGATGGCGATGGGAAGGTGCTATCAGATGACAGCAAAAACATGGAGCTGAATGGCTCTCATGAAATCAAGATGGAGGTGCATCCTTTTCTCAAAGTCGAATGGGTCGGAAATCCGGTTGTGGAAAACGGAAAGGTAAAAGCCAAGGTAAAAGTTACCCGCGCCATAACCGAACAGTTTTTTCGGGATAAAATTGAACCTTTGGGAAATTATAATGGGGATTTTTTAAATGTGACAGATATACAATTCTTTGTCAGCTATTCCTCCACGGTAGGGTATAGAGCGCGGGACGAACGTTGGTCTAGCAAAATCGAGTATGGGGGCAACAGTTTTAACGCAAAATTAGGGCAGGTTATTGATCTCGAATCTGTGGGAGAAATCCCAAAAGGGCGGACTGTTTTCATTCGGGCAGCCTCGCGAATTAATTACGACACTCCCCGTGGAACGGGAACGCGCAGATGGAATTACAACGAAGCCAAAAGGGTCGATATTCCCTAAGGGAATCTGTAGCCATGTTGAGCCAGTCTGTTAAAAATACCATGATAAAATTTGAATTTTCAATAGGACTGGCTCACTCCTCATTTGCTCGATCTAATGGGGTAAACCTGTTGAATAGTAGGGGGAATATAGGCGTAAACCGTACGTAAAGAAGTAGACAATAAATTATGATAAAAACGAATATACTCTCGTTAATAATGTTGGCGGCGTTGACGACGGTCGCCCAAGAGAGAGATCCGGTAAAGACGACATTTCAAACCTCCAGCGAGTGGCGCCCTACAATCGATAATCGGGCGGACGCGGTGATGGTCTATGGAACAGGAGGGAATCCATCCGACAAATCCCGAAAGCCCCCTTTTGAAGAACGTGTCAAGTCCTGGCGCGATAAGGGGTATATTGTTCATTTTATGACTGGGATTGCCTGGGGCGAGTACCAAGATTACTTTACAGGGAAATGGGATGGGAAGATGCACTTGGATGAGGGACAGGTCGATGTCAAAGGCGATACCATCTGGCATGGTCATATGGTACCCTATATCGTTCCTACTGAAAATTATTTAAAATATATCAAGCAGATGCATGTCAAAAGGGTCATTGATGCTGGCATCGACGCCATATTTATGGAGGAACCGGAATTCTGGGCACGTGCCGGATACAGTGAATCGTTTAAAAAAGAATGGAAAAAATACTATGGTTTTGAATGGCGACCACAGCATGAGTCGCCAGAGAACACCTACTTATCCAATAAGTTAAAGTATGCTTTATATCTCCATGCGCTGAATGAAGTCTTTACTTATGCTAAATCTTACGGTAAAACCAAGGGGATGGAAGTAAAATGTTATGTGCCGACGCACTCTTTGATCAACTATTCGCAGTGGATGATCGTCAGTCCCGAAGCGAGTTTGGCTTCTCTTCCCTGTGTGGATGGTTATATCGCGCAGGTATGGACAGGAACTTCACGTGAACCGAATTATTTTAATGGATTAGCGAAAGAACGCGTTTTCGAAACGGCATTTTTGGAATATGGTGCAATGGAATCTATGACGGCTCCTACCGGACGGAAGATGTTTTTTTTGACAGATCCGATCGAAGATTGGCCCCGGGACTGGGCCGATTATAAGAAAAACTATCAGGCGACATTCACAGCACAGCTTTTATATCCAAATATCGCCAATTATGAGGTGATGCCCTGGCCCGAACGTATTTATGAGGGACTGTATAAAACAAGCGCTAATAGTGATCAAAAAGAAAAAATACCAAGACATTATTCGACCCAGATGCAGGTTATGATTAATAGCCTGAACAGTATGCCCAAATCAACCGGCAAAGTCTCTGGATCGACAGGGATCAGTGTGCTCTTGGCAAATTCATTGATGTTCCAGCGTTTTCCGACACATGCAGGATATGATGATCCACAATTAGCCAACTTTTATGGACTCGCCCTTCCTTTCCTAAAACGCGGGGTACCTATAAAAACAGTTCATTTGGAGAATTTAGCGGTCAAGAATGCTCTCGCGGACACGAAAGTCCTGCTCATGTCTTATTCCAATATGAAACCGTTAGCCCCTAAAGCACATCAGTACCTTGCAGATTGGGTAAAAAATGGTGGCGTCTTAATGTATTGTGGAACGGATCTTGATCCTTTTCAATCGGTACAGGAATGGTGGAATAGGAATGGTAGAAAGTATCAAAGGCCATCCGATCATCTATTTGAGCAGATGGGACTGAAGGACGAAATGGCAAAAGAGGGAAAATACAGGTATGGGAAAGGCACTTTGTACGTATTACGATCCGATCCTAAGGAATTTGTGATTAAACCTGATAACAGTCAGAAACTGCTGGATGTGACCAAGAATCTTTATGAAAGTAATGGTAAAGGGGAAAAGCTGCAATTTAAAAATTATTTTACACTGACGCGAGGCAATTACGATATGGTAGCTGTATTGGATGAGAGTGTGAGCAATCTTCCTTATCAGGTTAAGGGAAATCTAATCGATCTTTACGATCCGACTTTGCCCATTATCACGTCTAAAAGTATACAGCCGAATGAGCAGTGTTTGTTTGTGAATATCGATCACATAAAGAACAAACAACAACCACAGGTGTTGGCCTCCGCAAGTCGTATCTACAACGAAATAACGGCTAATCATCGGTATTCATTTACTGCAAAAAGCCCGATTAATACGACCAACATTTCGCGTATATTATTGCCTAATAAGCCAAAGCGTATTTTGGTAGGTAAACACAATGTCTTTTCAGAAGCAAATTGGGATACGAGAACAAAAACCTATTTACTGGGATTTGAAAATAGTCCTGATGGTGTTCAGGTAGATATTGAATGGTAACCTCGATGTTAAGATAAAGATACCAATCTGTATCAGGAAAACCTGAGCTAAAATATGCTTCAATCGGCAGATCCGATTCTAAAAAAAGAACCAGATTCCTAGCAAATCTGGTTCTTTTATTTATTCCAATTGAAGAGCAATTTGAATTTAATTTCGGACATATGTATTGAAAGGCTGCCTGTTAACCTAAGTTTAATGTGTCTAGAATGGAGATTATGGTTCAAGTAATAGTTCCCCTCGATTGTGATTCCTGAAATTCAGTTGGACTTTGTCCAAACTGTTTTTGAAAATTACGCGAAAAATGTGTTGCGGAACTGTAACCTAATAAATTTGAAATTTCGTACACTTTATACTGTTTTTGAATAAGCAGTTCTGCTGCTTTTCGGAGCCTGGTCAAATTAATCAATTCATTGGGCGAGAGGCTCGATACAACATTGATTTTGCGGTACAGTGTAGGTCTACTCATACAGAGAATGTCGGCCATGCGGTCCACATTGAACTGTGGATCATCGAGGTGCTGCATAATAATTTCTTCAATTTTCAGCAAGAACTCCTGTTCACTTTGGTTTTGGCCAATCTGCTGTATTTGGGACATTGGATTTTTGATAAAAAACTCTTTAACCTTTATCCGGTTCTTTAACAAGCTAGCTATTTGCGCCCTCAAAAAAGCAGGCGAAAAAGGTTTTTCAATGTAAGCATCAGCACCAAATTCCAGTCCTTGAATTTTTGATTCAATACTATTTTTTGCAGTCAAAAGTATCACTGGAATGTGTGCATAAGCGATATTTTCCTTGATTCTTTGACAAAGCTCAAAACCATCCATTTCCGGCATCATTACATCGCTTACAATCAGATCGAAATATTCAGAAGCGAGTAAATCCAACGCTTGCTTTCCATTAGAACTTGTCGTTATCTGATAATCTTCATTGAGATCATCTGCGATGAATTCGAGCAGTTCGGTATGGTCATCTACTAGTAATAAATTGGATTTGGCATTCATAATTATGGATTTGTATTGTGATTCAAAGGTAACGTCAAAGTGAATACGTTCAATTGAAGGTCATTTGTAGTATATAACAAGGTACCTTGGTGTTTCAACGTTAGGGATCTTGTCAATGCCAAGCCCAGACCACTTCCAGGAACATTCTTATTTTGTTTTAAGCGATTGAATGGTTCAAAAATTCTTTCCCTTTCTTCTGAAGGAATTAAAGCGCCGTCGTTTTTCACGGTCAATATAAAAATATTTTTCTGTATATCCATATTCAAATTTACCTCAATAAAGGATAAGGAATATTTAAGGGCATTATTCAATAGGTTATAGCATATCTTGTCAAATGCGTCCGCATCGATTTGACCGATAATATCGGGTATAATTTTCGATACAATCTGTTTTCCTTGCGACTGTAAAGTCACTGTAAAGTTACCGATGATTTCCTGAACCATCAGGCTGATGTTTTCTGATTCAAAGTGCAATTTAAACCCTTCCGTTTCGACTTTCCTAAAATCCAGCAATTGATTGCTAAGGGCAATTAGTTTCTCCGTGTTGTTTTGCATGGTCAATAATAGTTTGTCGGTGACGGGATTGTGATCTACCTTATCCATAAGTTTTTCTAGGGGGGCTTTGATCAAGGTCAATGGCGTGCGTATTTCATGCGCAACATCGGTATAGAAATTGATTTTTGAACGATAGAGTTCTTGTTCGCGTAGGTTCTGTACGGTTAAGAGATGTTGGCGATTGCGTTGTTTGATCTTTTCATTAAAATGATAAATTATAAATATAATCAGTCCAGCGGCTATTAATGCATAGCAAATAAAGGCCGGTACACTTGCCCAGATCGGTGGAAGGATCGTGATTTTAAGACTAGCAAAAGTAGGGATTGTATTGCCATTGGGATCTTCTGCTTTTACTGTAAAAATATATTTTCCGGGAGAGAGCTTGGTAAAATATGCACGTTGATTGCTTGTAATGTCTATCCACTTGTCGTCAAGGCCTTCCATCTTATAACTATAATGAATAGAGTGGGGGGCTTGATAATGCAAAGCCGCAAAATCAAGGCTGAAAGATGATTCGTCGTGTTTTAGTTTTATATTCTTAGTGAATAATATTGATTTGGATAGAATATTGGGATCGGTATATTGATTGATCGCTCTGTTGTTGATGTAAAAATTAGTGATATAAATCGGTATTTGATTCTTATAGTTAATTTGGTTTAGCTTTTCCGGGTTGAAGCGAATAAGTCCATTGATGGTGCCGAAATAGAAGTTTCCATTCTCATCATCAAAAGATGAATTGTAATTGAACTGAATAGTCGGAAGGCCTGACTCCAAGTTGAAAATCCGTTTTCTACCATTGGGAAGGTGGTAGCGTACCAAGCCCTTAGACGTACTCACCCAAAGATTATCTTGTTTATCTTCTAAGAAGGCTAGCGTCACATTACTGGGCATTCCTTCGGCTAGACCAATGTTTTGAAAGCCCTCTTGATTTATTTTTTTCTTTGCCATTCCACCTTCTGTGGCTATCCAAATCTGCTGTTGAGAGTCCTCAAATAAGCTATTGATCCTATTATTTGGCAAGGAGCTAGGGTCGTTCTGCCGATGTGTGTAATGTTTGAAGTAACGCGTCGTCGGGTGATAACAAAACAGTCCATCTCGCCACGTGCCAACCCAGATATTCCCCTTTTTATCTTCCAAAATGCTTGTGTAAAACATATATTCTGGAACATTATTGATGAGGTGGAACGATTTTTTATCAAAATCAAAGCGGTATAATCCACGCGTTGAAGCTACGAGAATATCCCCTTTCCGGGTTTTGTAGAGATAAAATAGAAAATTACTTTGGAGATCGGATGATGCCACATTACTGTTGCGGTCGATGTGATAGATAACTTTTTGAAGCTTGGGCGAAAAAATGTCGAGACCATTGACGAAAGTGCCTATCAGCAATTTGTCGCCAATAGGGAGAATTCCATGGATGTTGTTATTTGCCAGATTGCCTTGTTTGTCCGAGAAGTTTTGAATTCTACCCGATATGGGGTCGAGTTTTGATAATCCACCGTTTTCGGTGCCTATCCAAATATTATGGTCGATATCCTTTTTTATAATGCGTACGGCAGACCCTTTTAAGCTCCCTGGGCGGTCCTGTGGCAGGAATTTTTCGATTATACTGTTGTTTTTATGATAATAGTTGATTCCACCAAAATACGTCCCCAACCAGATACCTTCGTCTTTATCCTGTAAGACGTTATAAATAGCATTGTCGGATATGCCCCAAGGGTTTTCTTGCTCTTTTTGAATATTGATGAATTGTTGACTAGCTATTTGATATATAAAGAGACCAGATTCTGTTGCAAACCAATATTCATGATCGTTTGGCTGTAAAATATCTCTTACATAGAGAAATTGCTTCAATTGTTGGGGGCCCAGTATGGGTTTAAGCGATTTGTCTTTGAATCGGTAGCTATAGACCCCCGTTTTGGAAGTGCCGATCAATAGATCTCCTTCGCGATTTTCTTTTATTTTCTCAATACTAAACCAATCTTTAGCACCATATTTTGCTTGAAAGTCGAGCATCAGCACAGGGGTGCCCGCAGCATCTATTTGGAAAATCTTCCCTTCAGGAGTGCCAAAAAACACCGTTCCGTTTTTCGTGCAGCTGATGGAGGTGATGTACAGGTCTGATTTAGTCAATTGTCGAATTTCATGACTCATCAAATCATGGTAATAGAGCATTCCATTGGATATAAACCAAATCTTTTTGCGTTGATCGGTAATGATAACAGGGACATCTGCATTTTCAAATTGTTTGCTCAAAAGTCTAAATTGTTCATCCACGGGATCGTAGCAGTAGATTCCCTGATCTGTACCAATCCATATTCTTTTTCGAAAGTCTTCTGTCAGCGAAATGATGTTGTTGCCACCTAGGGTGTTTTTCCCAAGGCTCGGGGCGTCAAAATGTTTGAAATTATTGCCGTCGAAGCGATTTAACCCATCCTTTGTACCAAACCAAAGAAAGCCATGACTGTCCTGCATACTACAGATAACTGCATTGTTTGACAAGCCTTCATTAATTTGATAATGATTAAAATAATAGGGCTGTGCATAGAGCAACCGTGGAAGAAACAGAAAGAATAGAAAGCGTAGAGACTTCAGGTTGATCATGATCATTTGGTTATTGATACAAAATAGTGCTAAAATGAAACAATTTAATCTTAAAATTTCTCAAAAATTTAAGACTTTAGCCTATGTATAGTAATCGCTAAAATTATAAAAAATCTAGAAAAGGACACAAGTTCTATCTAAACAAAGATTATAAACCATTTTAAAATACGACGAATGAAAGGAAAAATGACCTTGCTTGGTCTTTCTGCAATGCTCGCTTTTTGTGTGTCTTGTCAGCAATCGACTGGTTCCAAAACTCCTAAAGCAGATTCTTTAGCGGCCCTGATGGATACTGTGCAGTTCCGCGCAACCATTGATCAAAAACAGGCTTACCTCTATAAATTGAGCAATAAAAATGGCGTGCAGGCTTACTTCACCAACTTTGGCGCACGATTAGTCGGTTTGTGGGTTCCAGATAATAAAGGGAAGTTATGCGATGTAGTTTTAGGATTTTCTAAAGCTTCTGATTATAATAATCCAAAAGAGCCATTTTTCGGTACCATTGTTGGACCTTTTGGCAATCGTATCGCCGGAGGGAAATTTAAACTGGGTGACGAAACCTATACGTTGGCGGTAAATAATGGCCCCAATACCTTACATGGCGGTTTCAAAGGGGTGCATTTTGCCCATTGGTCATTAAAATCTTCCGATCCATCATCGCTTACTTTTGCCTATACCTTACCGGACGGAAATGAGGGCTTTCCGGGCAATATTCAAATGGAAGTGACGTATACGCTTAACGACGATAACGAATTGATGATTGGTTACCGGGCTACCTCCGATAAAAAGACGGTGATCAACTTAACAAATCATGCTTACTTTAATTTAAATGGTGAGGGAAGCGGTACAATTCTGGATCATCAACTTCAGTTGTTTGCCAACCAATATACACCTGTTGACAGCACCTTGATACCTTCTGGACAGTTGACTTCGGTGAAAGGAACGCCTTTTGATTTCACGAATTTAAAGTCGATTGGAGAAGATATCAACGCAAATGACCAGCAACTTAGCTTTGGAAAGGGATATGATCATAATTTTGTATTGAGTAGAGAAAAGGAAGGAGACTGGTATAAAGCGGCGCATGTGGTCGGTGATAAATCAGGTGTCGTCATGGATATATTGACGGCTGAACCGGGTATACAGTTTTACAGTGGCAATTTTATGAACGAGCAGGTACAATTGAAGAATGGAAAAAAAGATTCATTTCGCACCGCTTTTTGTCTAGAACCGCAGCATTTCCCGGATGCTCCGAATCAACCTGCTTTTCCAACAACAGTCCTTAACCCTGGAGAAGTTTATCAGACGAAATCCCTGTATCGTTTTTCGGTAAAATAATACATATTTAATAGTGATTGGTTTGAAAGTGCACCGCTGTGAAGTGGTGCGCTTTCTTCATTTAATAGGTTTAAATGCATTTTGCAGTTGCGTTTTATTGATTTGATACAAATAGGCAGTTTTTTGAGAAAAATCAATCATCCAACTCATTCATTAAACCTTATTTTTGGATAATCTGTTATAAACTAATCAAGCCAACAATGACGAAAAAAATCGGTTTATTATCTTATTTGATTGGAATTTGTTTTCTAAGTTCAGCGCAAAGCAATGTCGTAATTGCTGTTGATCATTTGCCGGTGCAGGGGAAAAATTTAAACTATATTAATAACCGATTGCCTTTAAAACAGAATGCCCTGCTAAAATTACCTGTAGGAAGCATCGTACCCGAAGGTTGGCTTGGGAAATATCTGCAGCTGCAGAAAGATGGTCTTACAGGCCATTTGGGAGAAATTAGCGCTTGGCTATCCAAGAAAAATAATGCTTGGCTAAGTACAGATGGGAAAGGAGACTATGGTTGGGAAGAAGTTCCTTATTGGTTAAAAGGCTACGCTAATTTGGGCTACATCTTGAAGGATCCTAAAATCATAGCGGAGTCAAAGATCTGGTTAGAAGCGGCCCTTAAAAGCCAGCGTCCTGATGGATACTTTGGCCCATTGATCCTGCGTAATAACAAACCGGATCTTTGGGGTAATATGTTAATGTTATGGTGCCTGCAATCTTATTATGAATATAGCGCTGACCAGCGTGTTTTAACGTTGATGACCAATTATTTTAAATGGCAGGCCAATTTGCCGGATAGTTTTTTTCTCAAGGATTATTGGGAGAACAGTCGTGGTGGTGACAATTTGCTATCCGTTTATTGGCTCTATAACAGAACACAAGGTAATGAATGGTTGATGGATTTGGCGGATAAAATCCATCGGAATACCGCCAATTGGAGACAAAAAGACGATTTGCCCAATTGGCATAATGTCAATGTTGCCCAATGTTTCAGAGAGCCAGCAACCTATTATTTGAAAAGCCAGTCGAGTGACGATCTGAAAGCGACCTACGCTAACTTTCATTATGTCCGGCAGGTATTTGGTCAGGTTCCAGGGGGTATGTTCGGTGCAGATGAAAATGCCCGTCCTGGATATACCGACCCCCGTCAAGGCGTCGAAACCTGTGGCATGGTGGAACAGATGGCCTCTAACGAGATCCTTCTCGGAATAACCGGAGACCCTTTTTGGGCAGATCATGCCGAAGAAGTTGCATTTAATACCTACCCCGCAGCTGTAACAGCCGATTTTAAAGCGTTGCGGTATATCACGAGCCCGAATATGACTATCAGCGACAGCCATAATCATGCCCCTGGAATTGATAATAACGGGCCATTTTTAATGATGAATCCCTTCAGTTCCCGCTGCTGTCAACACAACCATAGTCAGGGTTGGCCGTATTATGCCGAACATCTGTATATGGCAACCAATGACAATGGTATTGCGGCGTTATTATATGCTGCATCGAAGGCTGAAATAAAAGTCGGAAACAACCAAGCTGTTCAGATCAAACAACAGTCCAATTACCCTTTTGAAGAGTCTTTGCGATTTGAAATAAGCACCCAGGGTAAAACTGTTGATTTCCCATTTTATCTCCGTATACCTGCCTGGGCCAAGCAAGCGAAGGTTACTGTCAATGGTAAAAGTCAGGCTGTAGAAGCTGGTGCAAAATATATTCGAATTGAACGGAAATGGAAAGACGGTGACAAAGTCGAACTCTCCTTACCGATGACCATAGATCTGAAAACATGGAAAACCAATAAAAATTCAGTGAGTATCCAACGGGGACCATTGACCTATGCCCTCAAAATAAAAGAGAACTACGTAAAAAAAGATAGTAAAGCCTCGGCAATTGGCGATTCGAAATGGCAGGAGACTGCAGATCCATCAAAATGGCCATCCTATGAAATCCTTCCTGCAAGTGACTGGAATTACGGACTTGTACAAAATCAGTTGCAAACATTAGACCAATTGAAAGTTGTGAAAAGGGCGTGGCCTAAGGATGCGTTTCCCTTCGATGCAGAGGCAGTACCTATTTCTATCCTTGTCAAAGCGAAACGTATTGACGGGTGGAAAATTGATGAAAATGGTCTGACAGGCGTATTGCCACTTAGTCCAGTGGAAAGTATGGGCGAGGTACAGGAAGTCGAACTGATTCCCATGGGAGCAGCACGTTTACGCATTGCTGCTTTTCCAACCGTGAAATAATGTAAATACGATATAAAATAAATGACTTAACGATTTTTATGATGAAGAAAACCTTATTTTTTGCCAGTTTGATGATGGCAGCACAATTGAACTTTGCTCAGGATTGGAAACCCGCGGGGTCACATATATTAACCCCTTGGGGCGAGAAAGTAACAGCACAAAAGCCACATCCTGAATATCCTAGACCACAATTAACCAGAACCAACAATTGGCAAAATTTAAATGGCTTATGGAAATATGCAATTACTCCAGTAGGTAATAAAGAGATTCCGCGTCAATGGGAGGGGAATATCCTTGTTCCTTTTGCTATTGAGTCGGCGTTGTCGGGTGTTGGTAAAGAAGTAGGAAAAGATAAGGCACTATGGTATAATAATACCATAACACTGGATAAGTCTGTCAATAAAAACAAGGTTCTGTTGCATTTTGGGGCAGTGGATTGGCAATGTGATGTGTATGTAAATAGCCAATTGGTTGGAAGACATGAGGGTGGTTTTGACCCTTTTTCCATGGACGTGACCAGTTTTCTAAAAAAAGGTGCAAAGCAGGAAATTGCCATCCGGGTATGGGATCCTACGGATGATGGACCTCAACCACGCGGTAAACAGGTGAACAAGCCGAATGGGATATGGTATACGCCTGTCACAGGAATATGGCAAACCGTGTGGTTGGAAAGTGTTCCACAATCTTATATTGTTAATACCAAACAAACACCACGATTGGATGAAGGGATCTTAGCATTTCAGGCTACTGTCGAAGGAAGCCAAGCGGGTGATGAAATAAAGGTCCGTGCATTAGATGGGGGGAAAGTTGTGAAAGAACAGGTCGGGCAGCCCAATACATCTTTTGATCTTGCAGTACCTAATTTGCAACCATGGTCGCCGAGTAACCCTAAACTTTATGACTTAGAAATCCAGTTAATTCGTAAGGGCAAGATTGTTGACCAAGCGAAAAGCTATTTTGCCATGCGGAAAATAGCCATGCAAAAAGACGAAAATGGTATTCAGCGGTTGATGCTGAATAATCATTTTACCTTCCAGTATGGCCCATTGGATCAAGGTTGGTGGCCGGATGGACTACATACAGCACCAACGGATGAGGCTTTGAAATTTGATGTGATCAAAACAAAGGAAATGGGATTCAATATGATCCGTAAGCATATCAAAGTAGAGCCGGCGCGCTGGTACCGTTACTGCGACAGTATAGGTATGCTTGTTTGGCAAGATATGCCTAGTGGTGATCTTGGCGGAAATCATTGGGATATGCAGCCAGGGAAAATTTCTGGTGGAAATCGGGATAAACAGCGTTCGCAGGAATCTGAAGGTTACTACAAAAAAGAATGGAAAGCCATTATGGAGGTATTGCATAACTATCCAAGCATTGTTATTTGGGTGCCGTTTAATGAGGCCTGGGGACAATTCAAAACCAAGGAAATTACCGAGTGGACTATGGCTAATGACCCTTCAAGACTGGTTAATAGCGCTAGTGGCGGTAACTTTATGGAAACTGGACATATCTTGGATATCCATAATTACCCAAACGCAGCCATGCCTGATCCAAATTTGTTTGGGGCCAAACAAGTGCTTGCATTGGGTGAATTTGGAGGTTTGGGTTTGCCGATAGATGGACACTCATGGCAACAAAAAGATAATTGGGGATACCAAAGTTTTAAGAATAAAACGGAATTATTGGAGCGTTACAAACGCCTGATCCATGACTTGACACGTCTAATTCCTATGGGATTGTCTGCCGCTGTGTATACCCAGACAACAGATGTGGAAGTAGAAACAAATGGCTTGATGACTTATGACCGTAAAGTTGTCAAAATGCCTGAGGCAGAGTTGAACGCTGCTCATCGTGCGCTCTACAATGCACCTACCAAGTAATTGATAGCGATATGGCCGCAACTCGAGTTGCGGCCTAAATTTAACGGTGAAAATATACCGGTCAACCTAAATCTATTTGATACAAATCAATGAAATTAAAATTACTAATTGCAGCGGCTATTGTATGTCAGTCGGTATCGTCGTTTGCACAAAAACAGCCTCCTAAGAATGACCTTCGGGCGCCTGCCTATCCCTTAATAACAATAGATCCCAATACAAGTGCTTGGTCCTATAGCAACGAATTGAATGTAGATGTTGTCCACCATTGGACTGGAAAGTCATTTCCTTTACTGGGTGTCCTTAAAGTGGATGGGAAATCCTATCGCTTCCTAGGAAAAGAAGAAGCTGAACCTCTGTCTTTGGCACGGATGGGCGAACATGCGGCCTGGACCGGAAGTTATGTCATTAGCGAACCCGCTTCAGATTGGATGAAACCTTCATACGATGCAGATCAATGGAAAACTGGCGTCGCTCCTTTCGGCACCAAAGATAAAGAGCCTCAGGTGAATACGGATTGGCAGGAAGCTAAGATCTGGATCAGGAGAGTAATTGAACTTGATGAAGATCTCACCGGAAAACCTGTTTTTATCGAGTTTACGCACGATGATGATGCCATTTTGTATGTCAACGGATTTGAAGTTGTTAATACGGGGAATTCGACAGGCAAAAATAATCGGGTCAAACTGCCCGAACATATCGTGAAGACACTTAAAAAGGGGAAAAATATACTTGCTGGTTATTGCCATAATAGGGTAGCGAATGGTTATTTTGATTTTGGACTGTTTGCAGAAAAAGAAGGTAGTATTCAATTCGAAACGGAAGCAAAGCAGCTTGCCGCCAATGTTCAGGCCACACAAACACATTATTCGTTTGATTGCGGTCCAGTCAATCTAAATATTACTTTTATGGCACCGTTGCTCATGGATAATTTGGACCTAATGTCGCGACCCGTAAATTACCTTTCTTATCAGATCCAGGTAAAGGATGGCAAAAAACATCACGTACAGCTTTATTTGGAAGCTGCTCCAAACTGGGCTTTGAATTCTCCGGCACAAGACGCTGTAAGCAGCTCATTCCGCAGTGGAAACCTGCAGTTTGTGAAGACTGGAAGTAAAAGTCAGCAGATTCTCGAAAAAAAAGGAGATGATTTACGAATAGATTGGGGATATTTTTATATGGCTGGTAACGCTGCAAAAACGAAATCTATTGTTGGCAACAGTCAGGAATTGCGTGTTAAATTTCTAAAAAACGAACATACATTACCTTCAAAAGAAGGTAAGCAGCTGGCTTTAATACAAACTTTTGATGTCTCATCAAGCTATCAGGATAAGATCTTATTGGGGTATGATGACTTGTATTCTATCCAATATTTCGAACAAAATTTACGGCCGTATTGGAATACAAATGGAAATCATACAATTGAGAAACAATTTGAATTGGCCGATAAAGAGTATGCTGCTCTCAAAAAGGCTGCTGATAAATTTGATGCCGAATTATGGAGTACAGCTCTTCGTAATGGGGGAGAGGACTATGCCGCATTGTGTGCCTTGGCCTATCGGCAAGCAATCGCTGCCCATAAACTTGTGAAGGCATCCAATGGCGATTTACTTTTATTATCCAAAGAAAATGATAGCAATGGGTCAATAGGAACGGTTGATGTAACCTATCCTTCGGCTCCGATTTTCCTGTACTATAATCCGGAATTGGCAAAAGCGCTAATGAACGCTATTTTTTATTACAGCGAAAGCAATAAGTGGACAAAACCTTTTGCTGCGCACGACGTTGGAACTTATCCGCTGGCAAATGGTCAAACCTATGGTGGAGATATGCCTGTGGAAGAATCCGGAAATATGTTGATACTAACCTATGCATTAGCTAAAGTGGAAGGAAATGCCACTTATGCAAAGAAACATTGGAAAGTGTTGTCGACATGGGCAGATTATTTAGTTGATAAAGGTCTGGATCCCGAAAATCAATTATGTACAGACGATTTCGCTGGCCATTTTGCACACAATGCTAATTTATCCATCAAAGCTATCTTGGGGATTGCTTCTTATGGTTATCTGGCCCAAATGCTCGGTGAAGAGGCTACTGCTAAAAAATACTTGACGGAAGCGAAAGCGATGGCTATGAAATGGGAAGGCATGGCCAAAGATGGGGATCATTATAAGTTGACTTTTGACAAGGCAGGAACCTGGAGCCAAAAGTATAATATGGTATGGGATAAATTGCTCAAGATGAATATTTTTGATCCTGCTATTCGCGAAACCGAACTAAGCTACTATCTCAGAAAACAAAACCAATATGGATTACCACTGGATAACCGTCAGCCTTACACCAAGACGGATTGGATTATTTGGACGGCGACCATGGCAAATGATAAACCTACATTTGAAACCTTTGTAAAGCCAGTATACCGTTTTATGAATGAGACAACAGATCGGGTTCCGATGTCCGACTGGACGTATACGGATCGACCTAAAAGAGCTGGATTTAAGGCAAGATCCGTTGTAGGAGGCTATTTTATCAAAATGCTGGAAGAGAAATTGGCAAAGGCGAAATAGCGTTTTCCTATGATGTAGAGAAATAATATAATAAAATAATAAGATGTTGAATACAATGTTGTTAAGATATTGGATCGGTGGAGTTGTTGTACTGAACGTGTTAAGCTCCTGCGGAAGCTTTTCAGGTTCAGTAACGCAACTTGGACCAGAGACAATTGCAAGGGCTAATAAGGTGCAGCAAAAGACCTATACCAATCCGGTTTTTGAGCCTATACTTGCTGATCCTACAGTTGTTAGAGACCCCAAAAGCAACATGTTTTATGCCTACGGGACAGCCGACAATTGGGGAGATGGCAAAGGCCAGCGTCTGGTATCCATTCTACAATCTTCTGATCTAGTTCAATGGACCTGGATTGGTACAGCCTTCAGCTCAAAACCGAGCTGGAAAGCCGAAGGTGGAATCTGGGCTCCCGACGTAGTAGAGCTCAATGGGAAATACCTGATGTATTATGCCTATTCGACATGGGGAGATCCTAATCCAGGGATAGGAATTGCTCTTGCTGATGCACCGGAAGGACCATTTATAGATCAAGGTAAACTTTTCGATAGCAAGCAGATCAATGTACCCAATTCAATTGACCCTTACTTTTTTATGGAGAATGGACAGAACTATTTGTTTTGGGGTAGTTTTAGCGATGCTGAAACGCAGGGCACTTATGGTGTGGAATTAGATCAAAATGGAACAGCTGTACCTGATCTAAATAAAAAATTTAAAGTTGCTGCCGGTGATTTTGAGGCTGTTGTAATTCATAAGCGGAAAGGGTATTATTACTTTATCGGATCCAAAGGATCTTGTTGTGAAGGGGAAAAAAGCAGTTACCATGTTCTTGTAGGACGGTCTAGAAATTTGAAAGGGCCTTATATGGATCGGGAGGGACGCAATCTGGTACAGCGAGGGAGCGGAACGTTGCTGTTAAGGGGAAATGATCAATTTGTGGGGACAGGTCATACTTCGCGCATTATTACAGACGATAAGGGAAAAGATTGGATACTCTATCATGGTATGGACCCAAAGCAGCCTCGTGTTGCGACGGGTGGAAATCGTCGGATGCTATTTTTGGATCAGATCGTCTGGGATAAGGACTGGCCCAAAATTGAAGGGGCAACCAGTAGTGTTGCAGTGCAACCGGCACCAACATTTAATTTTAAATAGCATTTTCAATAGCTAGTAGCAGCGGATGGCCGATCTTTGTCGGGTAGGACTTCCGCTGCCTATTCCTTACACGATATAGCACCATAAGATACAGCAAAAGAAAAAACATCTCGAAGTGCTGTATGCTGTTTTGGGGTGCGATGAGCGTTGTGGTAAATATTTGTGAGCGGTAGCTAAGTTAAATGGCTATGGAGCCAGCTGCTGATAAACTCGAATACTTCTTTTTTGCATTCTTCATTTAAAATTTCATGTCGCATTCCCGGATATAATTTGACCGTAATATCAGCTTGCCCTTGGTTGCGGAGCTGCTCTGCACTTTTTTCAACTCCAGCGCCAAAATCGCCAATTGGATCATCCTGTCCACTGATAAAAGCTATCGGAAGCGTTTTTGGGATAAGCTGTGTAGGAATAGGATCTGTCGCCTGTAGTGAAAGATCCAGTACCGTATGAAACCCATTATTGGTAAATAGACCTCCGCAGAGTGGATCTTCCAAAAAAGAAATACGATTTGTCTTATTAACGCTTAGCCAATTGCTGTTACATTGGTTCGGTTCGTTCTTAAAACGGGCGTTGTTGCGTTTGTCAAAAATACGATTAATCAATTTACTTCTTTTTTTGGGTGCAACAGTATTTAGAAAAGCGAGTAAAAGATGAAAAGCGGTGGAGCCCTTTTGACGCTGTCCGGTACCCACAATTATCGCCCCCTTAAATTGGCCCCCAATTTTTTGTAATACGCAACGTGTAACAAAGGATCCCATGGAATGTCCTAAAATAAATTGCGGTGTTTTTGGATAGGCTTCCCGTAAGAAACTACTCATCGCAATTGCGTCATCGACAAGCTGTTCTTTGGCCTTTTCTTTTTGGAAATAGCCCAAAAGAGCGGGTTGTGAAGCCGTTAATCCGTGCCCCAATTGGTCGTAGGTTAAAACTGCAAATTGCTGTGCTGTCAAATAACTGGCCAGTTCCTGATATCGACCACTGTGCTCTTGCATACCATGGATGATGAGGATCGTGGCCAATACAGGATGATCTGTAGGCTCATAGATGTTATAAGAAATTTTATACTTATTTTCTGCCGTATTAACGGCATAAAAATTTGACGATACCCTATTCATGGTGCGTTTTGTTATTTATAGTAAACTAAGACAAATTTATGGTATTTACAAGGTCAGTAATCGTTGTAGCTTTCAAGAACATTACTGTTATTGCCTAAAATAGGGACAAAAAAAAAGCACTATTAATTTTGTTGTTTGAGCATATTTTTTAGATTTTACTTAATTTAGAATGTACAAAGCGTACACGAAACAAGAAGAAAAGAAACCTGACATGTTGTTCATGATGCGGAGTGAGTGAGAAGAGATTGCTGTAAATAATTTAAAGTAAAAGTTTTGCTGGTTCGTCTAGGCTGCTATGGACATTGCATACCAAAATCATATGGCAGAGAAAAATTCCAGATCATTTACGGATACCGTTAAGACTTATGGGAGTCAGCTGCTGCGTTTTGTTAAGGGGAAAGTAAAGAAAACTGAGGATGCAGAGGATATCTTACAGGAAGTTTGGTATCAATTCAGCCGTTTAACGAATATGGATGAACTGGAGAATGCTGGAGCCTGGCTTTATGCCGTCACACGCAATAAAATTACAGATAGCTATCGAAAAAAGAAAAGTGAATCACTTGATGATCTGATCGCAGGCGACGATGATAGTGAAAGTTCATTTCCCATCCGTCAGTTTCTTTTGGCTGACGACTCCAACAATCCCGAGCTAAAATTATTTAAGGATATTTTTTGGGACGAATTGATGAAAGCATTGGACGAATTGCCTGAAAAGCAACGCCGGGTTTTTATGTTGAATGAACTGGAAGACAAAACACTTCAAGAAATTGCTGTGATGGAAAATGAGCATTTAAAGACAATCATCAGTCGCAAAGGGTATGCAGTGAAGCATCTAAGAGTACGATTGCGGAGTTTATATGAAGAATTAAAATTTTAAGGATTAAGCTATGAATGGAAGAATGAAAAGACAGCGGAAGGGTAAATTCGCTTTTATGTTTGTCGCTATTATTGTTGGTGTTTTTTTATTGGTGGCGTTGTTACAATATTTATGGAATACGTTAATGGTGGATATTTTCCATTTAAAAGCAATTACCTATTGGCAGGCACTAGGACTCTTTGTTTTGTCAAGAATCCTGTTCGGCAGGGGATTTGGTAAACCGGGGGGCGGGAGATTTCGAAAAGGTTTTCCAACTCAAATGGAAAACGGAGAGGATCTTTCCGAAGAGGAGAGGGAGCGTTTGCGTGAGGAATGGAAGCGTCGTTTCAGCGGACGATGCGGATTCTGAAAAAACAATAAAAATTTTAAAGTAAAAACTGTTGTTGGGCGTCTTCTTTTATAAAGGCGCCTTTTTTATGTCGATATACCGAAAGAAATGACAGAACGCGATGATCTGTCAGAATGGATGTTGGCGACACTAAATTAATTACAAATATGAAGGTCAAGAAGAAGTACAATTTCAGACAGATGAAGGTATGTGCTGACGGAAACCTTAAAAAAGATGTATTCAAATGAAAAATAAACTTCGATTTATATTGCCGCGCCTGATCGTGCTTACGGCAATAGCAGGATTAGCAACGCTAATTATTGGGACGATCTTTAAACTCTTGTTGTTTGGAACAGTGCTGTTTGGTATAGGAAGCTTTGCCGCAGCAAGAATGCGCAGAAGAGATCGGCGGGCTTTCCAAATGGACACGGCCCCAGTACACCCGAATGTTCAGCGTCACTATGATACAGTCGTAGCGATCGTGCCATTAAATGCACAAAGCCGTTCGAAGAGAGCGACAATAGTTCCCGTTTATTAATAGCTACAAAAAATCGCGATTGTGGAAACAATCCTGCGATCATCAATTTACACTTAGTATTCAACATTAAAAATTAAAGTCATGTTTAAAAGAGATAATTACAACAGTGGATATTCAAATCATAATAAATTTTGCGGAAAGCATTTCAAGGACCGTTTTGAAAAATTTCAGCAGCATTTTTTTGAAGGCGAACCCATGCAAAGCGGAATGAGACAGCAATTTTTTCCTGTAAATATTGTCGAGAATCAAGAATTCTTTGAAGTACAGCTTTTTGCTGCTGGCCGCAAGAAAGAACAGTTCCAAGTCAGCATCCAAGAAGGGATACTTAAAATTTCATGTACTGCAAATAGACAAGACAATGCCATAGATTATATTTATAAAGAGAACGATGGATTAGCATTTGAGCGTGAATTCCAATTAAATGAACACGTGCTTACCGATAATGTACATGCCAGTTTTGAGGATGGGGTGTTGACGGTCATTCTCCCAAAAGATCTCGAAAAGGTAGCGAGGCCACAAGAGGTTGTTATTGATTAGCAACAAATAGTAAACGTAAATCAGTATTTGAGCTGATTTTGAAAAAGGGCAGCATATAGAAATTAGCTGTCCTTTTTTATTTCTACGTATGTCTATCATACCACTTTCCGTTATACGACGCTTAAAATGTCGAAAAGGTATTATCATTCATTTAGATAGTGTATTTTATATAATATAAATTTTGTCTATAGTTTATCAAATCATTCGATGGAGCGGATCGACTGTATTTATGTACTTTTATGAAAATTGAAATCAAACAATTTGATCAATTAAGGTATTATATAAAAAAACTTTCTTTTAATATGGACAACAACGAAAAAGACATTAGCAAATGCCCCTTTCACAATGGTACGATGCGCAACTCCGTCGCAGGAGGTGGAACTCAGAATCAAGATTGGTGGCCAAATAGACTACGTGTAGACCTGTTGAGACAGCATGCGAGCAAGTCAAATCCAATTGATGAAGGCTTTGACTACGCAGCGGCATTCAACCAATTGGACTTAGAAGCCGTAAAAAAAGATTTACATGCATTGATGACTGATTCTCAGGATTGGTGGCCAGCAGATTTTGGACATTACGGCCCATTATTCATCCGGATGGCGTGGCATAGTGCAGGAACATACCGTGTAAGTGATGGTCGGGGTGGCGCAGGATCTGGTCAACAGCGCTTTGCTCCTCTAAATAGCTGGCCAGATAATGTTAGTTTGGATAAAGCGCGCCGCCTGTTGTGGCCTATCAAACAAAAATATGGTAAGAATATTTCTTGGGCAGATTTAATGATATTAACGGGTAATGTTGCCCTAGAGTCTATGGGCTTCAAAACTTTCGGTTATTCAGGTGGACGTGTTGATGCTTTTGAACCAGAATTGGATGTATATTGGGGGTCTGAAACCACCTGGTTGGGTGGCGATATGCGTTATGCGCACGGCTCGGAAGGAGTGGCCGAACCGCACGGAGTCTTATCTGCCGATGATGATGCAGATGGTAAGCTGCACACGCGCAATCTTGAAAAACCATTGGCTGCGGTACAGATGGGATTAATTTATGTGAACCCAGAAGGACCGGATGGAAATCCTGATCCGATTGCTGCAGCAAAAGATATACGGGACACTTTTGGTCGGATGGCTATGAATGATGAGGAAACCGTTGCTTTGATTGCAGGAGGACATACTTTTGGGAAAACTCACGGTGCAGGACCTGCAGACAATGTCGGAAAAGAACCAGAAGCCGCTGGTATAGAACAACAAGGCCTTGGTTGGAAAAGCACTTACGGCAGTGGAGTGGGTGCTGATGCCATTACCAGTGGACTGGAGGTCATTTGGACACAAAAACCAACAGAATGGACCAATCTTTTCTTTAAAAATCTGTTTGAGAATGAATGGGAATTAACAAAAAGTCCTGCAGGAGCACACCAATGGGTAGCTAAAGGTGCCGATTCAACCATTCCCGATCCTTTCGATCCAAGTAAAAAGCGCCGGCCAACGATGCTGACCACCGATTTGTCTTTACGTTTTGATCCAGTTTACGAAAAGATCTCGCGTAAATTTTATGAAGATCAAGAAGCATTTGCAGATGCATTTGCCCGGGCATGGTTTAAATTAACACACCGTGATTTGGGACCGCGCGAACGTTATCTCGGTGCCGAGGTTCCTGCTGAGGAATTATTGTGGCAAGATCCAATTCCGGCTGTTGATCATGCTCTTGTTGATTCGGATGATATTCGTGCGTTGAAAACGACCATATTGAATACTGGGCTCAGTAGCTCCGAGCTTGTTACAACAGCTTGGGCTTCGGCATCTACCTTCCGAGGATCAGATAAGAGAGGCGGGGCAAATGGCGCTAGGATACGTCTGGCTCCACAGCGTTATTGGCAAGTTAATAATCCAGCACGATTACAAAAAGTGCTTACCGCTCTCGAGCACATTCAACAGGATTTTAATGGAAAACAACAAGCTGGAAAGAAAATCTCTTTGGCCGATTTAATTGTTCTGGGTGGGGGGGCAGCGATAGAACAGGCAGCTCGCTCGGCAGGACATGACATCGAAGTCCCATTCCGTCCTGGACGTATGGATGCATCTCAGGAACAAACTGATGTTGAATCTGTTGGATATCTCGAGCCAATTGCAGATGGATTCAGAAACTATCGTAAAGGCGCTTATACCGTATCTACCGAGTCCCTTTTGATTGACAAAGCACAATCGCTCACACTCTCTGTACCGGAATTAACTGTGCTTATTGGCGGAATGCGTGTTCTTCAAGCGAACTTTGACGGTTCTCAACTGGGAGTAATGACAGACCGTCCGGGGCAATTGACCAACGACTTTTTTGTTAATCTATTGGATATGGGGACAGCTTGGAAAGCAATCTCGCAGGATCGGGAAGTTTTTGAAGGATCAGATCGCAAATCCGGTACTAAAAAATGGGAAGCGGGACGGGCAGATCTTGTTTTTGGATCGAATGCGGAGTTGAGAGCAGTTTCCGAAATATATGGAAGTGACGATGCGAAAGATAAATTCGTACAAGATTTCGTGAAGGCTTGGACTAAAGTGATGGAGTTAGATCGTTTTGATTTACATCGCTAATACGACTGGACAATTAATTCGATCATCGTATTTTAAGATTAGGGTTAGTTTACAATCAGGGCTGGTACATTTGTAGTGCCAGCCCTGATTGTATTTTAATGTTCAGGCGTATTCTCCTGATCATTCGTTAGAAATTCGGAGGTGAAATGCTGTTGTTGCTTTTTCTGTCTGAATTTCTCCTCATTATAGGAAAGGGAGTGCCCTTTAGGTATCGATAAGGATGACCATGTATCACCCAAACATATTTTTCCAATATAAAGAATCTGTCCAATATGGTAGGGGTAATGTGCTAGCTGCCGTAAGATAGCCTCCATAACGGTGTGTCCTTGATGACGGATATAAATAATTTTATCGAAATCATTTTCATCGAGCGATCCGATGGCTTCGAATAGACAAGTCCACCCAGTATTCCAATACGATATCAGTTCATCACGGTCTGTCCAGGTGTTTTCAAATTCTCGGTCCCGGTTTCTATCATCTTTTTCTCCGTCGGTGGTTAGAAAATCAGTCCAACGGGAAAGCATATTGCCGCCTAAATGTTTTACAATTAATGCGATGCTGTTGCTCGAATCGTTTGGATACCAAAATAATTGTTCCGTGCTCAACTGTTCAAATGTTTTATCACCCAATGATTTATAATATTGAAATTGTTTTATACAAGTCCCTAAAAAATTATTCATAGCCCTATTAAATCGTCAACTTATGGTATCAATATACAAAAATGTCGTGAAACTAATCCCAACTTAAGTTGTGTAACGCGAGATTAGTGGTTATTGATCAGTTAATTTCACGGATGTGCATGTTAACGCTATTATTGACAAGGCATTGAAGGAGGAGTAAGAATAAGCGGTCTAAGGGCAGGTAAAGCAAAGGTGATACTGGGGAAGTACCACCTTTTTTGCTAACTAAACATTAAACATAAATAAACAGTCTTTTTCAAGACCACACTAAAAATTACATGACTACTCTGCCGCTGGTCGATTTGTCAACCTGGACATTTTTTGGTTGATTTTTTAATACAATTTTTGCAGATGTGGAAACTTTTCCTTGTAAGTTTTCTTTCACACTTAGCGTTACATTTGCAGATGAATTTGCTTGTATTTGAGCATTTGTCGTTGTAAAACGACTCATATCAACCGATGCGGATGAGTTGGTGTTCAAATTTAAATTTGAAGCATTCCCTGAAATATTCTGCCTGGACGAACTACTTGCCGAAACTTGCAAATTTTTACTGCTTACTTCGGTTGTTAATTTACTCGAAGAACTTGTTGCAAGACTAATGTCATCCGCTACTATTTTCTTCAGAGATACGCTGGCTGAAGACGACACGTCTACAGTAATTTTGTTGCTCTTAATGATCTCATCGGTATAAATCGAGCTGCTTGAAGATGCCGAGAAACGTGACGGTATCTTGCTCGAATAAACAATTACACGATTGTTTCTTGCATTTCTGATTGAACTGTTTCTTTTATACTGTACATAGAGGGTACCATTTTTTACAGTCGTTTCGATAAGGGATAAATGCTCGGGGTTATCCGCTTCAACAACAACCTCATTGCGATTAGAATGGATGTAATCCACACGAAGCGAGGTTGCCGATGAAATGCCATCTGGAGCAGCGATCTTACGTGTTTCCCGTTCTTGTGCCTGCGCTACATATAAAAATGAAATAAAGGCAATGGTTAAGATTCTTTTCATTATCTTTTTGTTATTAGTTTAAAATTATTGTAGATAAAAGTTTCATTTTATTTTCCCATTTATCATTTCCAATTCACATAAACATGCACCTGATTGTTTTGTTGAACATATAGTATAATAGTAGTGCCAAAATTATTGATATACCTAAGGTGTTGATTCATAGTTGTATTTTTATGTGTTTCGGATTTCCTTAGTGCTCATTTTTGAACATAGACTGTTCGGTATCGGACAGTCTAGTTTTACCATATGCGCCCTATATACGCAGCTAACCAGAATTGATACTCTAATTGGGAAGCTGTTATAAATACTTGTCGCATCTTCTCCCGTTTTGTTGCAGTAGTTTCTGCAGCAATTTTATCAACATAATTTTTGGCTTTGATAACTCCCTGTGCAAAATCGTCACCGCTATAGGTTTCAATCCATTTGGAGTAAGGGTTATCAAGCGTATTTGCGGTCGACACAATGTGATCACCTACTGCTTTATAGATCCAGAAACATGGGAGTGTTGCAGCCATGGCGACTTCAATACTCTCGAATGCAGCTACGCTTTTGAGAAAATGGATATAATGATGGCAGGTTGGCTCAATTTTGCTACTGTTGTCTCCAGATGTTAAACCAAATTCTCGAAAGTAATTTTCATGCAGTGCTCTTTCAACAAGAAGTGCATTGCGCCCAAACTCGAAATAGTCCAATGCTTGTTGGTTGTCAGCGCTCTTTGCACCTATAAAAGCAAGGACACGACCAAATTCTTCCAAATAGAATGCATCTTGCCGCATGTAAAATTGAAATTTATCCAAGGGAAGACTTCCATCACTAAGCTCAACGATAAATGGCATAGCAAGTATATCCGAATAAATTGGTGTTATAGCATCCCAGGCATGATCAGTCCAGTTCATATTGCATAAGTTTAAGGGGGTTATGGAAGTGATTTAATGGCCCATTTCCTTTGCCAATGCGAAGATTTTTACTTCCCAAAATCGCCGCGTGTATATAGGATAATGCGATGTCTACTGCGCGATCGAGAGCAACGCCTTGTGCCAATTGGCTCGCAATTGCTGAAGAGAGCGAGCAGCCGGAACCGTGTGTATTTTTGCTGTTAATTTTTTGTGACTTGAATTCAATTGGAGGCTTTTGCTGTTGAAATAAGAGGGATGTTAACTCTTCACTCTGTAGATGTCCACCTTTAATCAGAACAGATTGACAACCCGCAGCCAGTAAACTATTTCCAGCTTTTTCCATCTTTTGAACAGTATGAATAGGTTCATCCACTAAGACACTCGTCTCATCTAAATTTGGTGTAATCAGTGTTGCTAAGGGGAAAAGACGTGTTACGCAGGCCTGGATGGTGTCTTCATGAATAAGTTTGTGTCCACTCGTCGATACCATGACCGGATCAAATACGATTGGTCCCTTATACGTTGATAAATAGTTACTGATGAGCTCTACAAGCTCAATATTGTGCACCATGCCTATTTTGATTGCATCTGGATAAATATCCTCAAAGATTGCATCCAGCTGATCTTGTACAGCCGAGGTAGGTATCTCATAAATACGTCTCACACCTTGCGTATTCTGAACGGGGAGGGCGGTTAAAACATTCATCGCATAGCAGCCCAATGCCGATATCGTTTTGGTATCTGCCTGTATGCCGGCTCCGCCGCTTCCCTCGAATCCTGCGATGCTGAGTATAGTAGGAACCCTATATTTTTTGTTTTTTGTCATTTTAGTAAGGCTTTTAATTGTGCACTGGCTTGTCTGGGATCGGCACTTTGACAGATGGCCGAAACAACTGCGATGGAATCTGCGCCCGCTTTCCAAGCTTGTTGTGTGGTGTGGAAATTCATGCTTCCGATCGCGATCAATGGCTTTTCGGTCCTATTCCGAAGGTGCTTTAAACCCGTAATTCCCCATTCGGTAACAGTATCTCTTTTGGTAGGTGTTGAAAAGATGGGACTTACACCAAGATGGTCGACGACTAGCATCTGTTGGCTCTCCAGCTGTTGCACAGCTTCTATGGACCATCCAATAGTTAATCTGTCTCCATATTTTTCTCGAATGGCGACTGGTTTGAGATCGTTTTGACCCACATGCACTCCCCAGGCCCCGATCTGTTGGGCAATTGCTGCGGCATCATTAATTACCAAAGGAATACCATAGTGATCGGTAATCTTTTTCAAGCGCATGGCCTTTGCTAAAAAGGTAGCGGGATTATCCGTTTTCTCTCGCAATTGAATCAGATCAACACCACCAATAATAGCCTCTTCGGCGACCTGAAGCCAATTTTTGGGATAACAATCCCGCTCGGAGATGACTAAATATAAAGGATATGGGAAAAGCGGATTAATGTGCATAGTGTTTGATCTTGAGACTTGATTGCAGACGTTCTGCATTAAGCCGATAGAGTTCATCATAAAGATTCAATTGCAGTGTGCCCGGGCCGCTGGCTGATTTGGCTGCGAGCTCTCCGGCCAGGCTTAAGAGGGAGACCCCTGCGACAGCAGCTTCAAAGTGGCCATCCGTAACAGCCAGGAATGCACCAATGAGTGCAGTAGCACTACAGCCAAGTCCTGTCACTTGCGTCATTAAGGGGTGGCCGTTATACACTTCAACCGTGTGTTTTTCCGAAAGAATATAGTCTACATTTCCAGAAATACAGATGATGGAGCCAGTATGTTGTTGCAATAGCTTTCCAAACCTGAGCGCATCTTTACTATCCGCGGTGCTGTCAACTCCCTTTGTATTCGGTTGGTTGGAATTGTACAGCGTTATGATTTCCGATGCATTGCCACGGATTACTGTTGGTTTTAGCGCTAGTAGGTTGGAAAGTAGGTCATTGCGAAATGCTGATATCCCGGCACCAACAGGGTCCAATACCCACGGTCGTCCGATGGTATTGGCGTGTTCCGTAGCGACCAGCATCGCTTCGGCTGTATGTTCACTTAAAGTACCGATATTAATGACGAGCGCTTGTGCAATGTCCACAACTTCGCGTACTTCCAATGGGCTGTGTACCATTACAGGGGATGCTCCTAAGGCCAAAAGTGCGTTGGCCGTAGTATTCATCACAACGAGGTTTGTGATGTTATGCACGAGCGGTTTTTCAATCCTCACCTGCTCCAATAAATTGATAATAGAATCTTCCATTCTTTTTGCATGTTAAGCTATATTCGTGTGGCTTTGAGGGAAGGAAGAGCGATGGGCTGTGCAGTATAAAGATATGCTGTACAGTGGATTGTTGCTTTTCCCTACGCCGGTATAAACCGAATCAGGTTCAAAGGGACTATCTCAATTCTATACAGAATACCCCCAAAGCCATCCCAAACTTAAACAAAAAAGTGGACTTTTCATATTAAAAGAGCGTGCATCATCATCATGAAAATGAATTACGCCTTTCGGTCGGAACTAATTTCAGTATATTCATCCGGGGTATAAGTAACCCGCGCAAAATTTTTGGTTAAAAGTTCTGTTTCTAAAATCTTTCCACCTTGAAATTTTAAAAACTTCTCGCGCCAGATCTCGTTCTTCCGAAAGAACTGATTGTCTATTTTAAGAAATTGGTGCTCTTTTTCAAATACATGGTACGCAAAATCCAGCTCTTGATCGATTCTCAATTCACCTTCTAAACATTTGTCGGTAAACCACAGATTTATTTGAAAGGTGTAAGGGGTATTGTTAGTGAACTGATAGTCCCGATAATTATAGAATACGGTAGCGCCACTACCGAAAGGTAGTACACGGCCATCGTCGGGAAAAGGATCAAAAGAGTGGTGGTAGCGTTCAGTGACCGTAAGCGGGCTGTGAATGACAAGCCAATGGATGAGATTTGATATTTGACAGATTCCACCACCAATGCCCGCTCGCGCTTCGCCGAAAGAAAGTTCCATTCCCGACAGATACCCTTTTTTTGCGGTAGGTAGTCCTACCAATTTACAAAATGAAAAAGTTTCTTGTGGCCTGATCAGAATGCTCGTGATCTGTGATGCTGCAATTTTCAGATTGGTAACTTTATTGATCTGCAATTGCATGTTGTTTTCGCCCAGTTTCTTTAACAATACAGACTGGTGTTTTTTAACGCGGAAGGGAAGTTTATCAGCTGATTTAACAGCAGCGTATTTTTTATCATCCAACAGCCAAACGGCTTTTCGGTGCATTCTTCGTGCCCATACCGCAAGAAAATATAGTATTGGATGACGTTGACTTATTAGTATTCTTTTTCTCAATTCGACCTTTTTTTTGCTTTCAAAATTAATCAAGAAATGTATGTGTTCACACTTTTTTTCTCCTTTTTTAAAAGTTTGTCCCGCGATTTGTCACACGATTTGCGACACGATTTGTCCTCTGGTTTTGAGGGCTTGCTATCTTTAGTGATTTTAAAGGATGGGGGATTGCGATGATGCTTTACAACAGCAATATCAAGAAATGAACAATAGTCGGATAGATTTTCAGCTTCGAATTATCATTCATTTGGAGAGATATTGCTGTTGTTCGTGTTGCGAGCTAGTTTAACACTTCTTTCAAAAATAATAACGTATGCGCCCAGGCGCGTTTCGCCATCACTGGATTATACTCTGGCGACTCTGGATTGGTAAAGGTATGTCCAGAATTTGCATAGGTGATTATTTGCCAATCTGCTTTCCCTTGGTTTAATTCCTTGATCAACCCATCGTAATCTTCTTTGGATACACTTTTATCGTCTGCAGGATGCTCAACAAGCACTTTTGTTTTGATAGCACCATTGGGTCTGTCTGCAGATTTGGATAGGCCGCCATGAATACTGACCACTGCATTGACGGGTAAATGCGCTCTTGCGGCTTCGAGCGCGCCGGTACCTCCAAAACAGTAGCCAATGATAGCAATCTTGTTGGGATCCGCTCCTTCTTTTTTTAGTTGTTCTAATGCTAGCGTGATGCGATGCTGATAAGCCTTATAGTCGGTTTTGTAATGTCCGGCTATTTTCGATGCTGCCGTGTTGTCTGAGGGAATGTTCCCTTCACCGTAAATGTCAGCAATGAAAGCAATGTAGCCTTCTTTTTCCAGTTGTAATGCGGCTTGTTTCGCTTCGTTGTCAATTCCCTTCCATGCCGGGAGAATGAGGACAGCTGCTCCTTTTTTTGCCGTATTGGCGGTAATCAATCCTTTGAGTTTTTGCTCACCATCTTGATACGAAATTTGTTTTAGTTCTTGCGCTTGTGAAGTCATGGTAACCATGGTAAGCAGCAATAGGGTCATTACTTTTTTCATATGTAAATAATTTTTCTGTCTATGTATTTGCAATCGTCGTTAGGCTATTATATTTATCCTTTTTGATTGGGTTACTTTTTGCTCTTGGCAACCTGAATCAAGACTTTATAGATTCAATAATGCCGATAACGTCGAGTTGTCCAAAACCGTTTTCATGCGCTTTTGCGTACGTCTCAAGCAGTGCTTTTAAAAGCGGATAATCGGCGCCAGCCTGTTGGGCCAGCCGGATATCTTTTAGCATAAGATCCAGTGCGAACGCTGGAGCGTAATTTTCTTCCACAAGCAAAGGTGTTTTCACTTTTGTCGCACCACTGCCACTGGCACTATCGTTGATAATTTCGAGCATTTGCCCCCGATTAATGCCCAATTTGTCTGAAAACAGGATCGTCTCCGCAAGCCCTTGATAAATGGTGGAAAGAAAATAGTTTATGGCAAGTTTGGCCGAGATCCCCTGGCCATTTTCCCCAAGATGTTTGATCGATTTGCCCATTTTCTCAAGGTAAGGTGTAGCGCGATGAACATGTTCTGATTCGCCACCGACCATAATAATAAGGGAACCTTCAGCCGCTGGTTTAGTACTGCCGGCTACAGGTGCATCAATAAAAGCCCCGCCTTTTTCTTTTAATTTCGATGCAGTAGAAATAGAGCCTTCGTGCGAGATTGTACTCATATCGACAAATAGTTTACCCTTGACATTGCAGTGAAGGATTTTTTCATATACATCGTCGACGGCATCATCATTCGTGAGCATGGAAAATATGATATCACTTTGATCGACGAGTTCGGCGATATCTTTTCTGATCAAATGCTCTTCAAAACCCAGTGTCTTACTGCTGTTTCTGTTATAAACAGAAAGCGGGAATCCGGCTTTTTCTAGATTTTTAGCCATGGGATAACCCATATTTCCTAGTCCTATAAATCCTAATTTTTCTATCTTCATCTAAAATAAAAATGATATGAATACCTTTCGAAATTTACTTATAGCTAAAGATACGAATGTTTTGCTCAATCCACTAATACCCTGATTTCGTTCCGAAGCAATACAATTTTATCCTCCTGTTCCAGCTTTTTTAAAATTCGGGAGACAACCACACGGGATGTGTTGAGGTCGGAAGCAATATCTTGATGGGTGAGGGTGAGTATTCGGTCATCATTCAGTTTTACCTTCGCCTGGAGATAGTTGATAATTCGTTCTTCCATATTAGAAAAGGCTAAGCTATCAATGGCTTGTAGCATTTCCTCCATGCGGCTTGAATAGCTTGAGATTATGAAATTTCGCCAAGAAGGATATTTTCCCATCCAAAGATTGACAAGTTCGTTGGGAATCATGGCCACCGTAGTTTTTTTCTCAGCACGTGCACGGATTTCACTCTTTTTATTTCCTAGACAGCAGGCAATTGACATCGTACAGGTTTGACCTCGCTCCAGATAATAAAGCAGCAATTCTCCCTGATCTTCGTCTTCGCGAACAATTTTTATTGCTCCATCCAAGAGCAGGGGCATGGACTTGATATATTGATTGGTATCGATAATGAGATCCCCCTCATTAAATGTTTTTATCTGCGCATTTTCCGCTATTTCCGTGATTAATGACGGTTCAAGAATTCCGCTATAAGCTTGTTGGATTGACAACATATTTTTCAGTTAGTTGAATGTATCTATAATATAACCTTATTGGATTGTTTGCAGAAAAAACTTTACTGCAAAATCCCCGCATGAAACTCAAAAAGGTTACTTATTCAAATAAGACAAAATTTTATTCCTGTTAAATTTAGTGTTTTTTCAAAAATATGATGAATACATTGTGTTTATTTTAGCCTTTTTTATTATCTGTTGCCCATTTTTTCAGGGAATCCATGTTTTTATAGGGAAGGCTAAAAATATTTTTTTACGTATCGAGATACGCTCGGACTTCACGCATGTTAAAATTAGTTAAAAAGACAATCAATTCCTAGTTTTGCAGCACAAAAACAAAACAATCACATCTACCATGAAAAAGTCTTTACTTTTTTTTGCCCTTGTCTTTGCTAGTTACGGTGCCGTTCAAGGTCAAACAGCAAATACTGGTTCAGTTTCAGGAGTTGTCAAAGAAGCTACTGGACAAACGGTTAAAGGAGCAACTATTAAAATTATCCACATCCCAAGTGGACAAGTAATAAGTGGCTCAGCCGATGCCGAAGGAAAATTTCAAATTTCAAATCTTCAAGAAGGGGGGCCTTATAAAGTTGAGGTCACTTATATCGGAGAAACGCCAGTTATTTTTGAAAACATCATGCTGAAATCGGGGGAACCGTTGAATATCAATCCAATTTTTACAGCTGGATCGTCAACGAATTTGGATGAGGTCGTTGTTGTTGGTCATGGGGTCATCGATATTGCTGCAGGTAGAAAGACGCCGATAGCTGTTTCAACGATCCGCAAGCAAGATCTGGAAGAGCGGGTTGGAGCGCAGGATATTACTTCCGCATTGGCAAATACGCCTTCCGTTTATATCACTGGCCAGGCAAAAGGGTTTGGTGAGTCTTCTATGACAACCCGTGGTTTTGATCAGTCCAATACCGCATTTCTGTTGAACGGCCAGCCGATCAACGGTATGGACAACGGTAGTGTCTATTGGTCAAATTGGTCGGGACTTACAGATATTGCGTCCTTGGTGCAGATCCAACGTGGGTTGGGATCCTCTAAGTTAGCGATTTCCTCTGTCGGAGGAACCGTGAATTACGTAACACAATCCACTGCAATGAAAGAAGGTGGTTTTGTGCGCACAACGGTCGGCAACGATATGTTTATGAAGGCAACAGTCGGTTACAATACCGGGCTCATGAAAAATGGTTTTGCTGTTTCCGCTATGTTAACACAATGGTCAGGTAACGGTTATATGGACCATACGGAAGGTGCCGGACAAAGCTATTTCTTGTCCGTTGGATATAAAGCCAACGAAAAACACAACCTGAACTTTATGGTAACAGGTGCTCCACAATGGCATAACCAAGGATATACCTCAAAATTGTCGAACTACCTTGCTAATGGCAGACGTTACAACGACAACTATAAGGATGCAAATGGCGTGATGATGAATGCGCAGAAGAATTTTTATCATAAGCCTGTAGCCAACTTAAACTGGGACTGGACGATCGACGATAAATCATCTTTATCTACCGTTGTATATGCTTCTTTAGCGGCAGGTGGGGGCCAATCTTTGCGGAGTGATAAATACAATACAGGTAAATATTTGGCTGCTGATGTGAACAATCACCAATGGTTTGGTATAGTTTCTAACTATAACCGTAAGCTCTCAGAATCCCTTAATTTTAATGTGGGCTTTGATGTAAGGGATTACAAAGGCACACACTATCGTAAATTGACCAATCCGCTGGGTAATACAAATGGTGTTGTATTAGGTGGTAATGTTAATTTTCCTAACAAACCGCTAGTTACGAACACCTATTCGACAAATCCATGGAAGGCGTTCTCCAGTAAACCTGATTCGCGTGATGAACGTTTAGCTTGGGATTACAATCAGTACATCCGTTATGGAGGTCTGTTTGGTCAATTGGAGTATGCGAAAAATGGCTTTACGGCATTTTTCCAAGGATCGGTTTCTGAACAGCAAAACAAACGTTCTGATTATTTTCAATATACACCGGGTAATGAGGATTCTAAAGAAGTGAACAACTTTGGATACAATACGAAAGGTGGTGTAAGTTATACATTGGGGCATCATAGTATTTTTGGTAATGCAGGGTATTATTCCCGTCAGCCATATCAAAACAATATTTTCATGAATTATGCAAATGATATCAATGAAAATGCCGAAAACGAAAAAATACTGGGTTTAGAAGCAGGCTATAAATTTGCTTCTCGATTTTTGGATGTGAACGTCAATGTTTACCGCACAACCTGGGAAAATCGTGTTACTGGAAGCTCAAGTTTAGCAACAGCAGATGATGTGAAAAAATATAACCCGACAAACGACCCTGGCATTTTGGTAGAGAGAGCCTATTTATATACAACAAATTACGGTGTTAAGCAGGTCCATAGAGGCGTAGAAGTAGATTTTGAAGCCCGTCCTGTAGAAAAGTTGAGTCTCACAGGATTTTTATCTATCGGTGATTGGAAGTACGATGGCGCAGTAAACTCGGTCGTGCGTAACGATAACCGCATAGAATTGGGACGCTCACAGGTAAACTTGACAGGTGAACATGTTGGTAACGCTGCCCAAACTTCCTATGGATTTGGTGCTAAATATAAGGTGTTTAAGGGGCTATCTGTAGATGCAAATTATAGATATTATGAGCGTTTGTACGCATCGAATTATCGCAGAGAAGTAATCGATGGTCAAACTTATGGGCGTTATCTGAAATTACCGTCTTTCAATCTTTTGGACGCAGGTCTTTCTTACCATCTTCAGGTGAGTGATAAGAACGACATAAGTTTCCGTGTTAACATGAATAATGTGTTGAATAAGTTTTATATTTCTGAAGCAACATCCAGCAACTTGGTCACAGATGTTAACAATTCTTGGAATGGTATAGATACATCCAATTTCGTTTTAATCGGACAGGGTAGAACGTGGAACGCATCGGTGAAATTTACCTTCTAGTAAATTTTACTCTAATTACAAAAAGCTCACAATATTTTGTGAGCTTTTTTTGTTTTTAAATAAAAACTTAATAATTTTAGGTGATCTAATTGTCAACCTGATGTTACATAAATTAATTTGTCTGGAAAGTTTACAGATCGGTACTGTCTATTTTTCTGCTTTTGTCGTTAATCTGGATGGTGGAAATACTGGCTTTGCTTTATTTATTAACCAGGAAAATGATCCAATCTTTATTTTTCGAAAAGAAAAGCACAATGAGGTTTCCTTCCATGTGAATGAAGAGCAATTCTTCTGGATTGTTAAAAACAGTCAATTTACGCCTGTTGAACGTCAAAACTTTTTTGCCGAATTTGTCGAATTTTTGCGTTTGATGGAAGAAAAGGTTTCCAATTATGTTTTCAAAAAGGAAAAGTTAATCCGGTTTACCAATTCAAGAGATATTATCCGATATAAATATTTGTACCTAACGGGAGAAATTCATGGATAAGAATATCTAAATAGGGGAATTGATCGCTGGTTAAATTTCTTTTGTAATGAAATTTAGCTTAGTTTTGAGTATGAAGCATATGTTTTCGAATCTAGCTGTTATTCTTCAAAACAATACTCTTGTGGAATCAGATTTTACACTGCCAGTACCCATCCTTCTTGCTAAGTTTTCTTTTTTGCCCATTGCATCGTTTTTTCCTCAATCTTGTCCGCCTTTTCCGTCTGATTGGCTTTCTGCAGTTGGCGATCGCGCTCTTCGATGCCTATTGGAAGGGTTTAATATTGGTATCCTTGGAAACGGTAATCCTGTTGCTTTGTTTGAGGAGGCCATTGATTTGACTAATCACGCGCTTGCCTATAGCTACTTGGGACTTTATTATGTTAAGATAGGCACTTATGACAAGGCCATTGAAACGTTCACTAATGCTATCGAGCACTTTCCAGAAGAACCATTTTTCTATGCCAGCCGTTGTTTAATCTACAGACAGATCGAGGAAGATGAGGGGGCATTTTATGACTATCAGATTGCGAAGAGACTGGATTTTAATTATCATAGTGTATTGGAATGGCAGGAAAATCAGGCTGAATTAACTTACTTCGAGGCTGAAAACCTGGTTATTCAGGAGCTGGAATCAAAATCTCAACAGCTAAGTAAAGACGAGATAAATTCACTGGGGCTTGAATATGTTCATTCCTATAGCTATCTAAAGGCGATCAATCTTTATTCCTGTGCTATTGTTAATTCTGAGGGTGGCGATAGTAATCTTTTTGTTTTCAGGGGAAGTTTGTACCTGAAATTGACCTGTTTTGAATTGGCGTTGTCTGATTTCAATCAGGCCATCGCCCTTGATAAGAACCGAGCTGCTGCTTATATATTTCGTGCAAAAGTTTTTGAATCTTACCGCAATTACCAGAGTGCATTGCAAGACTATGCTCAGGCAGAAGAAATCGATGGTAATTCGTCGATTGTGTATGAAGAAAGAGCCTCTTTATTCGAGCGTTTGGGTAATTTTAAGGAAGCATTACTGGATTTTGACCGCCTTGTAAGCCTCAATCCGGAAGATTTTTATGTGTATTCATTGCGAGCCGATCTGAATGAAAAGCTCGAGAATTTTACGGAAGCGCTGGCAGATTATTCCAAAGCGATCGATCTGAATCCATATTATTCTGATTTGTATTCTTATCGTGCCGCAATTCGCGAAAAATTGGGTGACGCTGTCGGAGCGAGAGCAGACTTGGATAAGTTCAATGAATTTGAAGATGAATAAACAAGGCCGACCTGAGTAGGGGCCTTGTTTATGCGTACTGTTTTCTAGTGCTAAACCCTTATTTGATAATCCTTTTTATTTTATTGGAACGGGTAATGAGTTTGTGTAATTTGTCATAGTCCTCTGTGGCAATAGCGTCATGCAAGGATTGAAGTTGCTTGATATGCTCTTCGAGCACTTCGAGTACGTTTTCTCGATTCTGCTTGAAAATAGGTGTCCACATATCCGGTGAGCTTTTGGCCAGACGAACCGTAGATTCAAATCCGGAGCCTGCAAGTTCGAAAATACGTCCTTGAGATTTTTCTTTTTCCAATACCGTTAAGGCAAGTGCAAAAGAAGTGAGATGGGAGATGTGGGATACATAAGCGGTATGTACATCATGTTCATCGGCATTCATAAAACAACTTCGCATCTCCAGTTGGTCCGTAATAGCATCGGCGATCTCGAACGCATCCTCATCGGTTTTAAAGGCTTCGACATATACCATCATTTTGCCTTTGAACAAGCCGGCTACAGCTGCTTCCGGTCCCGAATATTCTGTTCCGGCCATTGGATGGGCTGCTACATAACGCCCCCGGTTAGGATGATTCTTAATTTTATGGAGAATATTTGTTTTCGTTGATCCCATGTCAATGACGACTTGATCGGTGACCAGATCCAAAATTTGAGGAACAACATGTAAAATGGCATCGACAGGAATCGTGAGCACCAATACTTTACACTTCTTAATCGCGTCTTCCAGGCTGGCTGTTTCGTCGATAAAGCCGATTTGCATCGCTTTATCCAAGTTTTTTTGACTCTTATCTACACCGATTATTTTGTCGCAGAATTTTGTTTCTTTTAGGCGAATGGCAGCGGAACCGCCTATTAAGCCTACGCCGACAATGGCTATGTTCATATATAAACAATTATATTAAGTTCTTAGAAGCTATCTTTTATTCGTTGGATTGATTCTTTGAGTACATCCACAGTGGCACAAAGGCTAATACGTATGTATTGATTACCTCTATCTCCGAAAATTCCTCCCGGTGTAATAAATACCCGTGATTTTTCCAAAACGGCATCACTCAGTTCGTAACCGTCCTTGTATTTTTCGGGAATGCGGGCCCATACGAACAATCCTACTTGATCTTTTTGATAAGAACAAGCTAACAAATCCATAATCTCATAAACCTGTTGACGTCTTTCCGCATAAATCTTGTTTAGGTCAGCATACCAAGATGCGTCCAATTGCAGGGCTTTTGCGGCAGCCAGTTGCACAGGTAAAAACATGCCCGAATCCATATTGCTTTTGAAACGGAGAACTTGGTTTATACGTTCTTCGGCGCCTATGAGTACACCAATTCGCCATCCAGCCATATTGGAAGACTTGCTCAGCGAATTTAATTCAATGGCTACATCTTTCGCTCCTGCAATACTCATGATACTTTTTGGTGTATCTGTCAGGATAAAGCTATACGGATTGTCATGACAAATCAGTATGTTGTGCTCTTTGGCAAATTGAATCAGCTTCTGATAGAATGCATCAGGTGCGGATGCACCTGTAGGCATGTGTGGATAGTTTATCCACATCAATTTAACCTTTGACAAGTCCTGTTTTTTGAGCTCATCCAAATCAATAAGCCAATTCTTCTCTTGTGTTAGGTTATAGGTAATCGCTTCGGCACCACTCAGCCGTACGGCTGCAGCGTAAGCGGGGTATCCAGGATTGGGGATAAGAGCTTGATCTCCTTCTTGAAGATAAGTCATGCAGATGTGCACAATCCCTTCTTTTGATCCAATTAAGGGAAGTATCTCTGTATCTGGATTAAAAGTTGCATGATAATAACGTTGATACCAATCCGCAACGGCTTGTCGTAGGGCAGGAGCACCTTTATAATTTTGATAGCCATGCGCATTTGGGAGTTGGGCATTCGTACTTAATGTCTCGATTACCTCCCGATGCGGGGGCAAATCTGGACTTCCGATTCCTAGATTGATCACGCGCATACCCTGTTTATTTAAATCATCTATTTCCCTTAATTTTTTGGAGAAATAATATTCTTCGGTGTGCTGCAATCTTTTGGCAACGTCTATTTGCATTTTATTTTACTAAATATGGTGTTTGAATAAGGCTAAATTAGGGAATTATCCATTAAAATGAGATTTTTTTATCGATTTTTCAAGCAGAGCAGGTTGAACGCTTTTGTTCTTTGGATGCAACAATTTTATAGTCCCTTAACACGATAGGTGCTTTTCTTGATTAATTTGTTATTTTTGTTCAATTTCCTCCATAAAAATCTGAAAGGAAGAGGAGAGATCGACGAGTTACTTTTTTGTTGAAGAGTAGTTTGTCTAAGTTGAAATTAAATGAAAACATATTTTAGGCTCTTATCGTTTGCTAAACCCATTGAGAAATTTGCAATCCCATATGTAATTTTCACGCTGATCACGGTTATTTTTAGTACATTAAATTTAGCATTGCTTGCTCCATTACTCCATACACTTTTTAACGCTGGTAATACGACCGTCGAAGCGGTAAAACCCGAGACTTATACCGACATTCTCGCGTGGTTTAATTACTATGCAAGTGTTGCCAATAACCAGCTTGGAGCCTATGGTGCGTTGAAATACGTGTGTATTGTTATTGTAATTTCAGTTTTTATCAGCAATCTGTTTCGTTATTTCTGCCAACGTATCATGGAAAACTTTCGCATTCATACTTTACTCAAATTGCGCAGAGCGGTTTTTGATAACGTGATGGATCTGCATGTTGGCTATTTTACGGGGCAGCGAAAAGGGGATATTGTGTCTAAGGTTGCTTCAGATGTACAGGTGGTGCAATATTCTGTTACAGGAACTTTACAAGTTGTTTTTAAAGAGCCTTTGCAGCTAATAGCCTATATTGTCATGCTGTTTAACATTTCAGCACAATTGACATTCTTTTCGCTCTTGGTTATTCCCATCTCTGGGTTTTTTATCGCTAGGATTGTTAAAAATCTCAAAACTCAGGCCCATGCTGCTCAGGAATCTTATGGAAATATGATATCTTATTTGGATGAAGCGTTGTCTGGCATCAAAATAATTAAAGCTTTTAATGCGGTATCGTTTATTAAGAACAGGTTTCATAATGAGAACGAACATTATGCGAATATCGGACGCGCTATGGCTAAACGGCAACAGTTAAGTTCACCCGTTTCTGAATTGCTTGGCGTTATTATGGTGGCAATTATTCTTCTGTATGGAGGTCATTTGGTCCTTTCAGGCGACAAAAGCTTGACCGCACCGGAGTTTATTGCCTACATCGCTATTTTTTCACAGGTCATGCGTCCTGCAAAAGCTTTAACGGATTCTTTTAGTGGTATCCACAATGGTCTTGCCGCTGGTGAACGGGTTTTGGAACTTATTGATGAAAAGACTGAAGTCAAAGATTCCAAAGATGCCAAACTTGTTAAAAGCTTTGAGAAAAGTATCGTATTCAATCAGGTGAGTTTTTCGTATAGCCAAGACAAAGAAATCTTACAGCATATTGATTTAACGATAGAAAAAGGGAAAATCGTTGCATTGGTAGGTCCTTCAGGAGGTGGTAAATCGACTTTAGTCGATTTAATTCCGCGATTTATGGACGTTACGGATGGGCAGATTCTCTTTGATGGTACAGATTTAAGGGCGCTAAATCAGGATTCTTTACGGGATATGATCGGTGTAGTCAATCAGGAATCTATTTTATTTAATGATACGATCTTTAACAACATTGCTTTTGCCAATGTTTCTGCGAGTCAGGAGGAAGTAGAAGCTGCTGCACGGATTGCGAATGCGCATGAATTTATTTTAAAAACGGAGCATGGTTATCAGACCAACATCGGCGATAGGGGCGGCAAATTATCAGGTGGTCAACGTCAGCGCATATGTATTGCGCGAGCCGTCTTAAAAAATCCGCCAATCATGCTACTCGATGAAGCGACTTCCGCTTTAGACACTGAATCTGAGAAATTGGTACAGGACTCTCTTTATAAATTAATGGATAATAGAACAACAGTTGTCATTGCGCATCGCTTAAGTACCATTCAGAATGCAGACAAAATTGTTGTTATTGAAGCGGGGAAGATTGTAGAGATGGGCAGTCATAGTGAGCTGATACAGCGCGAAGGATTGTATCGGAAATTAATCGAAATGCAACAATTTACGGATTAGGCCACTTTTTAAGCGCTTTGTCAAATTAGTTGTTGTCACATTTTTTTATTATAACTTTTGTAGCCTTTTCGGTACATTTGATTTAAGATAGGAGATACATTTAATGAACGCAATAGATAAATTGAATTTCTTTATTAACGACAAAAACTTAGCTGTCGAATTGAGAAATATAGCGGAGAAAGTTTTGCGAGAGGAACGTATCACGTTTGATGAAGGGGTTCTTTTGTATGAAAAAGGTGAATTGGGCTATCTTGGTGTACTTGCGAATTATATCCGTGAGAAACGTCATGGTGACCGTACTTTTTTCAATCGTAATTTTCACATCGAGCCGACCAATGTCTGTGTCTATGACTGTAAGTTCTGTTCGTATTCCAGGCTCATAAAGGAGCGGGCAGAAGGCTGGGAGATGGAGGTTGATGGTATGATGGATATTGTCAAAAAGTATGACAATGAGCCTGTGACTGAAGTTCATATCACGGGAGGTGTCGTTCCTAAACAAAACCTCGAGTTTTACGCCGATTTTTTCCGTAGATGTAAGGAGCACCGTCCTGAACTGCATATCAAAGGACTTACACCTGTTGAATATTACTATATTTTTAAGAAGGCAAAACTGAGCCATTACGATGGCCTCAAGTATTTACAATCTTGCGGGTTGGATTCTATGCCGGGGGGAGGTGCAGAGATTTTTCATCCAGAAATCAGAGAACAGATCGCGCATGATAAATGTACGGCTGAACAATGGTTAGATATTCACGAGCAGGCACACAAGCTAGGTATGCACACCAATGCAACCATGCTTTATGGTCATATAGAACAGTTTTGGCACCGCGTAGATCACATGGATCGCTTAAGACAATTGCAGGATAAGACGGGGGGCTTTCAGACATTTATTCCTTTGAAATTTAGAAATAAAGGGAACCAAATGTCCCATATTCCAGAAGTATCCGTGATAGAAGACTTGAGAAATTATGCCGTTGCTCGGATATACATGGATAATTTTGATCATATTAAGGCCTATTGGGCAATGATCTCAAGAGATACAGCGCAGTTATCCTTGGCGTTTGGCGTAGATGATATCGATGGAACATTGGACGATACAACAAAGATATACAGCATGGCAGGAGCGGAGGAACAAAAGCCGGGAATGACCACACAAGAAGTTGTTGAACTCATAAAAAATGTTGGCCGTCATCCTATTGAAAGAGATACGCTGTATAACGTGGTTACAGATTATAAAGATTTTGTATTTGATCAAGGTAATCAAAAGAAAAGCTATTACGCATTACCCGTTGTTAATTCATAACTAGACTCATACTTTGAAAAAGACATTTTATTTTATACGGCACGGACAGACTGATCTAAATTTAAAAGGCATTGTACAGGGGAGAGGAGTTAATTCGCCGCTGAACAAGATGGGAGTAGCGCAAGCTCAGGCTTTCTTTGATCGTTACAATACCGTGCCTTTTGATAAAATATATACCTCAACCTTATTGCGTACTCATCAAACTGTACAGGGATTTCTAGATTTGAACTTACCTTGGGAACAGCTCGTTGGATTGGATGAAATAAGCTGGGGAGTTTATGAGGGAAAAGAGCAAACACCGGAGTTGTTAGCTGGTTTTGAAAAATTAGTAGCAGCATGGCGCAATGGAGAATTGGATGTCAGTATTGAAAACGGAGAGTCTCCCAATGAGCTGATGGCCCGTCAGCAGGTCGCCTTGGATCATATGCTAGCTCAGACAGACGAAAAGAATATTCTCGTATGTATGCACGGACGTGCATTAAGGATTATGCTTTGCCTCATGACGGGCGTAGAGGCCCGCTATATGGATGATTTTCCGCACACCAATACTGCTTTATATAAATTGCTGTATGATAATGGTCAATTTGAGATTGTAGACCATTACAATATTGCACACTTAGAAGCATTGATAGATGAATAAAATTAGAGTTTCTGCCGTATCGTATACAAATACGTATCCATTTCTGAATGGTATACGTCAATCAAAAATAATGGAACAGATCGACTTGAGTGTCGATTATCCAAGTGCATGTGCACAGAAAGTAATTGATGACGAAGCTGATATCGGTATTATCCCGACAGCTGCTTTATTAAGTCTTCCTGAATATTATATCAATACGAATTTTTGTATAGGTACAGAAGGTGCCGTCGATTCCGTATTTATTTTTGCTAATAAACCTATTGAAGAGGTGGAAACCTTACGCTTGGATAGACAATCGCGCACTTCAAATGGATTAGCCCGTGTATTGATTAAGAACTATTGGAAAAAAGAAGTAGAATTGATCACTGACGAATCTACCGAGCCAGATGCTTATGTGTTAATTGGAGATCGCACCTTCGGTAAAAAGAACGCAGTTCCCTATGTCTATGATTTGGGAAAAGAGTGGTTTAATTTTACAGGACTGCCCTTCGCTTTCGCTTTATGGGTAAGCAACAAAGAGCTTCCAGTATCTTTTGTGAAACAATTTAATGAGGCTTTAGCGTATGGTGTGGAACATGCAACTGATGTTATTGCCGGTCTACCCGAGTTTGAAGGCTTTGATTACACAAAATATTTAACACAGCATCTCGATTTCCATTTAACAGATAAAAAGCGAGAGGCTGTACAATTGTATCTTCGCTACTTAAAAGCATTGGATTAATCGTGAGGTCTTTGACCTGGGCGGAATAATGCTTAAAATTACTACCCTAAAGATTTTCGGATTCAATCGCCAGACGAGCTATTTACATTGATGTATACTGCTTATCTGACGATTGTATTTGTAGCCTAAACTAACCCTACCTTCATCTTATTACCGAATTTTTCTGTCATCAAATTCGCATGAATAGTTATATGGATAACTCGCATTGTTTATCCATTATATTGCCCTTGCCAGTAATTATTATAACCAAGTGCGCACCAAATTCATCATTAAAAAGGACATTACACTAATTTAACACCGAGTTAACAGGGGGGTAGCACCGGTATACCCCTGATGCCCCCCTGTTAACCCCCTGTTATACCCTTGTTAATAGTCAAGGTGGTGTTGTTTAAAGGTTAATTTAATCGCCGAGAAAAGTCTTAATTCCTTGGGAACGCGCTTGTTTTAAAGCTAAATTGCTATCGCTATGTCGAGTGCTGGTTCATTAGTCACACGTGTCGAATCTCGACTTTTAAAAGGTGCTTCCCGTATCATAAATGATGGATAATTGTTCCATGGCAACGGCACGCGCAATGATTGATCAAGAATTTATCTCTTGAAAGAGAGAATATAAGTTAAATAAGGATGGAATTAATACGGGGGGAGAAGGTATCATATCCTGAAAAAAGAAATGCAAGCATAAAATTTGATTTATACTTGCATCTCTAATGGATTTATCTTGGGGTAATTAGGTGCGTCCAATTTTCACTTTACGTCCCTTAATTTTTTGCCCATTCGCTTTATTGATAATAATGGAAGCAAATTTTCTTCGGACAGCAACGTATGCTGATTTGTCTTTTACTTCTATGATACCAATGTCATCCTTTTCAATTCCTTCCAAATTGAGCAAAAATCCGACAATATCGATCTTGTTGATCTTATCCTTTCGCCCGGCACTAATATAGAGTGTCGCAAATGGTGAGTTTTCAGGGAGATTATAGAATTCCGGAAATTCTTCCTCAGGTATTTCTGTTGGAATGTAAGGGTATATTTCTTCCGGTTTGAGGATTACATAGACATCACCCTTAGCTTGCATACGGGCTGTGCGTCCATTGCGGTGAGTAAAATCGTCTTCTTTGTGTGGCAACTGGTAATGTATAATAGAATCAACTTCTGGAATATCCAATCCCCTTGCAGCAAGGTCTGTTGTGATCAGTACATGATTAGAATGGTTTCGGAATTTTAGAAGTGCCAGCTCGCGATCCTGTTGTTCAAGTCCCCCATGAAAGGTATCGTGGATAATATTGCGGTTGTCGAGAAGTTCACTAATGTGATCTACTGCATCGCGGTGATTACAGAAGACAATCATTTTTTTTGTGCCAATCTTGCAGATGAGTTTAAGTAGTGCCTCTAATTTCTTTTGAACTGGAGCAACTACTTTTCTAATTGTAATCTGTGGGGTATGTTTTGAGTTGTGAAGAAAGTCAACTAGGATGGGCTGCTTTATTTGCGTGAACGGTGGGAGCGTGTCCATCATCGTTGCGGAAGTTAATATTCTTGATTTGATCGTGGGGATGTGTTGAATAATAAAATCCATTTGATGCTGAAATCCGAGTTCCAATGATTTGTCAAACTCGTCCAGCACAAGAGTATGGATGTTGGAGGGATCAAAATTTTGCTCTTCAATATGCTGTTTTATACGCCCTGGTGTTCCAATGATAATTGCAGGGGCATCCTTGAAAGCATTTTTTTCGATGCGTGTGTGATGTCCACCATATGCGCAAGTGATTTTGTAGCCTGTAGCGACCTTGCGTAGCACTTGTTCAATCTGTAAAGCAAGCTCGCGTGTAGGCACTACTATTAATACTTGAACTTTTCGAGCCTCCGCCTTCAATTGTTGCAAGATGAGTAATGAAAAGGCTAAAGTTTTGCCAGATCCGGTGGGCGAAAGTAGAAGAAAATCGTGATCCTTCTGATACGATTCCAACACCCTTTCTTGCATTTCATTTAAGGATGAAATATATAATTTGTCTAAAATAGCTTTTAACTGCATTCGACAAAAATACGAAATACTACTATTCTGAGGAGAACAAACAGCGATGAATATTTAAATACAAGTTGATCGATACAATAAGCACCAGGTTACCGGTCTACAAAAGATGATTACCTGGTGCTTATTTATAGTATAACTAGAATAAGGTTGGAGATAGGATTATATCGATTCCTAATAGGTATCGTTTTATAAGATATCAATACCTTCTCTTCTTAAAGACTCTTTTTTGTCCTCTTCCCATATACTGACTTGAACTTCGCCTATATGCTGTTTCTTGAGCATAAACATACAGACGCGCGATTGTCCGATACCTCCGCCCATGGATTCAGGCAATTCGTCATTCAGCAGCATGCTGTGAAAAGTCAGTTTTGATTTTTCTGTGCAGTTTCTGATTTCCATTTGATGTGCTAGCGCCATTTTATCAACGCGGATTCCCATGGATGAAAGTTCAAAAGCTGAATTTAAAATTGGGTTCCATACAAGAATGTCTCCATTCAATCCTTTGTGACCGGCTTCATTAGTTGTACTCCAATCATCGTAGTCCGCTGCGCGACCATCGTGAGCTACGCCATTGCTGAGGGCGCCTCCAATGCCATGTAAGAATACGGCACCGTGTTCTTTTGTAATGGCATTTTCACGTTCTTTAGCAGTTAGGTTGGGGTATTTTTGCAACAAGTCTTCAGATGAAATGAAAGTAATGGATTCTGGAAGAATCGCTTTTATAGTTGGATACTTGCTTTCAACCTGTAATTCGGTAAATCGCAAAGCTTCATAAATTTTTAGTACTGTTTCTTTTAATGAAGCCAAATTGCGTTGATTTTTATCAATTACTTTTTCCCAATCCCATTGGTCTACATAGATGGAATGAATAGGGGTGTAATCTTCATCAGGACGCAGTGCTTTCATATCTGTAACGATGCCTTCGCCAGATAACATCTCGAGCTCTTTTAAACGTACTCTTTTCCATTTTGCAAGGGAATGTACGACGACAGCTCTTTTTTCATTCAATGATTTTATTGGAAATGATACCGGACGCTCAATTCCATTCAGGTCATCATTTAACCCGGTCCCGTCCAAAACCACCAGTGGTGAAGAGATTGGAATTAAATTTAAGGCTTTTTTTAATTGTTGGACAAATGTATCTTTAACGAAGCTGATAGCAACTTCGGTATTTAAAAGTTTTCTTCCCTCCATATGTGTTAAATGAAATACTATGCGCGGACTGCTACGCATAGTTTTTTATTTTTTTATTCAGTTATTTGCTACAAAAGTATGAAAATATCATCGGTTAATGTGTTTGATTGTGATTTTTAATATTTATCTATTAAAAACTTGAAAAAATAAAAAAATTCTAACAAAATGGATACAGGCTAATATTTAATTATAAAACTAATAATCTTTTGAACAGCTAAAAGTGTTGGGTTACTTACCAAAAGAGCCTTGAAGGATCTTCAAGGCTCTTTTGTATAGACTGCATTATCGGTATTGGCTATACGGAAAAGCTTTCGCCACAAGCACATGTGCGACTTGCATTGGGATTGTGAAATTCAAATCCCTTTCCCTCCAAACCGTCAGAATAATCAAGCTCTGTACCAGCCAAATACAAAAATGATTTAATATCCAAACAGACTCTTACTCCTTTATCTTCAAAAAATTGATCGCCTTTTTTTTCTTCGTTGTCGAAGTTAAGCTTATAGCTTAAACCTGAGCAGCCTCCGCTTTCTACAGCAACGCGCACAAAGTAATTGCTGTCATATTGCTCATCCTTCATGATTTCCTCGATACGAGTTTTTGCCTTGTCAGTAACTGTAATCATAGTATTATCCTTTGTATAGCGCAAAGATACATACAATCTTGCTATATTTCTGCTGTAATAAAGTTTTTAGAATGTCATAAATTAATTGATCAGACTATCTTTGAACATTTGCCATATAGGCGATTGATCGCGTATTTTTTTGACAGCTTCTTTGATCATTTCCGCGCACTGGATAATCTCCTCTTTGGTGGTCAATAGGCTTAAGCTAAATCGAATAGCAGATAATGCGTTTTCTTTGGATTGTCCCATGGCCATTAGCACATGCGAAGGTTCCCTGGATCCGGTCACACAAGCCGAGCCAGAAGAAAGTGCCAGTTTGGGGCAGGCAGTCATTATTTCACTGGCTAGGATATGTCTGAAGCTGATGTAACTGGTATTTGGTAGACGCGGTACATTTTTCCCGTGAATGATGATTTCGGGGATATCGTTTAGCAATTCTTCCAAGAAGTCACGGTTTCTTTCAACTGTGCTATATAGTGCTGGGTGAATGAGGGAGATAGCCTTTCCAAATCCTACGATTGCAGGAACGTTGTATGTACCGCCCCTAAATTCATTTTCTTGGCCTCCACCTATAATAAGCGGGCTAATCTGAATCGGTCTCGACTTTCTCCGGATGTAGAGTGCGCCGACTCCTTTTGGCCCATGAACTTTGTGGGCACTTAAGCAGAGTATATCAATATTCAACTGCTGTAAATCGATATTGACTTTTCCGATGGCCTGTGTCGCATCACAAAAAAACAAAACATCTTTTTCGGTGCAGATTTCGGAAATATCCGTGATCGCAGACAATACACCTGTTTCGTTATTGGCCGCCATAATACAGACCAATATTGTTTGCTCGGTTATCGCACTTCTTAGATCATGCAGGGCAATCATGCCCTGAGCGTCTACTGGAAGATAGGTAACTTTTGCTCCTTTTTTAGCCAATTGCTCACAGCAACTTAATACGGCTTTGTGTTCTGTTGCGACGGTGATAATGTGCTTTCCTTTCGATTGATATTTTTCGAATATACCTTTAATGACGGTATTGATACTCTCCGTCGCGCCAGAATTGAAGAATATTTCTTTTGGAGCACAGTTAAGGGCAGCTGCAATATTGTTGCGGGCTTGCTGTACCGCTGCATTGCCCTCACGGCCCATTTGGTGATAGACACTTGATGCATTTGCATAGTTTTGGAGGAAGTAAGGTGTCATTTCGTTCCATACCTCATCCAAAATACGCGTCGTGGCATTATTGTCTAAATATATCATATCCTTCATTCGGATAAAGATATGAATAATGAAAGTTATGCTGAAGCCTTAACGTCAACTTCCTTTTTTTTGACATTTGGGTCATATCTTAAGCCCGGAGTTAACCAATACATCAGTATGATACGGGAATAGCGGTAGTTGAATGGAGACATTAACACAACGCTCATAATAGCGACTGTGGCATAGAGTATGAATGAAGAATCGTTGCCGGTTAAAATATAAGTTGCCATACAGGCTGTAACCATTTCAGCGATTGCAAAAGCATAGGTTACGTACATCGCACCATAGAAATATCCTGGTTCACGCTCATAGCGCAGGCCGCAGTATTCACAGTGGCTGTTCATTTTTTGGACTTTCATACCGTAGGCAGGTCCTTGATACACATGGCCGATTCTGCATCTTGGACATTTTGCTCGCCATGCAGCTTTAAATTCAGATAATTCGTATTTAACTTCTTCCATAGTTATAGTTGTTTTCTGAACTCTTCAGGTGTGAGTCCAGCAGATTTTTTGAAAAATTTAGTGAAATAAGAGTTGTCCTTAAATTGCAGTTCATCTGCAATTTCGGTAATATTTAAATTCCTATTGACCAGAAGTCGTTTCGCTTCAAGAACAATACGGTTCCGTATAATTTCTCCAGCAGATTGACCAATGTAGGATTTACAGATCGCATTGAGATGATTCGGTGTGATAAATAGCTGATCTGCATAAATGCTGGGCAGCTTTGTGGCTTTAAACTGCTGCTCAACTAATTGCTGAAAGCTATTGAATATTTTATGATTGTAAGGGTTGCCTTTTTCGAGGTGCTCCTTCTCTGTACCAATTGATATAAATAATATAAACTGCAACAAAAGTGTACGGATATAATCTTCCGATAGCCGCTCGGTTTTCGCAAATATGATTTGATCCAGAATAGCTGTTGCTTGATTTCGATATTGTTCAGCCAAAACGAATATCAGATGTTCAATTTTGCCCTGTAAAAAACTGAAGCGTTCGAGGTAATCCGTACGTAAAAGAAAGGATTGAAAATAGTCGATAGAGAAATTGACAACATAACCGGCTTCATCTCCCACAAAATTCCAGGTATGGACCTGACCAGGAACCATAAAATAAATCTGATAAGGCTCAATCTTATACTGATTAAAATCAATGATATGCTCGCCCGAACCTTGCGTGAAAAGAACAAAATGAAAAAAATTATGTTTGTGTGGAAACACCATATCCTGATGTTTGATGATATATGCTTTAAGATCATCAATATGAAGCGTTGTGTTATTGTTCAGGTCAATACTACAACTATCAAGAATAGGTATGGTGTTTTTTCTAATCATATGACAAAATTAAGTTAAATATTCTTTCTAAAGTGGTGTTTATTTTTTATTCTGTGGTGTTTTTCAATGATTTTGTCACTTTGATTACAAGAAGATCCTATTGGCAAAATCGTGTTCTTAGCTTTTATTCGGTATTGACACATGTTACTGCTCATGACGCAAACCAGATTGGGATTTGGAGCACATTGTTTATCGCTAAGTTTTCTGTTTTTGAATAGGATGTGGATATGATGTCTTAGGGACGCTTGAGTAATTTTGCGGGCAGAATGCTCCTATGGATGTTTGAGCATGCGATCAATACTCTTCGTACGGTAGAAATATAAAAGCGGAGGGTGAAATCACCTTGAGCGTGCTCCTCTCAACTGGAAACGTATGTAAAAGTCGCAGGCCACCTGTTTTATTCTGGTTCGGGCGATAGTGTCACGATATTGACTATTTGTGCCTGAACGAGAAGAGCTGATTAGCGAAATGCCCGAAATTCCACGCAGGAGAATATGCTGGAGTTGAAGAGAAAGGAAATTTATAGGACTTCCAATTTAATTAACGAAGCCCTTCCGAAAATTCAATCCTGATCATTTCCCAAGGCATTGAGGAGAACAAAGTACCTGTAGGCAATAATCGCCTGCTGGTACTTTTTTAATTTTAGAGGATCCATCTGACTGTATCGAGGTAAGATGGCCTTATTTAAGCTGTTCAACAGCTGATAAAATCTTCTTTTCATTCGTATAATTATTATTGGTATACTTCTTTATTGATGACTTGTGGCATTTTTTCACCTCTGATTGCTGCCAATAAATTGTTGGCAGCCATTAAGGCCATATTATCCCTGGTTTCTACGGTGGCAGACCCGATATGAGGAAGAATGCATACATTTTCCAGTGCTAAGAGCGGATTATCTGGCCTCATCGGTTCAGGGTCTGTCACGTCAAGTCCTGCACCCCATAATTCGCCAGCCTGCAGTGCTGCTGTCAGGTCGAATTCATTGACCAATCCACCTCTTGCAGTATTCACTAATATGGCGGAGTTTTTCATGCGTGCAAATGCATTTTTGTCAAACCGCCTTTTAGTCTCCGCTGTCAAAGCAGCGTGTATGGAAAGTACATCGCTACGCATTAGCAATTCATCGAAATTTACATATTTGGCACCCAAAACTCGCTCTGCTTCCTCATTTCTGCTCCGATTATAGTAGATAATTTCCATGTTATATGCTGCTCTGGCTTTTCTGGCCAGTTCAAAGCCAATCCGCCCCAGTCCATAGATGCCCAGAGTTTTATTGTTGAGTTCGATCCCTAGGTTTTCAGTAGGATCGAACCCTTCCCATTTACCCTGCAATATTCTTTTATGGTTGAAAAAGGCTTTTCTCGATACCGCTAGCATTAAAAGAAAGGCGACGTCTGCGGTTGCCCCAGAAAGTATACCCGGGGTGTTGCTCACAGGGACCCGATGATGTGTTGCGGCTGCAATGTCCACATTATCATAGCCGACGCTCATGAGTGATAGGGCTTTAAGGTTGGGGCAGTTTTCAAAAAAATCGGCATCAAACTTTTGCATCCCACCGTTAAGGACGTAGTCGCATTGTTGGCTGGCTTCGATAAGCTCGTTTTCGGAAAGTGGGCTGGCCGATTCGTGAATTGTAATCTCGTGGCCTGCAGATTGTAATAGATCTATGCCTTTTTGTGGAATTTTTTTTGTGATGAATATCTTCATGTATGTAAATGTTTTTTTATTCTCATAAAAACTTATCGTCACTAGGACAACAAAAAAAGCCATATTGTTGTTTCAATATGGCTTATTATTCGTGATGTTTTAATCTTTAATTCTGATGGAGGAGATAATTTAAAATAGTTTTACCCTGATCATCGGTAGAGATAGCTGAATTTGACAGCATGACCACTCCACTTTTTTTATCTGGGGATAAGGCGAGATACGAGCTACTTCCGGCCGTTGCGCCGTTGTGCCAGAAGACCGTAAGGTTGTCAATCAAATTCATATGCCATGCCAGGCCGAGGTCTGTGTCGGGTGGTAGAAAAAATGTAAATAATCTGGTATTTGCCATGGCATTTTCGAGTGGAGTCTGCGGCATCTTGAATTGCGCGTTCGCAAATTTCAGTAGATCCTCGAGCGTGGATTTTAGTGCACCAGCTGGGGCAAATACGTCAAATGACCAAGGTAATGCTTCGTGACCCTCTTTGTTGTATACTTTAAAAGTATCTTTCCTTTTAGGTTCTAATACTTGAAAAGTATTGTTCATTTCAAGTGGTTTACAAATGATATCCCTTACAAGCTGATCGTAACTTTTTTTATAAAGACTGCATATGATATCCCCGAGAACAGCATAACCTAGATTGCTGTACTCATACTCTTCGCCCGGATTTTTCTTGTTTTTAAATCCTGAAAGATAGTTGTAAAGTGCTTTTTTGTCATACGTTTTGTAAGGATCGTTCTCGTTGAAACCGTTTACTTTGTCAAAATTATCTGGAAGCCTCGGTAAGCCGGAGGTATGATTAGCCAACATTTGAAATGTTATTTTTGAAAGCTCTTCATTTTTTTTGAGTGAGTCAGGAAGGAATAGGGCTATAGGTTGATCTAAAGTGACTGTTCCTTCTTCGACAAGATTTGACAAAAGGATAGCGGTAAAAACTTTACTCAACGAGCCAATTTCATAAATAGACGTTTTTGTGGGCGGAGTCTGGTTTCCTTTGGCCGTCTCGCCATAAAAATAAGTTTTGGTTTGTCCATTCTTTATAATACCAATGGCAAGGGATTGTGTATTTTGTTGTTTGAGGTAAGCGTGCGCAACAGAATCAATAAACAGGTCGTCGTTATCTACCGATTTTTGTGTGGCAGGCACCATGATCGTTTCTTCGACTTGTGGTGTTGTAGTCGAAGGAGTAAACTTTAGCGTATGGAATTTTAGGGTCGGATCTGTTGCGAACAGGACATCGTAAGATTTGCTATCGAAATCCATCTGATAAGTTGCGATCCCTTTTTCAAATCCTTTTCGTGTTGAGCTTTTTACTCTTCCTAATGGGTATAGATTTTCGAGTACCTGCGTGAATCGAGAAAGATTAAATTGTTGTTTGAATGAATCGCTAGCCAAATTATAGGCTGAGTCAGTCATCTGCGAATTGATAAAAAACTCCAGCTTATTATATACTCCTCTGTTGATCTGTTCTTCGGAACTTGTTTGGGCGAAAGAGTACGATGAGATGCCCAGCAATATGAGTGTAATAAAATTTTTCATAACTATTGATGGGCACAAATCTACGGAATGTTTAAATTCCAATCAATTGTTTTAATCGCGCATAGCCTGATTTACTGATGTTGAGCTTTTCGCCTGATACTAGTGCTGCAATGTAAGAATCCTTTTCATAAGGTTCTAGTTTGGCTAATTGATCGACTTTAATGATAAAAGAACGATGGATACGCACAAATTGATTTGAATCCAACGCTTTTTCAAAAAATGCCATGGTTTTATTTTTAAGGTACATACCGTCTTTAGTATGAATTTTAACATAGTCATCGTAAGATTCGAGATATTTGACTGTATCAATTGGAATAATCTTGATCTGTGTACCTGTTTTGACAACAATACGGTCAATTTTTGTTTCGTCTTGGGCTGTAAGTACCTCATAGTTGGGCTGTACTTTTTTTTCTGGAGCCGAGAAGTTTGTCCTAAATTTTTCTAATGCTTTTTTGAAACGCGCAGGTGATACTGGTTTTAACAGGTAATCTAATGCATTTTTTTCAAAAGCTTTTAAAGCGTATTCATCAAAAGCGGTCGTAAAGATAACAGCTGGCGGACTGTCTATGAGTTCAAGCATTTCAAACCCTGTTAATTTGGGCATCTGAACATCCAGAAAAATTAAGTCAGGTTCATGGGTATGAATAGCCTTAACGCCTTCAAAACCATCTCCACATTCGGCAACGACAGTTACATCGGTCTCGTTTTTTAAATAACCGGCAATAATGGAGCGTGCCAAGGGTTCATCATCGATAATAACGACTTTAATCATATTGAGGTATTTTTAGGGTACTGATAAATATATTGTCTAGTATTTGCGTTTCCAGCAGGTCATTTCTTCCATAGAGGAGATACAATCGACGTTGAATGCTCGAGAGTCCAAACCCGGTGCCTTTTTTTGGTTTTGATTGTTCTTCAGTGTCGAAAGGATTGGTGATTTGAATCCATAATTGACCTTCATTTGACTGGCATTTTATTTTTATTTCGACCTGATCCCTCACGTTGTAGAGTCCATGCTTAATAGCGTTCTCTACAAGGGGTTGGATGATCATTGCGGGTAGTCTGTTGTTAAAAATTTCTTCTGACGAAGAAATGGATGTATTTAGTCTATGACCAAAACGTACTTTCTCGATATCGAGATAAAGCTGTAGATGGTCAAGTTCTTCTTCGAGTGTGATGATTTGGTTATTTTCCTTCCTTAACGTCCCTCTCAGAAAATCCGAGAGCTGGAATGTCATATTACGGGCTTCGTCGGGATTTGCACCAATAAGCGCTATAATGGAATTGAGGCTATTAAATAGAAAGTGTGGTTGCAATTGTTGCCTGAGATTGTATAATTCGGCTTCCCGAAGCAGATTTTCGGACTCTTGTTTTCGTTTGATATTATTGATATTGTCTTCTTGAATATTCCAAACGATGTTGATAATGGCAACCGATGTTAAAATGAGGAAATTAACAATGCCGCGATACGGTAAAGTTAAATCCAGGAGAGGGGTGAAGTTAGATTGAATAAAATAACTCATTAAGAATCGGCTTAATCCGATGCTTATTCCGCCCATGATTAATCCGATAATCAGTACTTTCCATATTTCTCTTGGTTGTGGGGTATAGAAGTTTAGTGCAGATGACATGCCATAACAGCAGAACATCATGACTACACTATTGATAAAGGAATCTTTGAATGCGAGTTGTTGGTCAAAGCCAGAACGAAGCATCAATAAGTATTGTAACGCGAGATATCCGATAAATACGGATATACATATAATGCCAATTAAACGACTTTTAACACTGAGGAACAGCTTGTTTTTCATTTATTAAGCATTTTTTATGGTTAAATTACCTAGAATACAGGTGCCTGTAATATAGATTTTTTTATCCGTATCGGGGTTATAGATCGTTTGGAATCGGCGGTCATCGACAGATCCTAAGATGGAAGCCACGTTACTGAACACCGTCCAATGCGGAGGGATTATAATGCGTGCGCTACCAAACAATTGAAACGTATCGATCACAATCGGCTGTTGGATGTCAGCTTTTGTTAAATCCAGTTCTATACTTCCAAATACATTGGTCAAATTACCTCCTCTAAAATTTTTAGAGTAAATTACTTTCTTTTGTCCCGCAAAGATTGTATTCAGATTGAGGTTATCCTCAAATGACTGTTGAAAAGGATCTTTTCCTTTGTCGCCAAAAGCCTGCTGATTAGGCGAGGCTTGTTGGCTTGGATCGTATTGCTCATTAAATGGTCTTGATTCCTGGTCAGCAAGGCTAACGTCTGTAATCCCTTCGGTCGGCACAGTTACTCGCTTGTCCCAGTCGTAAGATCCTTGAGGCGGATTGGGGTAAGTGGGTGGAACCATCGGAGGTTTCCTTTTACTCATAATAAAGTAAATCCCAAGAGAAATGATAATGATAGGAACGGTTACCGAACCAAAGTCGGTACGCATCATTCTCGAGATGAGGCTTGCTCCACCGATGATCAATAGAATAATCGCCGATTTTTTCTGAAATTGGGAATTTATGCCAATGACTAATCCAATAATAATTAATATCGTTTGCCAACCAAATAACCAATCTGGAAACCAGCTTCCTAGATTTAGGTTGTTCAGTAATAAGAATATACCTACGATAATTACAATCGCTCCTACAATATTGCGGCTATTATTGCTGTTTGGTATGATGGGTTCTTTTTCCATAATGTTTTTACTATTTATGACTCAAAGATAGCGTCACCAATATATTCTACACATTTGCTTTAGGTAATACAACTTATATTTTCGGTAAATGTAATGATTTCGTCGGTAAAAAATCTCGCTGTTCAATTTTTCTCCCTGTTATAAAAAGGAGTGGGCTGCCATTTTTACGCGTTATTGTGTTTTTTTTTAATATTATTTGGTGGATTAAAATGAATTATTATATATTTATCAAAGATTAAGATTACTTTAAACTTAAATAACAACCAATGGGAGATTTTGAAAACAAAGAACGTGAAGAAGTTTTTTCAAAAAAGGTGAGAGCAGGTAAGCGTACTTATTTTTTTGATGTAAAAGCAACTCGATCGAACGATTACTACATTACTATCACAGAAAGCAAGAAGCGCTTTGAGGATGGCCAGTTTATTAAGCATAAGATTTTCTTGTACAAAGAAGATTTTGAAAAGTTCGCAGAAGGTTTGACGGATGTGGTGAACTACATCAAATCTAACCAGGAGGTAATCGAGAAACGTTATGAGCCTAACTTTGACGATGCATACGCTGAAGAAGCGGGAGCGCGTTCCAAAGACGATTTTTCGTTCTAGTATCGTAGAGCGAAATCTTAATGAAAAAAAGAAATAAAAGCCACTGAAGTGGCTTTTTTATTGTTTGACGAGTATTCCCTGTATGCCGTCCTAGGATGAGACTAGCGGAATGCTTCGCAGAAAATCATTTAATACCATATTGAATTTTTCGGGTTCCTCAAGATTGGGCAAGTGACCAGATTCGTCAAATTCCACATAGCGGACATCGGGGATATTTTCGATGAGTATATTGGTCTGTTCCTCACTCATCAGCTTGTCGTGTTTTCCTTTTATAACCAATGTTGGGATAATAATTGTTTTTAGTGAATGGCTTGTGTCTGTCCGGGATGCGAGAGCGAGCTGTGTCGCGCAGATGCTGGCGACTTCATTTCTCCGTATACAGCTTTTGATCAGTTCAACAGCTTCGGCATTTTCGCGGATTGTTTTGTCGTGAAATACATTGCCTATAAAACCAATGGCAAAAGGCCGTCTGCCATATTTTAGTAAAGCCTGGATAGAATCAAATCTTTTTTGCTTGGCTTTGTTGTCATCAGCAAGGGAATTAGTGTCGCATAGAATAAGCCCTCTAAGCTGTTGCCCGATCAATTCGTAGGTTCGCAGTGCGATGTAGCCTCCCATGGAAATGCCGCACAGGATGACGTGGTTGAGGTCGAGTTTGCGAATAAATTCTACTAGATCTTTGGCAAAGACATCAATGGAGAAAAAACCATGACCGTTGGTACTGAGGCCATGTCCTCGAACATCAATTGCTATACCCGTATAGTCTTCATCCAAATCTTGAAGCTGTTGTTTCCAGGTGTTTTTATTAAACGGGAAACCATGGATAAATATAATGGTTTTGGGGGAAGGGGCTAAGATGCTCGGTCTGATGTAATAGGAGATACTAATATCTCCAATGCGTATTTTACTGCGCTTTAATTCTCTTTTGTTCATGAATAATAGCATTTGTCCGTGTCTGAAAAAAAAAGTTGATATTTTAAATATAATATTATCAACGAGATAAAAGAAATGTTGTTGTGTAAAGTTGAAAAAAGAGAAAAAATGTTTGTTAAATTGATAAATATAACGATATTTGCATCACCAAAACGGAAATGAATACTATTTTATTTTCTTTGCCTAGCGCTCCTAGCTCAATTGGATAGAGCATCTGACTACGGATCAGAAGGTTAGGGGTTCGACTCCCTTGGAGCGCACGATACAGATTCTGTACGATAAAAAAAAGGCATTCCTAGCTCAATTGGATAGAGCGTCTGACTACGGATCAGAAGGTTAGGGGTTCGACTCCCTTGGAGTGCACGTAATGAAGCCAGTCAATTTGATTGGCTTTTATTTTGGAAGCTGCTTACCAGCTGTCAAAGGAAGGCGATAGACTTCTTTTTGAAAAAAAATTTGTAAAAAAAACGAATTCTGACTATATTTGCATCACCAAAACAAATGGGACAGAGTTCTAAACGTATTGGTTTATTGCGCTCCTAGCTCAATTGGATAGAGCATCTGACTACGGATCAGAAGGTTAGGGGTTCGACTCCCTTGGAGCGCACGACTGAAAAGCCTAGTCATCATCTGTGATTAGGCTTTTATTTTTTAACTCGTTTTAATTTCTTAAATAAAACTATGCTAAACCTTGTAATATTTGGCCCTCCGGGTGCAGGTAAGGGAACCCAATCTGCAATGCTTATTGAAAAATATCAATTGGTGCACATTTCTACTGGTGATATTTTTAGAGCACATATTAAAGGTCAAACCCCGCTTGGTCAACAAGTGAGCCAGATTATTGCTGAGGGGAATTTAGTGCCAGATTCGATTACAATAGCAATGCTGGAGGAGGAAGTAAAGAAAAATCCGGATGCAAAAGGATTTATTTTCGATGGATTTCCTCGCACTGTTGCGCAGGCTGAGGCTTTGGATGCTTTTTTAGAAGGTATCAACACCTCCATTTCAGTCGTAATCGCACTGGATGTAAATGAGGATGAATTGAAAGATCGTATTGCCAAACGGAGGGAGATTTCTGGACGTGCGGATGATGACGCAGATAAATTAGTGAAGCGTATTGATGAATATTTCACAAAGACGATTCATGTATTGCCTTATTATGAGGCTCAGGGTAAGCTTTCTAAAGTGAATGGTATCGGCGAGATCGAGACTATCTTTAAGAGCTTAACCGATATCATCGATAATTATTAATTAAGGTAAATACTTTTTAGACTGTAATAAATTATAATGGCGCAAGGTTCGAATTTTGTTGATTATGTGAAAGTGTGTTGTCGTTCTGGACATGGTGGGGCAGGTTCGGCTCATTTGCACCGTGATAAACACACGGCTACAGGCGGGCCTGATGGTGGTGACGGCGGTCGTGGAGGGCATATTATCCTAAAAGGAACGACTAATCTCTGGACGTTACTTCATTTAAAATATCGTAAGCATATTATTGCATCAAACGGTGAATCTGGAGGCAGCTCGCTACGCACGGGTGCAACTGGTCGCGATGAGATATTGGAGGTTCCGCTGGGTACTATAGCAAAGGATGCGGAGACTGGCGAGGTGTTATTTGATATTACAGAGGAAGGTGAAACCAGGATACTGGTGCCGGGTGGAAAAGGTGGTCTGGGTAACTGGCATTTTAAGTCGCCTACGCAACAGACACCACGGTTTTCGCAACCAGGCCTTCCTGGTAAAGAGCAGTGGATGATACTGGAACTGAAGGTTCTTGCAGACGTTGGATTGGTAGGATTCCCAAATGCGGGTAAATCGACGTTACTGTCGGTCGTATCTGCTGCAAAGCCAGAAATCGCAAACTATCCATTTACGACGCTCGTACCTAATTTGGGTATGGTGAGCTATCGGGACAATCGTTCCTTTGTAATGGCTGATATTCCGGGAATTATTGAGGGGGCTTCTGAAGGGAAAGGCTTGGGTTATCGTTTTTTACGACATATTGAGCGGAACTCAGTGTTGTTGTTTATGGTCCCTGCTGATACGGACCGGACGATCCGTGAAGAGTATGCCATTCTTTTAAATGAATTGACCGCTTATAATCCTGAATTGGCCGATAAACCGAAACTGTTGGCTATTACCAAGTCTGATATGCTCGACGAAGAGTTGGAGAAGGAGATGGAACAGGAACTACCGGAAGATATTCCTTATATTTTCATTTCTTCGGTGACTGGTAAGAATATATTGCCATTGAAAGATATGATCTGGAAAGCGATCAACTCTTAAAATTCGAAAATATAAATAGTAAGGGCGCTTCAAGATACGAAGCGCCTTTACTGTTTATGTTGATTTACATAGGCAATAAAAAAAGAGATTTTTTTTAAGTTTTTTTGCTAATTTAACTCCATTATTTTATCCATGATGGGAGGAGAGTTTCCATTCCGTCGCCAAACTAAATCTAAATGAAAACAGAAGAAGAAAAGTATTGCGTGCAGTGTGGTAAATTGATTACGATCAAGGCCGAAGTTTGTCCGTATTGCGGTGTAAGACAGCCGATATTTTATGCTAACCAGCCCTTTCAACAACAAAATAGTACGTTTCAGGACGATAGATGGTTGCCGGCCCTGTTGTTTTGTATCTTTTTGGGACCATTTGGTGCGCATCGGTTTTATTTGGGACAAATTGGTACGGCAGTTATTCAGTTGGTCACTTTGGGCGGCTGTGGTATTTGGTATCTGATCGATTTGATTATGATTATTGTCGGAAAATATAGGGATGCGGACGGCAATTATATCAAAAGTCCGATCAACAATTAATGATTATGTTTTTCCTGAAATACCTAAAACATCATTGGATATACTCGCTGATCATCGGGTATTTCGGGATCGCCATTGGCTTGCACCTTTTGGCAGATATACACATTCTTATCCCCTGTGTGTGGAAGGCGATAAGTGGATATAACTGTCCGGGCTGTGGCCTTACGCATGCTTTTATTGCGTTGTTGCACTTGCGGTGGCAAGAGGCGTGGTTAGAAAATCCATTGATTTACTTGATTGTGCCGGTGTTGACTGCGCTGACTTTGAGAGACTTTATTCGTTTTTGGCAGTTGGAATCAAGGTGAAATAAAAAAATGAAAAATGTTTTCACTTTTAAGCGATAAGTCTTAACTTTGTCTCCCGTGAAAATTAAAGAAAAGACTTTATTGGTAGGTGCCTTAGGAAACGGTTTGTCAATCGTGATGATGCATTGTTAATTGATATTTAGCCCATTTGAGGGCTTTTTTTATATCCAATCAAGAAGGCTTTAAAATTCATAAAAGTAAGGATACACATTTTATAATATTACATCGATAATGACCAACTACAGCAAATTGCCTGCAATTTTAGTTTTAGAAGATGGTACAGTTTATCACGGTAAAGCCGCTGGTAAAATTGGTACGACTACTGGGGAAATCTGTTTCAACACAGGGACAACCGGTTATCAAGAGATTTTTACAGATCCATCTTATTTTGGACAAATCATGGTAACGACCAATGCCCATATTGGTAACTATGGTATTGATGAGGACGATACCGAATCAAATCACATTCAGATTGCGGGATTAGTTTGTAAGAATTACAACATCAACTATAGTCGTAAAATGGCTGATGAATCTATCCAAAGCTATTTTGAAGAGGGGAATTTAGTTGGTATTTCTGATGTGGATACGCGTTCTTTGGTAAGACATATACGTGATAAAGGAGCAATGAATGCAATTATTTCTTCCGAAACATTGGATGTGGAAGCATTAAAGCGTCAATTGGCGGAAGTTCCTTCAATGGATGGACTCGAGCTGTCTTCAAAAGTAACGACAGCAGAACCTTATTTCTTCGGTAATGAAAATGCTTCGTTGCGAGTAGCGGTTTTGGACTTGGGAATCAAGAAAAATATCTTGCGGAATTTTGAAGCTCGCGATGTATATACGAAGGTATTTCCTGCGAAGACGACATTCGAAGAAATGGAACAATGGAATCCTGACGGCTACTTTATTTCCAATGGTCCTGGTGATCCAGCTCCGATGGATTACGCTATCGAGACAGTAAAAGCTATTTTGAACGCGAATAAACCAATGTTCGGCATTTGTTTAGGTCATCAGATCCTCGCATTGGCAAATGGTATCCGCACCAGTAAATTGCATAATGGGCACCGTGGGATCAATCACCCAGTGAAGAATATCATTGCTAATCGTTGTGAAATTACGTCGCAAAACCATGGTTTTGGGGTTGTAGCTGAAGACATTGAAAATTCTGATTGCGTTGAGGTAACACATGTTAATTTGAACGATCAGTCTATTGAGGGAATCCGTATCAAAGGGCAAAAAGCATTCTCGGTGCAATATCACCCCGAATCATCACCAGGTCCTCATGACTCACGTTATTTGTTTGATGATTTTGTAGCACTGTTCAAAAACTAAAACGTATAATATTATATAAAAACCCTTCATATTTTGAAGGGTTTTTTATTGAAGCCACCATACCAATTATTCAGAATACGCACATTTTATTCAGAATAAATAGGGGAATAAATACATTTTTTGTTATATTTGGTTGTGAAAAATGTCTGTAGATGAGAGTGTGTCTTATCTACACTAAGTAATGAAAATAAATTATAGTCTAATAAAGAGATGAGTTTAATTATCGATGTTCATGCGCGTCAAATTTTGGATTCGCGCGGTAACCCTACAATCGAAGTAGATGTTACTACACAAAATGGTTTTGTTGGTCGTGCAGCTGTACCTTCAGGTGCTTCAACAGGTGTTCACGAAGCAGTTGAATTGCGCGATGGCGACAAGTCAACATATTTGGGAAAAGGTGTTTTGAAAGCTGTTGAGAATGTAAATACTACAATTGCTAAAGCTTTAGAAGGTGTAGATGTTTTCGAACAAAATGCCATCGATAAAATCATGATTGATTTAGACGGTAGCGAAAATAAAGGTAATTTGGGTGCAAATGCTATTTTGGGTGTGTCATTAGCGGTGGCAAAGGCTGCAGCCCAAGAGTCACGCCAACCATTATACCGTTATATTGGTGGTGTAAATGCAAATACGTTGCCTATCCCGATGATGAATATTATCAATGGTGGTTCTCACTCTGACGCGCCTATCGCATTTCAGGAATTTATGATTATGCCTGTTGGTGCTCCTTCGTTCTCTGAAGCTTTGCGTTGGGGTACTGAGGTTTTCCATACGTTGAAAAAAATATTGCATGACAGAGGTCTTTCAACAGCTGTAGGTGACGAAGGTGGTTTTGCACCAACTTTTGAAGGTACTGAAGATGCTATTGAAACCGTGCTCAAAGCGATTGAGATTGCTGGTTACAAACCAGGTCAAGACATTTGTTTAGCATTGGATTGTGCTTCTTCTGAATTCTACAAAGACGGTAAATACGATTATGCCAAGTTTGAAGGGGATAAAGGTGCTGTACGTTCGAGCGAAGAACAAGCGAGCTATTTAGCAGAATTGACAGCAAAATACCCAATTATCTCTATTGAAGATGGTATGGCTGAAGATGATTGGGCAGGATGGAAAACATTGACAGACAAAATCGGTGACCATGTTCAATTGGTTGGTGATGATCTTTTTGTAACAAACACAAAACGTCTTCAACAAGGTATAGATACGCATACTGCAAACTCTATTTTGGTAAAAGTAAACCAAATTGGTTCATTGACTGAAACGATCAACGCAGTGACTTTAGCACAAAATTCTGGATACACTTCTGTCATGTCGCACCGTTCTGGAGAGACGGAAGATGCTACTATCGCTGACTTAGCTGTAGCATTAAACTGTGGTCAGATCAAAACAGGTTCTGCTTCCCGTTCTGACCGTATGGCTAAATACAATCAATTGTTGCGTATCGAAGAAGAATTGGGTGGTAATGCCCGTTTTATAGGTAAAAACTTTAAATACGCTAAAAAGTAAGCAAAAGCTTGTTTTTAAATATTAAAGCCGAAGTATATGCTACTTCGGCTTTTTTGTAGTGATGAATTTTCCAACGATTTTCTCGATTGTCAACTCATTTACGCTCGTGCTTTGTCTTTATTAAAACAAGGTATTGGGGGTATTTTTATTTGGATGAGTCAGATCCAAGTTTAATGTTGTGTTCAGTTTTTTGATAAAATGTGTCGCCAGTAGGGGGGATTCCACCTCAATGTTTTGGTGAATAAAGAAGTACAGTTTTTGTAGGCCATTTTCTCGCCACAACTTCAACACATCGATCCATTGATCCAGTCTATCATAATCTGACGCGTGGTTGGCACCAACATAACGGATAAAAGCAGTAGGCGTGGTTAGATGCATATGCAACATATCTCGTCGGCCTGCAGTATCGACCAGAATATTAGTCACATTGGTCTCTTCCAACAGAGCATATAGTTCTTTTGTGACATCGGATTTTGAAAACCACTCTTTATTTCGCACTTCCAATGCCAGAGGAACTTCTGTAGGCCAGTCATGTAAGAATAGTTTTAAACGGGCCATATCCTTTGGGTTATAATTGTCATGCATCTGTAGAAAGGCCATACCCAGTTTTTCATCGAAATGAACGATAGCGTCTGTAAAAAGTTTCACCTTATCAGCAGTGTTTAACAATCGGCTGAAATGACTGATAGATTGTGGAATCTTTGGAAAGAACTTGAAGTTAGCAGGTGTTTTATGTTTCCAGGTCTCCACCTGATCTATGCTAGGCGAATTGTAGAATGTAGCATTGAGTTCGATGCTGTTAAATTGTGTGGAGTAATACGCAAGTTCATCTTTTGTACCTCTCGGGTAAAAACCCTTTAAATCCTGTTTATTCCATTTTGCACAACCTACATATACCTCGAAAGGCTTGTCATTTTTGAAATGCTGCAATAGGTTTAATGTTTCTGGTGGAGTTGGGGGAAGGGTAAAGTCGATTTCCTCAGGATGTTCTACTTGGCCGAATTTCATATCAGTTTTTTCTTAATTTATAATCAAATAATACATGAGCCAACAGGGCCAAAAGCGTATAGCATGTACCTACGAAAATAACGCCTGGCCATTGAAAGTGTTGCCATGCCTGTGCAGCAAAAAAGGTGCCTGTTGATCCGCCAATAAAATAGCTGACCATGTATACCGTGTTAAGTCGGTTATTGGCGCCAAGGTTTAGTGCATAGAAATCACTTTGGTTTAGGATGTGCATGGATTGTAGGCCAAGGTCAATCAAAATAACGCCGAAGATCAGTCCCCAATGATAATTACCAAAGAGGGCAAATAACAACCAGCTAAACAACATTAATAGAATAGCGTACAGGATAATTTTTGCTTTGCTCATGTATACAGTCAGTCTATTGACGAAAGCAGCGGCTAGTGCGCCGCATGCGCCTACGAGGCCAAATGCTCCGGCGGTTGCCGGGCCATCAAAGAAAGGTGGGGCCGCAAGGTGGAACACAAGTGTTGTGAAGAATGCAGAAAAAGCGCCAAAGCCCATGGCTCCACGGAATGCCGCTAATTGCAGTACGGGCTGTTTCTTTGCAAAGTCCCAGACCGAACGCATCAATTCGCTATAGGTACCTTTAAAATTAGGCATCACTTCAGGTAACCTGATGGCTATGGCTATGGCCGTAACGATCATGATCACTGCGGCGATACAGTACATTTCACGCCATCCGAAATAAGACCCGATAAATCCGCTTAAAACCCGCGAAAGTAATATACCGATCAGCAGACCCGACATGACCATTCCTATGGCCGAAGCCTGCTTTTCTTTCTGCGCAAGTTCCGCAGCCATAGGAACAATAACCTGAGGAATAACGGACGTAAAACCTATCAAAAAGCTGAATATTAAAATCGATAGAATTGAGGTGGAAATAGCCATACCTATTAAGGAAAAGATAATAAAAACGAAGTCGATCAAGATCATTTTTTTGCGTTTAAACATGTCTCCTAAAGGAACAATCAGTAAGAGACCAAATGCATACCCGATCTGAGTCAACATAGCTGAATTGCTAACCGTAGCCTCATCAACATGGAGGTCTTTGGCAATCAATCCTAGTAAGGGCTGATTGTAATAATTGTTGGCGACAACCAAACCAGTGGCGATGGTCATAAGCCACAAGGTTGCTTTCGGTAATTCTTTTTTTGAATCTATTGTTTGCAACATGGGTATTTAATGTAATTCATCCCAAAGATCCTGAAACTTCTGTTTCAACGCTGCCACTTCTTCCTCCAATTGAGCTACTCGATCTAGTAAGACCTGGTCATTTGGGGAGCTGCCCACGGTACCGCTAGTTTCGTAAACTTCAAGATTGATTTCTCCCAATAAATGAATATAACGGACTTCTTTATGTCCCATCTGTTTCGGTAAAGATTTAATGTAACCTTCTTGGGCTAATTTTTCCAATTGTGCATTGATTTCGCTCAATGACTCAAATTCATACAATCTTCCGGAGTTTGAGTTGATTTCACCTGCGGTCATTGGTCCCCTAAGAAGCAATAAACAAATAATGGATAATTCAGAAGGCACGAGTGGAAACTGGATGGCAAAATTGTGTTTATACTTCGTGACACGTGACCCGCCACCTATAACAGTAGCGATTAAGCCCTTTTTCTTCAATACATCCAGCGTAGCAACAATATCCTCTTCTGTATACTGTACAACTGGCTTACGGGAAGTTTTTTGATTACAAGCAGCTTGTAAGCTGTTGATGGTCATTGGGTAATATTCAGGGGTAACTCTCGATTTTTCGATTAGTGAGCCTAGCACACGTTGTTCCATGGCAGACAATTGGGGCAAATTAGTTGTTTCCATTTATTTTCAATAATAAAAATTTATGATCGAGTACAAGTATGCTGTTATGGTGTAATAACATTGGCTTGCCGGTTGTTCTTTCTCAAAGATGCCCTTTTTCTCATATAACTCCAAAGATCCAATCGATATTGTTGAAATAAATTGGTACGGGTTATGTATTTAGATTTCTTATATTCGCATGAGTAATATAAGATTTAAGGTGCTTAAGATAGCTTTTCGTCCAGAATTTGTACACCCCCTAAAAGAAGGGCATCGTTTTCCGATGTTGAAGTATGAGCTCATTCCTCTACAGTTAAAACATGAAGGGATAGCGGATGAGTCTAATTTTTTCAGTCCTGAACTTGCGAGCTTTGAATCCTGTTGTCTGGTGCATGATCCGGTATATGTAAGGCAGTTATTTGAGCTTACACTGGATTCCAAAATGGTCCGTAGAATAGGTTTTCCATTGAGCCAAAGTCTTATTGACAGGGAACGCTATATTCTCGATGGGACAATCCAAAGTGCAAACTATGCACGGGCGTATGGGGTAGCATTTAATATTGCCGGAGGAACCCATCATGCTGGTTATGATTTTGGTGAAGGCTTTTGTTTGATAAATGATCAGGCAACCGCAGCTGGGTACCTACTGAAGCAGCAATATGCCAGTCGTATCCTGATCATTGATCTGGATGTACATCAAGGTAATGGTACTGCGCATATTTTTAAAGGACATCAGCAGGTATTTACATTTTCGATGCATGGCGAGAAAAATTATCCCTTTATCAAACAGCGATCGCATCTAGATATAGGTTTATCGGATGATATCTCGGATGCAGAATATCTTGGTTTATTGGAAGATAACTTAGCGGATATATTCAGGAAATTTGAGCCTGACTTTGTTTTCTACCAAGCTGGGGTAGACATTTTAGAAACAGATAAGCTAGGGAAGTTAAATTTAAGTATTAGCACCTGTCGTCGCAGAGACGAACTGGTCTTTGAGATATGCCATAAAAATCGCATCCCTATTCAGGTAAGCATGGGAGGAGGCTATTCTCCCGAAATTAAAGATATTGTCAATGCACATTGTCAGACTTTTAAAATAGCAATAGATTTATATAATTTATAAGATAAAAATATGTTTTTTCACCAAGATGCAACTTTTGAAGCGTTATCTATTCATCGCGTGGGCAATAAGGCCCAGGATGAATTTTATATTTTGTCAGATGCCCCCGTTTCTCTTGCGGAAGATGAAGTGCTACCTGGGCTACTGATGCAATATTTTATGAGTCCCTTTGCAAAGGTGAACGAGGTATATCGTCTGTATCATCCCAATGAAGAATTAGAGCTGAATGAGATTTTCTATTTTGTAAGACAGTATTTCAAGAATCAGCTTCCATTTCATGATTTTTCCCAACAAATTTCAAAACACCTGTATGAAGTTTCCAATCATCCTAAAATTAAAGCAGGAGAGGTGTATGTCGTAGCGTTGAAGAACGTTCAGATCGAAGGGGAAGAGCATGATGCCATCGGTATATTCAAATCGGAGAACAAGGAAACTTATCTGAAAGTATATCCAGAACAAGGTGCATTTCTGTTGGAGTATGAACAAGAAGCAATTAATATTAATAAACTGGATAAAGGCTGTATTATTATCAACGTAGAAGAGGAAGAAGGATATAAGGTATTGGTGCTTGACCAGACGAATAGGCAGCAGGAAGCGGTTTACTGGAAAGATGATTTTCTTCAACTGCGCGTGCGCAATGATAACTTTAATCAAACCGGCAATTATCTGAAAGTTTATAAGAATTTTGTGGAGGAAAAATTGGATGAGACTTTTGAATTGGAAAAAGCGGACAAGATTGATCTGTTAAATAAATCCATGAACTATTTTAAGGAAAAGGAAACATTTGTACAAGAAGAGTTTGAGGAGGAAGTGTTAGGGAATCCACGGGCAATTGCTTTATTCCAAGATTTTAAAGCTGGTTTTGAGGATGAATTTGACACGCCGTTTCAGGCAAATTTTGAAATAGCAGACAAAGCCGTAAAAAAAATGGAATCTTCTTACAAGTCTGTTTTAAAGCTTGATAAGAATTTTCATATCTATGTTCATGGTAAACGTGAATATCTGGAAAAAGGTTATGATGAGGATAAGGGTATGAATTTCTATAAGGTTTATTTTGAGAACGAAAGTTAATCGTTTTAAAAATTATTGAATGGAAAAGCGGGATAAAATAGCGGTTTTTACTTTTTTTGCTCTATTTATTGGGACTTTATTTTTCTCCGTGACCGAGAAAAACAGCCAATGGATTGAGGTCTTTTATGCACAGGGATTTTATCGTTTTTATAGTAATGTTTCGAGGTTTGTGTTTGGTTATATTCCCTTTAGTCTAGGCGATCTCTTTTATGTTGCAGTTGTTGTGTTTTTTCTCTATTTAGCTGCGAAATTAATTGGAAACATATGGAAAAGAAGATGGAAAAGATTTGTTCGATTAGTATTGTCCATGATCAATTTGTTATTCGGACTCTATTGTTTCTTTTACCTATCTTGGGGGCTCAACTATTACCGTCAGCCAATCAGTACAAATGTACATCTACAAGTCGATAGCTTAAGACTAGCGGATTATCTAATGGTATTGAATGATTTTTTGGATAGTACAAATACCTTGCGTGAACATGTAAATCCATCGCAATGGGAAGAGCGTAAAGAGTTTATTCAAAAAGAGTTGACAAGATGGGTCAAAAACGATACAACGTTTGCGGATTTTTTATCAACAGATCAAATTGGCGCAAAATCACCGATTAATAGCCGTATGGTTTCTTTTTTTGGTGTGTCGGGCTATTTTAATCCATTTACCCACGAAGCTCAAGTGAATAAAGCCATGCCAGCAACTTTTTTACCATTTACTACTGTGCATGAACTTGCTCACCAGCAAGGCATCGGTTTTGAAGATGAGGCAAATTTTATTGCTTTCGTGCGCTTACAGAATCATCCTCAAAACTTTTACCGGTATTCGGCCTATCTACAGACCTCCCTATATATGTTGCGTGAGCTTCAGGGCATGTATCCTGAGTTATGGAAAGATTTTAAAGGGCGATTAAGTGTAAAGGTGTTGAGAGACTTAGCAGGAGAAAGACAATTTTGGAGTCAATATACTGGGTGGGTCGACGATGTAATGGGATTGTTTTATAACCAATACCTAAAACACAATAATCAGCAGGAAGGAATAGCCCGATATGATCGGATGACGCGGCTGGTATTGGCCTATGAGCTTAAAACAAGAGGGTGTAGGCAGTAGGATAGGGATTATATATGTAAAAAAAGCCGTATTTAAAAAAGAATACGGCTTTTTTATGATTTTAACTTTAGTGTTATTGGGTTGAAATTAGTTCAAATGTTCCTTCTGTTCCGGGGCTCCCAGAGAAAATTTGCCCTTGAGGCAGTCCTCTTAATCCGGTGGGGGCGGTTTTAATCCGGTCGTAAATATTTCTTAAGTCCGAATTTGCATTGATGGCACGTCCACCTGCTACTACATCTGCATAAATATAATTTGTCGCTTTCTTGTCCGTTGTTTGAGGTTTAATACTTCCGTTTGTTAAAGTGACTTTAACTTTTCCTCCATTTCCGTTCGGAAAAGTTTTGGTTCCATTGAAAGCGTCATCTCCTTTTGCAATGATATATAGGGACCCTAATTTTTGAAAATTAGCACTGATGTCAAAATTAGTTCCGTTATTCTTCCCATCTGTTCCATGGATAGTTGCTTTGTTTCCAATTTCAGCATAACCAATGGTGAGCTTAACATTTTTCTTACCATAGAAAGAAAAAGTAGAATTATCCTTCATGATCAAGGTATCGATGTGTATAGCGACAGTAGAATCTCTATTATCGATATTTTTTTTTGCCTTTTTACCAATTTCTAATTTAGAAATATGTTGTACTTCCTGTGCTTTACCTGTTAAGGTCATTGCAAAACAAAGAAAAAAGCCTAGAATAATTTTACATTTCATAACCCTTTTAATTAATAGTGACTACTGATAGTTTGACAAATGAAAGGGAAAAGAGTTTAAATTTTAGCGAGATATTTTACAATCAATTTGGCCGTTTTCTCTGAAGCCCCAGGAGAACCCAGTTTTTCAGCAAGGATATCGTAGTTTTCCATCACACTTGCGCGATGCATTTTGTTATTGATCAATTCACCTACTTCATAGGAAATATCATACGCTGTGCAGTCGTCTTGAATCAATTCCCTTACTGATAGAAAGTTATTGATTAGATTTACGAGCGAGATAAATTTGACTTTGACAACTAGTTTAGCTATCCATACCGATATTGGGTTAGCTTTATAGACGACTACCTGGGGTACTTTCAAAATACCTGTTTCGAGCGTAGCAGTTCCACTCGTAACGACTGCGACTTCCGCGTTATTGAGAATATCGTAGGTTTGATTGAAAACTATGGGAATATCGATACCTTTAAAAAACTGCTTGTAGAACGCTTCATCAAAATTGGGAGCACCTGCAATTACAAATTGATGAACAGGAAAAAAGAACGGAAGTTCGGCCATGATAGGCAGAATATTAGTAATTTCCATTTCCCGGCTTCCCGGCAAGAGGGCGATGAGTGGTTTTTCTGAAAAACCATTTTCTGCTCTGAAATTGGGGTTGAATTGGTAGGTTGAAATCGCGTCTAATAGTGGGTTTCCAACATAATCTACGGGCATGCGCCATTTTTTGTAAAAATCCACCTCAAAAGGCAGAATGCAAAACATGTGATCGACAATCCGTTTGATTTTCTTTACACGGCCTTGATTCCAGGCCCATACTTTAGGGGAAATATAATAGCAGGTTTTAATTCCATGTTTTTTCGCAAAATCAGCAATTTTCAAATTGAAGCCAGGGAAATCTATCAGAATGACAGTATCTGGTTTTTCTTTTAATAGATCATTTTTAACTTGTTTGAGGTTCCTTGATATCTTTGGCAGATTTTTTATAACTTCTATAAAGCCCATAAAAGCCATTTGCGATGTATGAATTAATGGTTTTTTTCCAGCCTCTTCCTGCATTAGATTTCCTCCAACAATTTGAAAAGTTGCATCGGGATCTTCAATTTTTAATGCTTTAATAAGGTTTGCACCGTGTAAGTCTCCTGAAGTTTCGCCTGCTATAAGATAGTATTTCATATGTCAATGATTTATTCTTTAATCATCCCATCGAATATACCTTTCTATTTTAAAATCGGGTGTAGTTTTAAAATGGATATTCCCTTGAAATGATCGTTTTTGAACTGTTAAAGATAAGATTATTCTAGGGATATGATGAATTTGCCTATAATATTCCATATATTTAATCAAAGATGGCCAACTTGTGAAGAAAAAATCTTGAGTATAAAAGCTAAATAGTATTTTTGCCTTATGCAACGATTGTGGTATTTAATAAGAAATAAGTATTTGTTAGCCGCTTTGGCTTTTTTGGTGTGGATGTTATTTTTTGATAGAAATGACTTTGCCACACAGTATAGTTATCAAAAACAGAAAGCGAACCTAGAGAGTGAGCGCTCTTTCTACCTTAAGGAAAATGCGGCAATCATTAAAACAATTAACGATATTCGTTCCAACCCGCAAGAAGTACAGCGTATTGCCCGTGAGAAGTATAAGATGAAAAAAGATAATGAGGATATTTATGTTATTTCTAAAGTGGCACCTAAAGAAAATCCTTAATAGCTGAGAAGTATATTCAAGAAATAAAAAGCGAGCGGCCATCACATGTACATGATGGCCGCCGTTATAAAAAGTGTATAGATATGGGTATTTTAATTTGCAGCTTGAGCTACTAAACCAATATATAATGGTTTGTTTTGATCATTTGCCTTACCGATGAGTATTAAAGAATAATAATAGCCTTCAGCCAATTTAATTTCGCTCCGGGTCGCGATTGTTTTCCCTGCTTTATCACGTGCTGTGACAGTGAATGTTCCACTTTTTTGGGCAATAAATCCCTGATGCGCGTTTGCTGAGTTCTGTGTTTCTTTAGCTCTATTTGTCCATTCTGACGGGGAGGTCTCACTGCCGATCTGAAGGGTGACCTGATCTGTTCCCTCCGCAAGATTAAAGAAACGTAAACCGGATTCGGTGTTTTTAATTTCCTTGTTGATTCTGTCGGTCGTGATTATCTGTACCGGTTTTGATTTTGTTCCAAATAGAAAGGATGTATATATCGTACTGTCTTTTACAGTAATTGTTGTATCTGTCAAGATACTGTTATATTCGGAGGAAACAGCTATTTTTCGAGCTCCGGTGAATAGTCCAACGATTGGCCTATAGCTTTTGAATTCCATAGGATAATTGGGGTTTTGTAAAGCCCCGCCATCCGCATAATAGACGACAGCATTAGCGTCGCTGTAACCATTAACCATGGTAAAGAGCGCCATAGGAATTTTTTGGTCATCATTATCTTTCAGACAGCTTGAAAGTAAGAATGTCGCTAGAACGATGGAGATAAAATTGAATAATCTATAGTTTTTCATAACTGTGTAACATTAAATCTTTTGTTGTATAAAACACATTGCGCTTGTGTTGTCTATTATACGCACATTAAAGATAGTTTGCTACAGCTAGCTATAAAAATAATAAATTTGTGTGTAGTTGTTATTTAATCAAGCGTGCTTCGGCTATTCCAAGTGTAAAATAGTTCGTATAGCAGCTTGACAGTAAATGTTTGTCGTATCATATTTTCACTGTAGTGCAAATAGTTGGTCGTCCTGATTAGTGATCCTTATTGAGTGTGAATCCGCTGAAACGTAGGAATTTGGATTATTAATCTAGTAATCCTAATTTTGGATTATGAACAGTAGAATTAAGAAGATTGCAACAGTTATGTTTGAGCGCTTTAGACAACGTAAAATTACGGAGGAGGAGTTATCTCAGGCGGAATCTAAGGCAAAAAACCTAGGTAGCTATGTTGGCGAATTTAAATTACTGATCGCGATGTGTAAAGACGCAATCACAGGTAAGTTTAAGATGAACAACTGGAATCTATCCATCATCATCGGAACGATCATTTATGTGATTTCTCCGATAGATGCTATCCCTGATTTTATTGCTGTCGGCGGCTGGATAGATGATGTTGCTATTGTAGCTTATGCCATCCGTAAGCTGTCGGAGGAGATAGAGCGTTATAAGCTCGAAAGATTGAACTTTGAAATAAACCATTAATAAAAAAGCTACNNGTAGCTTTTTTATTAATGGTTGAAGACTGCTTAGTGCTTAAAGTGTCTAACCCCCGTTGTCACCATTGAAATTCCTTTTTCATTGGCCATATCTATCGACAACCGATCCTTGATTGAACCGCCGGGTTGCAATACGGTTGCAATACCTGCTTCCGAAGCGATTTCAACGCAATCAGGGAAAGGGAAGAAAGCATCTGATGCCATCGCACAGCCTTTGAGATCAAAACCGAAAGAAACAGCTTTCTCGATAGCTTGTTTTAATGCGTCTACACGAGATGTTTGACCTACTCCGGACGCTAATAAAGTGCCATTTTTGGCAAACACGATTGTATTTGACTTGGTATGTTTAACGATTTTGTTCGCAAAGTATAGGTCTTGAAGTTGTTCGTCAGTAGGTTCTACTTTCGTTACAGTAACCATTTGCTCTGCATTTTCAATTGTTTTGTCTTTATCTTGTAGAATAACGCCGTTCAACAATGTTTTGAACTGTTGACTAGGTAATGTAACCTCTTTACGAACAAGAATAATTCTATTCTTTTTCGCGGTAAGTATAGCGATAGCTTCCTCCGAATAAGAAGGTGCGATCAATACTTCAAAGAATAATTTATTAATTTCTTCAGCTGTTGCAGCATCTACTTGACCGTTTGTTATTAAAACTCCACCAAACGCTGAAACAGGATCACAAGCCAATGCGTCTAACCAGGCTTGTTTGATGGTTGGTCTAGAGGCAACTCCACACGCATTTGTATGTTTTAGAATCGCAAATGTAGGTTCTATAAACTCATCAATTAAATCTACCGCCGCATCAACGTCAACAAGATTATTATAGGATAATTCTTTGCCGCTTAATTTATCAAACATGTTATCTAAATCGCCAAAGAAAACGCCTTTTTGGTGAGGATTTTCACCATAGCGCAGTACTTGGGCTTTTTGTTCAGATTGTTTAAAAACTTGAAGTGGGTTTTCTTGATTGAAGTAATTGAAGATTGCGGTATCGTAATGCGACGATGTATTGAATGCGCGTTTGGCAAATTCTTTACGTTGTTCTAGCGAAGTATTACCTTCTTGATTTGCGAGTATTTCTTCCAATGCTTGGTAATCATTTTTAGAAGAGATAATTACAACATCGTTGAAGTTCTTAGCCGCCGCACGGATCAAAGAAATTCCACCGATATCAATTTTTTCGATAATATCTTGTTGGGATGCACCAGAAGCAACTGTTTCTTCAAACGGGTACAAATCCACAATAACCAAATCGATCTCAGGTATCCCGTATTGGGCAAGCTGCTGTTGATCAGACTCAAGGGGGCGGCGAGCCAAAATACCTCCAAACACTTTTGGATGCAAAGTTTTTACACGACCACCTAAAATAGAAGGATAGCTCGTGAGGTCTTCCACTGGAACAACATCTATACCTAAATCTTTGATAAATGTCTCTGTTCCGCCAGTGGAATAGAAGGTAACACCGTATTTGTTTAATAATTCAACTAAAGGAGCTAGGCCGTCTTTATAATAGACTGAAACCAAAGCATTTTTAATCTTTACAGGATGGTTCATTATGATGGATTTGTTTCGTGGCGCAAAGATAGGTATTTAAAATCTTGATATCAATAAATCAAATACTTTAAAAATAAAGGAGAATCTATTTGATAGCTTCTCCTTCGTAATTTTATACCAAATTGAGCTTTAACTTTAGCTCTTTAGAAATTTGATTGGTGATCTCCCATATTGGTTCTGGCTCATCGGTATTATTGAATATTACCTGATCGCAAGTATCTTGATAGGGTAATAGATACTCGTTATAAGATGGGAGTACATGGTTCACCCATTTGTACATCACATCGTCTTCAAAGTAGCCCCTTTCAACCAAATCGCGGTGTAGGCGTCGTCTCAATGCGATATCTTGATCGGCGCTTAAAAATATCTTATGATTAATTAAATCATTAATTTCTGTATAATAGAAAATGAATAAGCCTTCGATAATTAAAATCGGAGCCGGTTTAATCTCTAAAATTTTTGGTGTTAGGGCAGGATTGTTAAAGGTATACTCTTCCTTATGTATTGTTTCACCGTTAAAAAGTGCTTTGATATCTTTGTAAAAAGCTTGTCTGTCGATTGATGTTGGAATATCGAAGTTATAGAGCCTATTTTCCTCCTGAGTTTTGGTATTGGCAGGGATGTAATAATCATCTTGGGAAATTAAGGTGACCTCACTGGGCTTGAAATGTTTTAAAAAACTATTTAAGAAAAAAGTCTTCCCAGAGCCACTACTACCGGCAATTCCTATGACATACGGTTTGTTATTCATTTGTATTGTGCTATAAAAGCTATTTGATTGTGTTAATTTTCTAGCGGTAATCCATACGCAATTTCCACTTGGAAGCGTTTATCTAATGCTCCTATACTTGCGGCAGCTGATTTTGACAACACGACAATTGCATTTTGGTTCTCGGCATTATCATTAAATTTGCCCACTACTTTTGCGTATGTAACGCTTTTCGTCATCGGGTTAGTAATTTTTAGAATGGTACCTACTGGAGCCGACTTGTGTAATGCGAGGTTACTGGTGCCTTGAGATGAAAGTCCATCAATCCACACACCAATACCACGTTCTGATTTCTCACGGATTCCATAACGGTTTGTTGAAATTTGATTTTCTTCTTTGTTATCATCGTCTGTGGAGTCGGGTCTTACAATTTCGATTCCTTTAGGCTCTACTAATTTTGGTCTTTCCGGTGGGAGCGGCTGATTGGGGATCATGAGTTTCATTCCACCGCTAATGATATTATTTTTTAAATTGTTCGCTTTTTTGATATCTTCAACAGAAATACTAAACCTTTTGGATATCGCGTAAAGTGTTTCTTTTTCACCAACAATGTATTCCGTAAAACCTTCTTGCTGCTGCGGATTACGCGGATTTAGCGCTACCGGATTGCTACGGTCGTTAGTAATGACAGGTTTCGCTTTTCGACCGGTCGGAATCTTAACGATCTGACCAAGGTTTAGCGTACCATTACCATTTATTTGAGTCAATTGTCCTACCGTTGTTTTATACTTCTTACTTAGTTGATAGTAATTGTCTCCTTTTTCAATTTTGAATAGTACGAATTCTTCACCATTAATCACCTCATTTCCGATTGAATCGGGAATAGAATAAGTAGATAAAGATGTTGAATTTTTCGCTTCAACTTGTTGAATAGCTACTACTGCGATGGATAGCATAGCTATCTTTTTATATGTCTTTAATTCGAATAAAACTTTCATATATTTTGCAATTATACTAAATACGAAACAAACTCCCGTTTATTATCTGTCAAAAGGAATATTTGTCCGTGAATAAGAAAATAAATGTTGAAGAGCTTTAATTCCAGTCCCGAAACCGGAAGGATAGACTGTGTCAACATTTCTCTTGTTGATTGAACTAACCTGATTTGATAGTGATTATTTTTTTGTTTTTCATAGAAAGCCCAAATAAAGTAGTCATTTACTCGATTTATCCAGATATCACCATCAATAGGGAAGTCCTTCAAAAATAGGGGTATTTCACCATTATAGATAATTGGATAGACGAGCTCACTGGTATAAGGTTTAATGGTAATCAAATTTTTGCTTTCGATTGACATCGATTGAATATTCAAAAACAATTGTTGGCCCTGCGCTACCGTTTTGGGCCTAATGAGCAATCCTTGATCAACCAGACTGATGAAAACGTAATTAAACCAGGTTTCTTGACGCTGTGGGTTGTAGCAATCGATTACCTGTATACCTGCATCGATCGGTGAATTATTGGAAATCTTCTTTAGTATTAATTTTTTGCATTGGATTCCACCAAGTACCCATTCTCTGGTGATTGCCTTGAAGTCTTGCAAGACGTAAGTTCCTTCAAAAGTGATGACGTTGAAATAAGGGAAGGTATCTTCTGGATTTCTTGTTTCTATGGCGATCAATTTATTTTTTGCATCAATTTCTATGCGCCAAATTGGGTATGTAAAAATGAGATTGAAAGCTTTTGAAATTTCCTGATTTGCCATGTGATTTAAATCCAAGGGGACAAACTTAGATAAAGTATGAGTTAAATGCAAAAATAATTGCTAATGGACGTGGCAAAAAAAAGTCCAGACAACGCTGGACTTTCTTGAAAAAAAATATATCTTAAAATTTTGAACCAATTGTTAGTATAACATTTGTTCGTTGGTTTTTTATATCTGCAGCGGGGCTTGCAGTATTCCAATAGTTTTCGTCGATAGTATAAGGACTTTCTTTGTAATTGATGGCATTATAAGCTCCCGTCAAATCAATATACATGCCACGGCCTAGTTTTGCGCCGATGCCCAGCGAGGCCGTATAATTTGTATAATCTGCATTTTTATAAGGGTTACCACTATAATTAAAGCCAGCTCTTCCACTGAAGACATTATCAAACAAAACTTCACCACCGATTCTGGCATTAAATGCGCCTTGATATGTATCTTTGATGTTTTGATTCATGTTTTTTTCTAACGTTTTGCTGTAGTTACCTACATCCCTAAAACGCATAGCAGCATAATCCACCCACTCCACATCTGCGGTTATCAATCCTCTTGAAAAAATTTGGCTTGCACCCACAGCTAATTTATAAGGTGTATTCATATTGTACTCCAGGTAACTATGTCCTGCGTCATCGCTGGTTCGGTACTCTTTAAATGACTTATCTTCATTAGGTCTGAAATAACGAAACTCTGAATTACTATATGATTCATCCCTGATGCTCATAAATGTTGGAGATTTCGCCGTAAATCCCATGCTGAAAGTAGGTGTGAACTTGTATATGACCCCAAGTTTAAAATCTACACCAGTACCATCCGTTGCTTGAGCATAATCATCATAAAGTTCATAATCTTTATCCAACATAGCATACTTCTGTGCATTGGTTGGTTTTAAAAACTCTGAATCTTTGTTGATATCTTTTAATTGGTCGGCTGTCATTGTTTGACCATATTCAGTAAACCAACTTGAGTTGTCGTAACTAAACGCTGTAAATCCTAGAGCAGCTCCTAAATATAGTTTGTTACTATAGTTGGCACCAAACGACAGAACAGATTCGGATTTACTGCCTTTTTCTAAGATGGAATTGACTTGATTAAAGCCATTCTTTCCATCGTAAGTCCCGCCAACCGTGATTGGTATATATGATCCTGCCTTTTTAGGATCTACGTCGAATAATAATGAATTACCATAAACTTCCTGCCCCCAGCCATTCATACCGCTAGGTGACGATAGCCGGTCAGAATAGGCATCCGTAATTGAGCTTGTGTTGTTGACACCGTTATACTGTAATAAATTATTGTAGATATTGTTGCGGTTATAGGCAATACCCACATTAAAATTTAACCAGCCTCTATCTAAATTTCCACCATTTCGGTAGGTTGGCAGGTGAAAAACAATACCCGCATTATCCAGATTGAAATTATTCTTACTGCTGTTTGAATTTTGACCAAAATAGTCGGTTTTATTTTTGTTGTTAAGGTATCTGGCTGTTACTGATACGTCAGATTGATTAAAGTACCCCAAACCCGCCGGGTTACCGGTAATCGAACTTATATCTCCACCTAATGCGGTAGATGCGTTTCCCATGGCTTTAAAACGAGCTGTTCCCCCATTGTCCCCTTGGGAGAATAGAAGTACATCTTTCGTATATTGCGCTTGAGTAGTCCCTGCTGCACCTAAAATGAATGCAGTTCCAAAAAGTAATCTTTTGATTGTCATATGCTGAAATATCATCAATAATAAAGTAGTAGCACACAACGATGTGTATGCTACTATTCAAAATGCCTTTAATTAGCGAGTACGTCCTCCGCTTGATCTTGAGCTACCTCCTCCAGAGAAACCTCCTCCCGAAGATCTTGAGCTTCCGCCTCCAGAAAAGCCTCCACTAGAGCGAGAAGAACCACTATCATAACTTCTAGTCGGTGGTGTATATGAAGGTCGTGATGTTGAACTCGGGTTGCTTGAGCGTGTTTCCACAGACCGGCTCATTGGCCGTGATACTTCACCAGAACTGTTTCGTGTTCTCGAACCATTATTATAGTAACCATTTGTGCGTCTGGTACTATTTTGATAAGAACCATTCACTCTATCCGATGTTCTTGAGCGTGTACCATCTGAGTAAGCTCTATTTGATACACCATCAGATGTTCTTGTTCGGCTTCCTGATCTATCATAAGAAGAACTGCGTGTTACGGAACCGTCAGAAGTTCTTGACCTGTTGGAAACAGACGTAATACGACCTCTAGAATCACGAGCTACCCCAGTACGATCGTATCCGCCAGAATTTCTAGCTACGCTATTGCGGTCATATCCTCCAGAAGTGCGGGATCTTGAGGATGAACTACGCGTGTTATAGTTGTCCCTATAAACTGATCTACTTGAAGCATAACGTGGTCTTGAGTTGCCCCAGTAACCACCACCCCAGTAACCATTTCCGTACCAACCAGATCCCCAGTAGCCTCCGCCGTACCAGCCACCCCAAGGTCTGTAGCCACCATACCATGGCGATCCCCATCCCCAGCTAGATCCCCATCCGAGACCAATTGACCATGAAGAACCCCATCCAGAGTTCCATCCCCATCCCATTCCGAATGATGGACCGTATCCGTACCATCCTCCAAATCCATAACCATACCATGGATCAAAAAATGGGTCGAAGTAGGTCATACCTGGACTAGCGTAGTAAAAACGGTTGATACGATTGGCATATTCAAGATCTTCATAAGAATCACTATTGTAATCCTGATCAGAATATTCATCCTCATAATAGCCGCCTTGCGACTGTCCGTTTTGTTCGGATTGATCTGCGTCTGTGTAATAATAATCTGGGCTTTGGTAAACCTTTTGTCTCGCTTGCCCATTATTGCCGTAGACATCGTCGCCATAAATTTGCCTACTTGTACCGCAGGAACCTAAAATGAACGCTCCTGTTATGGCAAGTGCTCCGATAAATAATCTATTTTTTTTCATAATATCCTAAATCGTTATTTTCGATTATACAGCCTTATTTACTATCTTAGACGCAAATTTCTCGAGGTGGTTTAATCGAAGTAATCAAAAATACAAATATTTTTTTTGAACGCTTTTCGCATTGGAATTACAGACGGGATTTAAGGTAATAATGTTACAATAATTTATCAATCACATATGAGTAAAGGAATAACAAGTCGTGCAGAAGATTATTCGCAATGGTATAATGAGCTTGTAATCAAAGCTGATCTGGCTGAAAATTCAGCTGTACGAGGATGTATGGTGATCAAACCATACGGATATGCTATCTGGGAAAGAATGCAGGCAATCTTAGACAAAAGATTTAAAGAGACTGGTCATAGCAACGCTTATTTCCCTTTATTCATTCCCAAATCGTTTTTTTCTAAAGAAGCAGCGCATGTGGAAGGTTTTGCTACAGAGTGCGCCGTGGTTACCCATTATAGGTTAAAAAACGATGGTACAGGTAAGATCGTCGTGGACGAAGAGGCGAAATTGGAGGAAGAGTTGATCGTGCGTCCAACTTCAGAAACGATTATATGGAATACTTATCGCGGATGGATTGAATCTTATCGTGATCTCCCTATTTTGGTCAATCAATGGGCAAACGTGGTGCGTTGGGAAATGCGAACACGTCTTTTCTTACGTACAGCTGAGTTTTTATGGCAGGAGGGGCATACTGCACATGCCACAAAAGAGGAAGCTATTGCGGAAACAGAACGTATGCTTGATGTATATGCCGAATTTGCAGAAAAGATTTTAGCTGTACCCGTTGTCCGTGGAAGGAAAACAGAAAATGAGCGTTTTGCGGGAGCATTGGATACCTATTGTATTGAGGCATTGATGCAAGATGGTAAAGCATTGCAAGCAGGGACATCCCATTTTCTTGGCCAAAACTTTGCCAAGGCATTTGATGTGAAATTTACTTCTAAAGAAGGCAAGTTAGAACATGTATGGGCAACTTCGTGGGGGGTTTCTACCCGACTCATGGGTGCATTGATTATGGCTCATTCCGACGATCAAGGGTTGGTATTGCCACCGAAATTGGCCCCGATTCAGGTTGTGATTGTTCCGATTTTTAAGACTGAGGAAGAAAAGGCGCAAATTGATGTATTTGTGAATCAGTTAACAACTGAACTGCGGGTGAAAGATATTTCGGTAAAATATGATGATCGCGATACACAGCGTCCGGGTTTTAAATTTGCTGAATGGGAATTAAAGGGAGTACCTGTTCGCGTCGCTGTCGGTGCAAGAGATATGCAAAATGGTACAGTAGAATTGGCCCGTCGTGATACACAAACGAAAGAAACTGTTGCTCAAGAGGGCCTAGCCAGTACGATTAATACGTTATTGGATACAATACAAGAAAATATCTATCAAAAAGCGTTGAATTTCAGAACTTCTCATTATACGGAAGTAAATTCTTATGAAGAATTTAAAGAAGTACTGGAAGGTAAAGGTGGATTTATCTCCTGTCACTGGGATGGGACAACAGAAACGGAGAAGCGTGTAAAAGAAGAAACTAAAGCAACAATTCGTTGTATTCCTTTGGAAGCAAAGGAAGAGCAAGGGGTCTGTATATTTACCGGCAAACCTTCCAGTAGGCGTGTGCTTTTTGCTAAAGCTTATTAATCGTTTGCAATATGAGGATACTCATTTTAGGATGTGGTTGGCTTGGAGAGTCTTTTGCGGTATACATGAAGCATCAAGGCCATGAAGTCTGGGTAAGCACAACAACATATGAAAAATACCATCGGCTAAAAGCTGAGGGTATTTTTTCGTTTATGCTTGATTTTGATGGAGAAAGCTTTCCGGAAAAGGTTGATATACCCATTCAATTTGACTTCGTGTTAAATAGTATACCAGCAAGTCAGAAAAATAGCGTAGAAATGCTAGATAACAGATTTTTTAATATCAAGCAATTTTTTAGCCGTATTAGTTGGCAAACGCATGTGTTTTTAAGTTCTACTGGAATTTATCCCTCTAAAGATGTGGTGTTTGATGAATCTTTTACGAATAGGGCTGAGCTTGCACCAAAGCTCTTGATGGCTGAAGAGTCTATGTTGGAATTGGCCAATACCGTTGTTTATCGTTTAGGCGGCCTATTTGGTAAGAATCGTGTCTTTGCAAAATATTTCTCTGAGCGTATCTGTACCACTGGAGAGCAGCCTGCTAATTTTGTTCATATTGACGACGTTGTCGCTCTGCTGGAAGCGACCACTAACCGCACACTTAAACATACCATTTATAATGTTGTTGCTCCCTTACATCCTAAGAAAAAAGATGTCATTATTGCTTCTGCAAAAAAATATGGTTATGCTTTGCCTCTCGCGTTCGAAGCAGCTGAAACGACTCAGAAAATAGTGAGCGGAGAATTACTGCAAGAAGAGCTGGACTATCAATTTGTTTTGCCTGACCCATTGCAGTTTTAGTCTTATTTTTCTTTTTTAAAATGAAAAAGAAATTTTGATTGTCTGGGTGGAGAAAATTAAATAAATTGATTAATTTAACCTTAGTCCTTGCGAAGCAAATTCAGTTACGTTAAATTCACTTAAAAGATCTTGTGCGCTGAAATTTGTCGATAGCCACGGATCATTTCCGGACATCAGGATTTCCTTTAAACAAACCGAGTAATAGATTTATTATTTTAACAGCTTATTATATAAAGCCATGACAAATGTAGAGAGACATCAATATATCTTAAAACAATTAAAAGAAGTCGGCGTAGTTCAAGTAATTGATCTGTGTGAAGAATTGGGAGTTTCTTCTGTAACTATTCGGAAGGATTTGACTTTGTTGGAAGATAGTGGATTGTTGTTTAGAACGCATGGCGGGGCGACACAATATAATCCGTATACGACTGACCGTACTGTATTCGAAAAAGAGAAACTTCGTTCGGATGATAAAAGTAGGATTGGAAAGAAAGCAGCTGAGCTGATCGAGGAAAACGACTCTATCATTATAGCTTCTGGCACAACGATGCAGTCGCTTGCCAAGCAGATTGTTCCAAAAGGCAATATCACTGTAGTAACTTCGGCATTGAATGTTGCTATGGAGTTAATAAAATATCCTTCTGTTGAAATTATGCAGCTGGGAGGGACGCTTCGCAAGACATCTACTTCCGTCACAGGGAAATATGCAGAAAATTTGTTAAAAGATTTTTATTGCAGTAAATTGTTTTTGGGAGTGGATGGTATCGATTTGGAATATGGTGTGTCAACTTCAAGCGCCCAGGAAGCACAATTAAATCGGATTATGATCGATACTGCTCAAAAAGTGGTGGTGCTTGCAGATTCTTCTAAATTTGGCCGGCGAAGCTTTGGGAGAATTTGTGGTTTTGAAAAAATTGATATGTTAATTACAGATGATAAGGTTAATGCAAGCTTTGTAGAATCATTGGAAAAAGCTGGTGTAAACGTGATTGTTGTTTAATAAGAATTAAGCTCAAGACCATTCTGATCTTTTAATTAAAATTCCCCCAATAACTGAATGACTTTATGGGGGAATTTCTATTTTTGAATAGTTCGTTTAAATAATCGCTGGTTCCTGCTGGCTCAGGCAGTGGAAACTTCCCAGTCCCCAAATGATGTCGACCGAATTTATTCCAATGACTTTACGTTTAGGAAAGCAGCTTTGGATGATGTCCAGTGCTCTTTGGTCGTTTTTGTCGTTGAAGACTGGCACAACAACAACATCATTGGCAATGTAGAAATTAGCATAAGAAGCGGGTAATCTGGTACCATCATAAATAACAGGGGCCGGCATTGGGAGCTCAATGATATGCAGGGGTTCTCCGTTTAAGAGTTTAAATGAACGAAGCATTTCCAGATTTTCCTGAAGAATCTGGTAATTCTCATCTGAAGGATCTTCTTCTACAACAGTTAGTACTGTATTTTCATTAACGAAGCGTGTAATATCATCAATGTGGCCGTCTGTATCATCTCCAACTATACCATCACCAAGCCATAACACTTGTTCTTGACCGTAAAACTCTTTTAAATATATTTCTATTTGTTCTTTCGTTAAGTGCGGATTTCGGTTTTTATTCAACAGGCACGCCGTTGTTGTCATAATTGTTCCTGCACCATTAAATTCAACTGATCCTCCCTCCATGACGATGTCAGGGGTAAATAAAGGAAGACCCAATTTTTGGGCAATGCGAGTTGGAACGATATCGTCAAGTTCAAATGGAGGATATTTACCACCCCACGCGTTGTACCCCCAGTCAACAACTGCTTTTTGATTTGTCGACGGGTTAATGATAAAAGCAGGGCCGTGGTCTCTACACCAAGCATCATTGGTTGGATTAAAATAAAATTCGATATTGCTAAAATCTGTCGTCACGTCTTTCAGGGCCTGTATAGCAAAATTTTGCATTTCCTCATTAGCGACGTTAATTCTTACCTTTTGGCCTTCGGATACGACCTTAATAAATTGACAATAAGGTTCGTATATGGTTTCGATTTTTCCAGGCCACGATTCCTCTTTGTGTGGCCAGCTCAGCCATAAGGCCTCTTGCTTAGCCCATTCTGGAGGAAATGAGAATCCCTGTTTTTTTGGGGAATTGTCAAAATAGGTCTGTATAAATGTATTTTTCTGTTCCATACTTATTTTAAGGGGATTAAAAAAGCCATTTCAGTTCAACTCAGCACAGCTATGTACCTTCGCAACCGAAATGGCAAGTATATGCAATATTAGTCTTCGTCAATAAAACGTTTGGTGATTGGGGAGTATGTTTCAATTCTTCGATCTCTCAGAAATGGCCAGTGTTTTCTAAAATAATCCGATTCATTTAAGTCTAATTCGACGACCTCAATTTCCTCCTTGTCATGAGAAGCTAGGTAAAGCAATTTCCCCTGTCCATTTGTTACGAAACTTCCACCCCAGAATTTCATGGCACCATTTTGTTCATATCCAACCCGGTTAACAGATACCACTGGAACGCCGTTAGCAACTGCATGGGAGCGTTGTATGGTTTGCCATGCGTTATATTGATCTTTGTTGGTTTCTTCGTCCTGATCAGTTGCCCATCCGATAGCCGTAGGATAAAATAAAATTTCAGCGCCCATTAAGGCGGTAATCCGAGATGCTTCAGGGTACCATTGATCCCAACAGATTAAAATTCCTATTTTGCCAAATTGTGTTTTGAATACTTTGTAGCCTAGATCACCCGGCGTAAAATAGAATTTTTCATAAAAAGCGGGGTCATCTGGAATATGCATTTTCCGATATTTTCCTAAATATGAGCCATCCGCATCTAGTACCGCGGTTGTATTATGGTAAAGTCCTTCGGCTCTTTTTTCAAATAATGAAGCGATAATGACGACTCCAGTTTCCTTGGCGATAGCCGATAGCGCATCTGTGGATGGACCGGGGATGGATTCAGCCAATGCGAAATTGTCATAATCTTCTACATCGCAGAAATATAAAGAGGTAAATAGTTCTTGCAGACACACAATTTGCGCACCTTTTGCAGCGGCCTCTTTTACTTTAGCGATAGCTTTTTCGAGATTCTCTTGTTTGCTTGCGGTACAGCTCATCTGTACAACTCCAACTTTTACTTTGCTCATTCTTTAATGCTTATTTAATTCAAGCACAAAGATACTATTCTTAATTTGGATTTGGTCTTTAGGTAAAAACAAAAAGAGCTCTTAGAGCTCTTTTCGTAATCTTGCTACAGGGATATTCAATGCCTCCCGATATTTTGCTACTGTTCGTCGTGCAATATTATAGCCTTTTTCTTTCAGGATCTCAGTAAGCTTTTCATCAGCTAGCGGTTTCCGTTTATTTTCTTTTGAAATACACTCCTCCAATATTTTTTTAACCTCTTTATTGGATACCTCTTCCCCAGAATCTGTTTGAATAGCTTCTGAGAAAAAAGATTTTAGGAGAAAAGTGCCGAATTCTGTCTGTACATATTTTGAATTTGCCACCCGCGATACTGTCGATATATCCATGTCAATTCTATCCGCAATATCTTTCAATATCATGGGTTTTAGCTTTCGATCATCACCTGTCAGGAAATAATCATATTGGTATTCCATGATGGCATTCATTGTTTTGAGTAAGGTTTGCTGACGTTGCTTTATGGCATCAATAAACCATTTTGCTGAGTCAAGCTTTTGCTTGACGAATTGTACAGCTTCTTTCATTTTTTTATCCTTTTGATCCGATTTTTCATAGTGCTCGAACATGTGCTGGTAATCACGGCTTATACGGAGCTCGGGCGCGTTTCGGCCATTTAAAGTCAAATGTAGAATACCATCATTGTTGCTAATATGGAAATCCGGGATAATATGAAGCTGTTTACCAGCCACTGCGCCAGAGTCTCCAGGCTTTGGATTAAGTTTTAGGATCTCATTCACTACATTTTTTAAATCCTCGGATGAAATACCCAATGATTTTTCTAATTTATCATAATGCTTTTTGGTAAATTCTTCGAGGTAGTTCGCTACTACTTTAATAGCAAGTTTAATTGTAGGATTTTGAGTGTCTTTTTTTTGCAGCTGGATCAAAAGACATTCTTGTAAATCCCGAGCGCCAATTCCGGCCGGCTCAAAATCTTGAATGACTTTCAACATATCAAGCACTTCATTTTCTTCAGTCATTACGTTTTGCCCAAACGCTAGATCGTCTACAAGATTGATAATAGGACGGCGTAAGTACCCGTCGTCATCAAGACTGCCAATAATTTGCTGGCCAATTAGAAAGTGCTTGTCATCTAAAGCCAACAGGTCTAATTGCTGTTGTAACTGCTCATAAAAGGAATGCTGGATTGCAACAGGCATTTCTTTCCGATCATCATCATCATCGCCATACTCATAGCCGTTACCATAATCTTTGAAATCGTCCTCCTGAATATAGTCTTCCAAGCTAAAGTCGTCTGAGTCGAATCCATCTTCATTGTCAAAATTATCATCGGGATCTTTGTCAGGATATTCTTCTATAGGATCGGTCATATTAGTCAAGCTACCATCTTCTAACGCAGGGTTTTCCTCTAATTCTTCCTTGATTCTTGCATCTAATGAAACAGTCGGAACCTGCAACAATTTTATAAATTGTATCTGTTGCGGAGACAATTTCTGTAATAGCTTTTGTTGTAATGTTTGTTTTAACATGCTAATAGTTGACTTTTTTACATCTAAATTTAAACAAATATCATTATTATTTTAAAATAAAATCGATAATAAATAAAAAAGGGGTATAATATTTGTGGAAGGCGGCTTAAAAAGGGAAATTTGACCTATCGAATTATGCTCAATTTTTGGGTTGTTTTACGCATACCATTTATTGTTAAAAAATGTAAATAGTTGATTACAGCGATTTATTTAGTTGTATATTTAGCCCCTGAAAATAGATAGAAAGGCATGTCAGGCGGGGTTAAACCTTTTGCTGGTCGGATGTGTTGAATATAAGGTAAATTTCCATTTATGTTTAAACGTATTAAGAATAGAATTCTTCGTTATTTCGTTATAGCAATATACTTTGTCATTATATTGGTTTGTGCTATACAATTGAATTTTCTTTGGCTTTTCGGTTATTCTCCGACTAAAAAGGATATTGTTATGCCTAGTGTTAGTATCTCAACGGAGTTATATACCGCGGACAGTGTTTTAATTGGCCGGTATTTCGATGAGGATAGAAATCCAATTCCGTTTGACAGTATCCCTAAAACAGTAACGAATGCTTTGATAGCAACCGAGGATGTACGTTTTTATAGTCATAAGGGTGTTGACTTTTTTGGATTAGGATCGGGAATTTTATCGACTTTAAAAGGAGATAAGCGGGGTGCAAGTACAATTACGCAGCAATTAGCTAAAAATCTTTATCGTACTCGCTATAATAAGTCGGGTGGTTTGTTGACACGTCTTCCTGTTGCCGGATTAGTGGTGACTAAATTTAAGGAGTGGATGACAGCTTACAAACTGGAGCAGCGTTACTCCAAAAACCAGATATTGGAAATGTATTTGAATACTGTCTCGTTCAGTAATAACGCTTATGGAATTGAAACGGCTGCAAAACGATATTTTTCAAAAGGAGCGAATCAGTTGACTCAAAACCAAGCGGCTGTTTTAATAGGGATGCTAAAAGGTACTACATTGTATAATCCGATTCGAAATCCTGAAAATGCATTTGTACGAAAAAATATCGTATTAAGTCAAATGTATAAAAGTGGCTTTTTAAAAAAAGAAGAGTATGATGGTCTGATTAAAGAAAAGATTGTTTTGAATACGAATAGTCAAGATATAAATGCTGGTGGAGACTCTTATTTACGTACTGCTGTAGCGAAGTGGTTGGAGAAATGGTCAGAGGAAAATAATTATGACATCTACACTGACGGGCTGAAAATTTATACCACTATAAATTCTAAACTTCAAAAGCATGCTGAAGAAGCGGTCGCCAAGCAAATGGTAGAATTGCAGCAACGTTTAAATAATACTTGGGATGGACAGGAGCCATGGCGCGATTTGTCAGGCAAAGTTATTCCTAATTTTTTGGATAATTTGGCTAAAAAGATCCCTTATTATGCTTTTTTGAGTAAAAAGTACGCCAATACTCCTGATAGTATCTCTTATTTCCTCAACAAGAAGAAGAAGATGGAAGTCTATAATTGGAAGGATGGAGGCAAGATTGAAAAGGAGATGTCTACAATGGACTCTTTGAAATATTATGCGATGATGCTGAATGCGGGGATGATGTCAATGGATCCGTATTCAGGTGAAATCAAAGCATGGGTTGGTGGAATAAATCATCAATATTTTAAGTATGATCACGTGATGCAAGCGAAACGACAAGCGGGATCTACGTTTAAGCCTTTCGTATACTTAGCAGCCTTAGAATCGGGAATGTCTCCTTGTGATAAAATTACAGATAAGCCTGTTACCATCAAGATTGATAAAGGTGATTCTGTTGAGATATGGGAACCTAAAAATGCTGACTGGAATTTCTCCTACCGTGAAATGTCTTTGCGGCATGCGATGGCCCGCTCCATCAATTCGGTTACAGTTCAGTTAACTGATATGGTCACGCCTTCGAAAGTTGTTGATGCGGCTCACCGTTGTGGTATTACGAGTAAATTAAATCCGGTTGCTTCTGTAGGGCTTGGACCTAATGATGTTTCTGTTTTTGAAATGGTGAATGGGTACTCAACAATGATGAACCATGGCGAGCGCGTGACACCTTTGCTGGTTTCTAAGATTGAAGATCATGATGGTAACGTGATTGCAACGTTTCAGGCAGAACGTAAACAGGTCGTTGATAAGCAAGATGCGTGGTTAATGACGTATATGCTCCGTGGTGGGATGGAAGAGCCAGGTGGTACTTCTCAAGGATTGTGGGAGTGGGATTTATTTAAAAAGGAAAATGAAATAGGAGGGAAAACAGGTACTTCTTCTGAATATGTAGATGGCTGGTATATGGGGGTGACAAAAGATCTGGTTACAGGTATTTGGGTAGGGTGTGACGAGCGGAGCATTCACTTTAAGAACTCGCATACGGGAGAAGGTTCTCGTACTGCATTGCCGATTTTCGGAGTTTACCTTGAATCCGTTTATAAAGATAAGAATTTAGGGTACACCATGGGTAAGTTTCCAAGCCCTACTGTTGAAATTACAAAATCATACAAATGTGAAACGCCGCGTTACAGTGATCCGGAACCAGAGCAGATGGATTCTACTCAGTTAGAGGTGCCTACTGATGAAGGATTTATCGGGCCGGAAGAAGAGGGTGGTGAAGAAAGTCAACTTGAACGCAATAATACGGATCAACTTGAGCGTAACAATACTGAAGGTGGTGCGGATAGTTTGCAAAGTGAAAAATTATCATCGTCTGAAGATGGGCCTGTTCAGAATTAAATAACTGCTTTTAATACTTGTCTTCAAAAATATGAAATGGCCGCCTAGTTTTTATACAGGTGGCTTTTTTTTGCTAAGCGGCGTAGCTTGTGCCTCTTTTGGCGAAATCTCGGTGTGGCTGCGGGAAAAGATTATTCCAGTTTGGATTAGATTTACGGATGAGTCTTTCAATCTGCATGGCTGTAAAATGCTGTAGTTCGTCTATCTTTTTGTTTGCTGTCTCTAAACTTGTAAAATCTTCCGTATAGATTATTCTATTTAGGCTTGGGCCTTGATTGAAGATGAAACTGTTGGATTGCTGTAGCTTCATTACTGTAGTGAATATGTTGGTGCTGAGACCAATTTCGAAGCGTTTCCGATTGCTATCTGTCACTATATATAGAATAAAATTGCTCATAATGCTAAATTATTTGGACGTTTAAAATATATTTACTAATTTTATTGGCACAATATTACTAATAAAATTAGTTTTTGCAAAATATTTTTTGAAAAAATAACATGTCAAATATTTCGTCCAATCTGAAGTTCCTTAGAAAAGGAAAGAAAATTACACAGCAACAATTTGCTGATATCATGGAAATTAAGCGAGCGTCTGTCGGGGCGTATGAAGAAGATAGGGCTGAGCCTAAATATGAGTTGTTGAAGAAGATTGCTGAATTCTATGGGTTGACTATGGATGAACTGGCAAACGATGTTATTGACGACAAGTGGAAGCCAGTTCCCAAAAGTAATGCATCCAATTTAAGGGTGCTAAGTGTCACTGTGGATACGGATAACCGTGAGAATATTGAACTGGTGCCTGTAAAGGCTAGTGCTGGGTATTTAAATGGGTATGGTGATCCGGAGTATGTCGCAGAATTACCTAAGTTTTCGCTTCCAATGTTTGGTCAGGGCACATTTCGCGCTTTTGAAATTAAAGGAGACTCGATGTTGCCTTTGCCGTCAGGATCTATTGTCGTGGCGGAGTATGTGGAAAACTGGCATGATATTAAGCCTGGAAGTACGTACGTAGTCGTGTCGAAGGAAGATGGCGTGGTGTATAAACGTATCGCTTTTAAATTTAAAGAGGATAAAGGCTTGAAGCTCGTTTCTGATAACAAAACATATGTGCCTTATTGGGTTGAGACGTCGGATATCCTTGAAGTGTGGAAGGCGAAGGCTTTTATAAGTACGCAGCTCCCTGAACCGACGCCTGAGCCGACAATGGAAACATTGACGAGTATGATGGCACAAATGCAGAAAACGATTAATGCAGTTGTTGACAATTCAAAGTAGTGAAATATTTTTAGCATTTTGAGCGATATTTGTTTTTTATTTTATAAAGTGCTATATTTGCATATCTGAAAGGAAGGGGGCTCGTATTGCCCCCTTTTTTTAATTCAATTAAATAGCATTTCTACAGAAAGAACAATGCAGCATATAGAGAAACGAGTTGTTGAACTCATAGAAGAGAAAATAGCGGATCGCGATGACTTATTTATTGTCAGCGTGAAGATGCATCCAAATAAAATTCTAGAGATTCTTTTGGATGGGGATAATGGTATTAATATTGACGATTGTGCACAGGTGAGCCGTCATGTGGGTTTTCATCTGGAAGAAGAAAATGTAATTGATAATGCCTATCGTTTAGAGGTTTCCTCACCAGGTATCGATGCTAATTTTGTGAATATCCGACAGTATCAAAAGAATATAGGTCGTACGATTCAGGTTAAGTTGATTGATAATACTAAAATTGAAGGTACATTGGTGACGCTGGATGATACGAAGATCAATGTTCTTCAGAAGATTAAAGAAAAAGGTAAAAAAGCGCAAGAGGTAGAAAAAGAACTTCCTTTTGATCAAATAAAAGCAACAAAAGTGGTAATTTCATTTTAATAATAATGAGTAACAGCAACATCAATCTGATAGACTCTTTTCAAGAGTTTAAGGAGTTTAAGAATATCGATAGACCTACTGTTATCACAGTATTGGAAGAGGTTTTTCGTAGTATGATCCGTCGTCGTTTTGGTACGGATGAAAATGTGGATGTTATCGTGAATCCAGATAACGGGGATTTGGAGATTTGGAGGACTCGTGTCGTTGTTGAAGATGAATTTTCAGAGGATGATGATCTTGAAATCGAATTAGCTGAAGCTAGAAAACATGACGAAGACTTAGAAGTAGGTGATGATTTTATTGAGCAGATCACCTTAGAAAGTTTTGGTCGCCGTGCAATCCTAGCGGCTCGCCAAACGCTTGTGTCGAAAGTTTTGGAATTAGAAAAAGATGAGGTCTTTAAAAAATATAAGGATAGAGAAGGAGAGTTGGTTATTGGTGAAGTGTATCAGATTTGGAAGAAAGAGATCTTGGTATTAGATGAGGATGGTAATGAATTAATTCTTCCGAAGTCTGAACAAATTCCTGCCGACTACTTCAAAAAGGGCGATGGTATACGTGCAGTCGTGCATAAAGTTGATATGATGAATAATAATCCAAAGATTATTATTTCACGTACCGCACCAGCGTTTTTACAACGTTTGTTTGAACTGGAGGTCCCTGAAATTTTTGATGGTTTAATTACCATCAAAAAAATCGTTCGCGAACCTGGAGAAAGAGCGAAAGTTGCTGTTGAATCGTATGACGACCGTATTGATCCGGTAGGAGCTTGTGTGGGTATGAAAGGGTCCCGTATTCATGGTATCGTACGTGAACTGCGTAATGAGAATATCGACGTTATTAACTTTACGACAAACCATTCCTTATATATCGCTCGTGCTCTGAGTCCTGCAAGGATTAGTTCAATCAAAATTGATGAAGAAAATAAAACTGCAGCTGTATACCTAAAATCCGATCAAGTTTCGTTGGCAATTGGACGTGGTGGGCACAATATTAAATTGGCAGGAAAATTGACTGGATATGAAATTGACGTTTATCGCGAGAATGATGAGTTCGATGAGGATGTTGATATCGAAGAGTTCAGCGATGAGATTGAAAGCTGGGTAATCGATGAATTAAAACGTGTTGGTTTGGATTCAGCGAAGTCTGTGCTATCTCTTAGTGAGGAAGAGTTAGTGAGACGTACAGATCTAGAAGAAGATACAATTCGCGAGATTGTACGTATTTTGCAAGCTGAATTTGAATAAAATTCAGCTCATTAATTTTTTTCTATCTAACATTCGGAATAAATTGTTTATGGATGGAAAAAAACATATTTTTGTAATTATATTAAAATAGTTTATATTATAGATGACTGAAGGAAAAGGAACAAACTTGCTTAAAGCAGCAAAGGAACTCAACATCGGGATACATACCGCCGTCGAATGTTTAGTGAAAAAAGGATATGATGTAGAAGCAAAGCCTAACACTAAATTGAACGGAGAGATGTATGGTGTGCTGTTAAAAGAGTTTCAGGGAGACAAATCACTGAAAGATGAAGCTAAACAAATCGTTATTGGCAAAATTCGTCGTGAGGAGTCGCCGTCCACTTCTCCTAAGGAATCATCTAAGAATGAGGATAACGAAGATCGTGATGAGTCCAAGGAAATCTTGGTCAAGAATACGGTAGAAATTCCATCAGCTAAAGAAGCTACTCCTGAAAAGGTAGAGGAACCTACGCACCAAGGTGGTATGAAGGTTGTTGGTAAAATTGATCTTGACGCTTTACGTAGAGGCGGAAATAAGGTTAAGAAGGAAGAACCTGTTAAGGAAGAGCCTAAAACTACCAAGGAAGCACCAGCTGAGGTAAAAGCAGAAGTTAAGGCGGAAGAAAAGAAGGATGCCGAAGTGAAAACGCCTAATGTTGAAGCAAAAAAAGAAGAACCAAAGGTTACTGAGAATAAGCAAGAAGCTATAGTGCCCAAAGCGGAGATTCAAAAACCGGAAGTAGATAAAACTGAAGTAAAAGCAACTCCGGTTGTAGAGACAAAAACTGAACCTGTGAAGGTAGAAGAGAAGAAAAAAGAAGAAACAGCGCCAAAAGCTGTACCAGTAACTCCAATAGTGGAGCCTGTAAAAAAACAAGGTGATGATATTTTTTCTGCTCGCGCAGAGAGATTGACAGGTCCTAAAGTCGTTGGTAAAATTGAATTGCCAACAGCGAGACCTTCCCACAAACCTGTGGCTTCATCTTCAAATGCTGGAAATAACAACGAGAAACGTAAGCGTAAGCGTACGAATCCAAATGGTCCAGTTAATCCGAACGCGGCTCAAGGTCATGGTAATAATAATCAAAACCGTGGGCCACGTGATGGTAATAATCCCAATAACCGAGACCAACAAGGTAATCGTGGTGGGAATCATGGTAATAACAATAATCCTAACAATCGTCAAGGGCAAACCGGAAACCAACAAGGTAGGCCAGGGCAAGGTGGTGGAAATAACCAACACCCAGGCAGACCGGGGCAAGGGACCAGACCGCAATACGGAAATCGTTTTGACAATAGAGGAAAAGGAAGACCTGTTGAGAATAAGGAAGAGCCTACAGAAAAGGAAATACAAGACCAAATCAAAGCAACACTTGCTCGCCTAAGTGGTGCAGGTAAGTCGGGGAAATTTGCGCAGCGCGCCAAATTGAGACGACAGAAACGTGATGATGTTGCCCAACATGCAGAAGAAGCTGCAATGGAGCAAGAGATGATGGCGAAAGTATTGCGTGTTACAGAGTTTGTAACTGCAAACGAATTAGCTAACTTGATGGACGTTCAAGTAACTCAGATTATTGCAACTTGTATGAGTTTGGGTATGTTTGTGTCAATTAATCAACGTCTAGATGCTGAAACTTTAGCAATAGTAGCGGATGAATTTGGTTATCAGGTAGAGTTTATCAAACCTGAGGATGAAGAAACTGCTGAGCTTGAAGAATCCGATACTGAACAAAACTTGATTTCGAGAGCACCTATTGTAACTGTAATGGGACACGTCGATCATGGTAAAACCTCATTACTGGATTACATTCGTAAGGCAAACGTTACTTCTGGTGAGGCCGGTGGTATCACCCAACATATCGGTGCATATGCGGTTAAATTGGAAGATGACCGTAAAATCACATTCTTGGATACGCCTGGTCACGAAGCTTTTACGGCTATGCGTGCCCGCGGTGCCAAAGTTACTGATATTGTTATTATCGTTATTGCAGCGGACGATGCTGTCATGCCACAAACAAAAGAAGCAATCAACCACGCGCAAGCGGCAGGTGTGCCAATCGTATTTGCTTTTACTAAAGTGGATAAACCTGGAGCAAATCCTGATAGAATCCGCGAGCAGCTTTCTGCGATGAATATCTTAGTTGAAGACTGGGGTGGTAAGTTCCAAGCGCAAGAGATTTCAGCAAAAACTGGAGAGAATGTCGACCTATTATTAGAGAAAGTTTTATTGGAAGCTGAGATGTTAGATCTAAAAGCTGATCCGAAAAAACGAGCTGTTGGTTCAGTAATTGAAGCAGCTTTGGATAAAGGTCGTGGTATTGTGACAACGGTATTGATACAAAGTGGTACATTACGTGTTGGAGATCCTATTTTAGCGGGATCGCATTCCGGTAAAGTTAAAGCGTTGACTAATGAAAGAGGTGAACGTGTTAAAGAGGCGGGACCGTCTGTTCCAGTACAAATCTTGGGAATGGCAGGAGCGCCGACAGCAGGGGATAAGCTTTATGTTCTTGAAAGCGAGTCTGAAGCTAGAACTGTAGCCAACAAACGTCTTCAGTTACAACGCGAGCAAGGCATGCGTGCTACTAAGCATATCACCTTGGATGAAATCGGTCGTCGTTTAGCTATTGGTAACTTCAAAGAACTTAATATTATCGTTAAAGGTGATGTGGACGGTTCTATCGAAGCATTATCAGATTCATTATTGAAATTGTCTACTGACGAGATTCAAGTTAATATCATTCATAAATCAGTGGGTGCGATCTCTGAATCGGATGTATTGTTAGCTTCTGCTTCCGATGCGATCATCATAGGTTTCCAAGTACGCCCAACACAAAACGCACGTAAGTTAGCTGAGAACGAGCAAATTGATGTACGTTTATATTCGATCATCTATGATGCGATTGATGAAATCAAGTCTGCGATGGAAGGTATGTTAGCTCCGAAATTTGAAGAGAAAATTGTTGCTGAGGTTGAAATCAGAGAAACATTCAAAATTTCTAAAGTTGGTACCATCGCGGGATGTATGGTTCGCGAGGGTAAAATTAATAGAAACAATGATATCCGTGTAATTAGGGAGGGTGTTGTGATCCATACTGGTAAACTGGCATCTTTGAAGCGTTTCAAAGATGACGTGAAAGAAGTTTCACAGGGTTACGAATGTGGTTTAAATATTGACCGTTTCAATGATATTCAAGTGGGAGACATTGTTGAAGCTTACGAACAAGTTGAAGTGAAACGTAAATTGTAATCATTGAGGTGATATACGTATAAAATAGAAAGCGGCATTGATTAAATAAAATCAATGCCGCTTTGTTTTTACCCTTCATATAATTCAATCGGGAGCTGATCAGGATCAAAAAAGAATGTAAAGCGTTTATTTGTTAGCTCATCTATTCTGATTCCTTCGTGTGATATCCCTGCTTTTTCAAGCTTATTTAATTCTAAGTCGAGATTATCTACTTCGAACGCAAGATGTCTTAAACCTGCAGCTTCTGGGAAGCTAAGCCTTTTGTGTGGCGAAGGAAAAGAGAACAGTTCGATAATATAGTGATCATTTAGTCTGAGATCCAGTTTATACGAATCGCGTTCTTTGCGATAATATTCTTGTATAATATCCAAGCCTAGTACGTCGGTATAAAATTCTTTTGAACGCTCATAATTGCTGCATATAATGGCAATATGATGTATTTTATTTAGGTTTAATTTCATCTATCGATACTTATAGCTTTGAGCTGTTTATACAGTTCTGCCTTTATATGGTAAAAAAACATATGATATTATGTTGAAAGTTATTTTGCTCTTTCATATTGTTTAGGCCATGGAATGTCAGCAGCTAATTCTTTCGCAAAATGTAAAGGAAGGTGAGGGTCGTCAAGAAATCCCCTAGCGATTAAAATTAAATCAGCTTGTTTTTTTTCAATGATCTCGGAGGCCTGAAAAGCTGTTTTGATCAAACCTACAGTGCCCACCTTGTTCTCAGTATTCTCTTTAATCGCTGTGGCAAAAGGGAGCTGATATGCAGGCTTGATAGCTATTTTTTGATGAGAGACTAAGCCTCCGCTTGACACATCAATGAGATCTACGCCCAATGTGTACAATAATTTTGATAAAGAGATAGACTGTTGTAGATCCCAACCATTCTCAGCCCAATCTGTCGCAGAAATACGTATCCATAAATTTTGAGTTGTTATTTCCTGTTTTACTTTTTTCACGATTTCAACAAGAAAACGGATTCTATTTTCGAATGTACCACCATAACTATCCCTTCGTAAGTTACTCAATGGGGAAAGAAATTGATGGATCAGGTATCCATGTGCAGCATGAAGTTCAATAATTTCGTAACCGGCTTGTATCGCTCTTCTCGTTGCTGCTCTGAATTGTTCAATCAATATTTCAATAGCGGCAATACTGAGCTCTTGTGGTTCGTGGTCTCCCGCATGGAAAGCGATGGGAGATGGAGCCACTGTTTGCCAGCCCTGAGGATCGGTTGGCGAAAGTTGTTTTCGGCCTATCCAAGGTTTATTATTGCTGGCTTTGCGGCCAGCGTGCGCTAGCTGTATCCCCGGAACAGAGCCATTTTCTTTGATGAACGTGGTTATTTCTTTTAATTTGCCGATGTGGCGATCGCCCCATATACCAAGGTCTCCCTCACTGATTCGGCCTTCAGCAGTAATAGCCGTTGCTTCTTGTATTATTGCGGCAGCACCACCGGCGGCAAACTGGCCCAAGTGTACTAAGTGCCAATTATTCGCAAATCCATCCGTTGCCGAGTACTGACACATTGGAGACACAACCAGGCGATTTTTTAATAGTATATTTCCAATATTTATTGGTGAAAATAATTGACTCATAATTCCTTGTTTAAATGAGGCAGGAGTAAAGAACGCTCTTGCCTTAATACATATAATACATCATTAAAAGCAGCCTTTGAAAGGCTTTTATTTAGCCCATCCCATCTTTTTTCGATCATTACGGATTTGTAGACCATAAAGAAGCCGATTTCAGCATAGCCCGTCTAGGTAGTTTTAAGTTGGCTACGACCAACTCTGCAAAATCTTCAGGCTGTAGAACTTTTTCTGGATTGCCATCTGTTAGGCCAAGGTCTTTGGACATATCCGAAGCAATAGTACTTGGCATTAGCGTACAGACACGAATATTGTTTTTTCTTACTTCGCGCATTAAGGAATCCGCAAAGCCTATCACGCCAAATTTTGAAGCACTATAAGCAGAGGTGGTTGCCGATCCATTTAATCCAGCAGTAGAAGAGACCATAACAATATCACCTTGATTTTTCTCAATCAATTGTGGAAGAATTGCTCTTGTAACAAAATATGTACCCAATAGATTGACATGAATGATAGATGTCCATTCTGCAATATCCATGTCAAGTACAGTGGAAAAAGATGACACACCAGCGTTGTTAATTAGAATATCAAATTTTCCAAAACTTTCTGTAAGTCGCTGAACTTCCTGTTGTACGGCTGAATAGTCGGACACATCAAAAACAGCATAAGTAACCTCAGTACCCAACTCAGCCAACTCAGCAGCGGTAACCTTTAAACTAGATTCATTTCTTCCTGTAATGGCGATATGAACACCTTCCTTAGCCAACGCAAAAGCAATCGCTTTTCCCAATCCTCGAGCTGCCCCTGTAATTAAGGCTCTTTTTCCTGTTATATTTTCCATAACATAAAATTAAGTATATACATTTTTACTCGTGTCAAATAAAACTCAAAAAAGGTAAGTTACTTTACTTTTTTTATAATGTTTTCGATAATTGGGTAGGTATTTGCCCGTATTTCTTCAAATTGGTCTGCATGACGCCACTCTGCCTTTGTAATATCTTCCGATGTTTGCGGTATTAATTTAGGGACTTTGTTAACACCCATTTCATACCAATTTGTTGTTTTTAGAACGAATTCACCGTTACGCAAAAAATAAGTATGATATGACGTAGTAATTTTCTTCCCTAAATAGTCAATTTTTATACCACATTCTTCTTCGACTTCACGTACTGCCGCTTCTCGCATTTTTTCATTATCTTCCACTTTACCTTTAGGAAGATCCCATTTGCCGAGGCGGTAGATAAATAAATAATCTCCATCACCATTTTTAACTAGCCCCCCGGCTGCCTTAATAATCTTCATTTTGTTTTTTAAGTTTTGAAATACTGTTTCAAAATCTTTGTTGATGTAGAGATATGTTTTTGGAACCTTATCAATTTCAGATTGTTTGAAAAGTTTTTGGAGGTCAATCTCTTGAAAACTAATTGTTTGCGGGTTTTTAGTTTTCGATGGAACGAAATCTGCTAAAATTAGCAGGGTTTCGTTCATATAAATTTTATAAATTTGCGCCATGAATAATTTAAATGAGGTTGAACAAAAAGTTGCTGAATCCTTATTGCAAATTAAAGCAATAAAATTGCAACCTAAAAGTCCTTTTACATGGGCATCAGGTTGGAAGTCTCCAATTTACTGTGATAACCGTATCACTTTATCTCATCCGTCGATTCGTACATACATTCGTCAGAAGCTTTCTAAGCTTATACAAGAGGAGTTTGGATCAGTGGATATGATTTCTGGAGTTGCTACGGCAGGTATTCCACAAGGAGTTTTGGTAGCACAGGATTTGGGACTGCCATTTTCTTATGTTAGAAGCTCAGCTAAGGATCATGGTCGTCAAAATTTAATTGAAGGTGAAGTGGTTAGCGGTCAACGTGTCGTTGTAATTGAAGATCTAATTTCGACGGGTAAAAGTAGCCTAATTGCGGTAAAAGCGTTACGTGAGGCTGGCTGTAATGTTGTTGGATTGGTATCTATCTTTACTTATGGGCTACAGCAAGCAGTTGATAATTTTGCGGAAGCAAAGTGTCCTTATTTTAGCTTATGTAATTATGATGCGCTGATTCAGGTCGCAGCAGAAAATAGTTATGTATTGGAAGAGGATATCGAAATCTTGAAGAAATGGCGCTTGAACCCCGCTGCTTGGGGAGAAAATTTTCAATAAAAAAGCATTAATTTATCGTTATGACGACTATTCAGAACACAACTGAGATCAATAAAAATGTAGCTGAGGTGTATAGATTTTTGGCAGACCTCAACAATCATGAACAGTTGATGCCCGAAAATATTTATAATTGGTCTTCTACTTCGGACGAAGCTCGATTTACGATACAGAATATGGCAAAACTGGCTCTCAAAGTTGAGGATCGTATTGAAAATCAAGCTATTAAGTTGGTTCCTTTGGAGAAGGCACCTTTCGAAGTTACGCTCCGCTGGGAATTACAAGATGTTACAGCTACAGTGACAAAAGCAACCTTTATTATTGATGCGGAGCTGAATATGATGATGAAAATGATCGCTTCTGGCCCCCTTCAAAAATTAGTTGATTTTCAGACCAGCAAGTTAAAAGAAGTGTTTGGGTAGGTTGTTTATAACGGATATATAAAAAAGAGGCTGTCTCAA